>PFUG01000565.1 GCA_002789955.1 Deltaproteobacteria bacterium CG_4_9_14_3_um_filter_63_12 | reverse complement strand
TCACCGCGACGGTGACCTTGAGCCCCAAACGGCAGAGCTCGACCATGGACTTCGAAGTTCGGTCGCTGCGGGCCGGGGAGGCCGAGCTTACCTACACCTTCGCGGGCATCACCGACCGATTCCCCGTCCGCGTCGAGGACCAGCCCGCGGTGGCGCACCTCCAGATCGCCATCGAGAGCTCGGGCTATGGCGCGTGGTCTGCCCAAGCGTTTCGAACCATCGGGACGGCCGGCGAAGAGAGCCCGGGAATGATCGTTCCGCGCGCCTTCGACTCGGCCCGTTGGCCCATCCACGGGCTCTCGTTCGAGTACGGCTACAGCGGCGCTGCCTTGCAGATCGAGAGCGTCGCTGGCGGTGAGCTGGCGACGTTCCTGCCCACTGAGCGCGGCGACGTGACCATCTGGGTGCGCACGACTGGCGCCCACCCGATGCGCACCGAGGAGAGCTACTATGTGGAGTGATCCCCGCCCTCGCGCCCTCATGCTCCTCGTCGGGCTCCTGTTGACCGGCCTCTGCCTCTTGGTGTCGGCCAACGCCTTCGCAGACTCAGACGTTTCCTCTGTCGACGAGCCGCGCACGGGCTTCATCCTCGGCCTGAACGCTGGCTGGTCGGTGGGCGGCGCCTTCGCCAGCGACGACCTCCTGCTCTACACCAGCCCAACTTTCGTCGAGAAGCGCGAGGGGTCTGTCGCGGTGACGGGTTATGTCCTGGGCTGGGAGCTGGGTTGGGGCATCACGCCAGACTACCGCATTACCTGGGACACCCACATCGTCCCCTTCGTCGCTGGCGGCGACCTCGCCGCCCAAGTGCACGTCGTCTTCGGAGCCACCGTCTTCGACGCACTCTCCGTGCGCATCGGCGCCGGCATCACAGCGGTGGAGGCGAAGCTGAGCGAAGATTTCGAGACCACCGCTGGGCCCGGCCGCACCGCTCCCGCCCACGGCGAAGAGACCATCAGCGGTGTCGGCCTGTCGGTCTTGGCCGGCCTCGAGTACGACCACGCGCTCACCTCGTACTTCTCGTTCGTCGGCACTCTCGACGGGGTCTTCTCCGTCCTGAGCCTCGGCGACGCCCCCGAAGAGCGCTTCACGGACACCTTGTTCGAGGGCGCGCAGCTCAGCGTCACCGGCCGCTTTTACTTCTGAACCATGGACCCCACTCCGCTCTACCAAGCCATTCAATCCGAGGTGGAGGCGGCTCGAATCGCCTCCTGGCTCGGCATCGCCATCATCGCCATCGTGTTCGTCGTCGCGCTCGTCGGCGTGAGTTCGACCTTACGCCGCAAGGACCTCAGCAAGTCCAGGCGCACCTTCGTCTCGCTGTGTTACGTCGCCGCCTTTCTCGCAGGTTTGGCAGCCTTTGGAACGGCGGTCTTCCAGTCCTATTCGGACCCCTATGTTCTGCGGGGCCGCCTCGAGAAGCGGGAGCTCGGCGGTTCGCGCGAGAGCCCGACGGTGGTCCTGCGGGTCGAACAAGCCCGCCGGCTGGGCGAAGAGGGATGGGGCAATGACCTGCCGACCGAAGTCGGCAAGCGCACCTGCCGCGTTAGCCAGGGTCTCTACGACCTGCTCGACATCGCGGTGGGCGAAGAGGTCGCGCTGGTCTGCCTCGGCACCGACGAGTGCATCGGCTGGGTGGTCAACGGCGAGGTCGTTCCCTAGCGGATCGAGTACTTGGCCAGCTGGCAGCGCAGCTTGCCGTTGAAGACCTCGAGCTTGGCGTCTGGTTTGAGATGCACACCGCGTTTGAGCGCTCGGGTGGTGCTGATGAAGGCCAGCTCGTGCCCCGAAAACCCACGCACGACGCGGCTGAGGTCCTCGTGCAGCGCGATCACCTCGGCGTCGTCGCCCATGCGCTCGCCGTAGGGCGGGTTGCAGACGATGAGTCCCGCGGGCTCTAGGGCTCGGACGTCTCGCGCGTCGGCTTCACTGACCTCGACGGCGTCGGAGAGCCCGGCAACGGCGAGGTTGGTGCGGGTGTTGGCGACCGACTTCGGGTCGATGTCGCTGGCCAGGATCTGGGTGTTTACGGCGGTCTGGCCGTCTCGCGCTTCGTCGCGCAGCTTGCCGAGGAGCGCGCGCCACTCGGGGTCGAAGGCGGGCCAGCGCTCGCAGCCGAAGGTGCGCTCTAGGCCTGGCGCGCGATTCGTGGCAATGAGGGCGGCCTCGATGGCCAGGGTGCCGGAGCCGCACATGGGATCGTGCAGGGGACGCCCGCCGCTCCAGCCCGCGAAGGCCAGCAGGGTGGCGGCGAGGCTCTCGCGCAGGGGCGCTTGGCCTTGTCGGACGCGGTAGCCGCGGCGGTTGAGCGATTCGCCGTTGAGGTTCAAGTAGAAGCGCGCGACGCCCTGGAGCACGTGGGCCACGACGGCCAGATCGGGGTCTTGGGTGTCGACGTCTTGGCGGCGACCGGTGCGATCGCGGGTGTCGTCGACGATGGCGTCTTTGATCTTGAGGGAGACGTAGTGCGAGTTGCGGAAGACCTCGTCGTTGACGTGCGCCCAGACGGCCACGGTGTGGTCGGCGTCGAACCACTGGGCCAGGTTCATGGCGCGGACGACCTCATAGAGCTCGTCCTCGTTCTTGGGTTCGGCCAGCCCAATGCGCAGCAGGACCTTGGTGGCGGTGCGCAGCCACAGGCAGGCCCGGGTCGCCAGCTCTAAAGAGCCGCTGAAGGTGACGCCGCCGGGGACGAGCTCCAGATTCTGGGCGCCGAGGGTGGTCAGCTCGTCGAACAGGTAGGATTCGGCGCCGCGGGCCGTGGTCGCGAGGAAGTCCGCGGATTCGAAGAGGGAGAGGGTGCTGGACAAGCTGTTCCCGCTGGGTTGGCCGCCGGGGGAGGACTCACGGAGAGTTTGGCTCGAATAACCCCAGGGCGCGTGGCGTCACGAATGGGCAGGTCGGGCCTGCGAAGCTCGTGGTTAGAGACTCGCAGCCGTGCTGTCAACCTCTGATCGCGATTGGGCACGTTCTGCGATCAGAGCGTTCGGTGATAGTCTTCGTTCGGACCGTGCGAACCGATTTGGAGTCCACATGAAAGAGCGCGCAGGTGTTTTGTTTGTGTTCTTGTTTGTTGGCCTCTTGGGCTGCTCAGGCAGCGCGGTGGCTAACGACCCACCGCCGTTGACGCCAGCCGGCGAGGAGCCCGTTGTAGCCGAGGAGGGCGAGCCGGCGGATGGGCCGGAGGACTTCGATGGTGCGCTCGTTCTCAACGGCGAGTTCATCGCCGTAGAAGACCTCGAGGTGCACGACATCTCCTGCGAGCTCAAGGAAGGAGGCGCCTTTGCCATGCTCGAGGTGGTGGCGACGCTGGCCAACTCCAAGGCGAAGCTCGACGCCTGCGCGCCCGCCGGTGCGGCGTTTCGCATCGGCTTTCAGTGGACCGCAGAGGCAGGGTCCGCCACGGTCTCTGGCTCGACCAAGCCATCGGCCGAGGCTTGCGTGAAAGAGGCCCTCGATGCGATTCAAGGCGGACCCGAAGGGCGCTGCACGGCGATCCTGTTGGTCGGCGAGGTCGAGGCGGCGCGCCGTGCGGCCGAGATGCTGAAGCCGCCCAGCTCCCCAGACACCGACACCGAATAAGGCTGCAATGAAGATCTACTCTTGGAACGTGAACGGCCTGCGCGCCATCGCCCAGAAGGGTTTCGGTGAGTGGCTCGAGGGCTGCGGTGGCGACATCGTCGGGCTGCAGGAGGTGCGCTCGCTGCCCGACCAACTCGACGCGCAGACCCGTGCGCCCGCTGGCTGGTGGACGCACTTCTCGCCTGCAGAGCGCAAGGGCTACAGCGGGGTTGCGCTGTACGCGCGCCGGGCGCCCGATGAAATCACGACCTCGTTGGGAGCGGGCCGCTACGACGTCGAAGGGCGCGTGCAGCTCGCGCGCTGGGGTGAGCTGACGGTGGCCAACGTGTATTTTCCCAACGGTTCGGGCCCCAACCGGGACAACTCGCGGGTGGCCTTCAAGCTGGCCTTCTATCGCAAGCTCTACGAGCAGTTGAACGCTGATAAGATAGCCGGCAAGCCCATCTTGGTCATGGGCGACTTCAACACGGCCCCCAAAGAGATCGACCTGGCGCGGCCGAAAGAGAACCGCAAGACCAGTGGTTTCCTGCTGGAGGAGTGTGAGGAGGTGGACCGCTGGTTACGCGGGAAATGGACGGACACCTTTCGTCACTTCTACCCGGAACGCGAGGGCGCTTACTCTTGGTGGAGTCAGCGATTCAATGTGCGGGCGAAGAACATCGGGTGGCGTCTCGATCTGGTTCTTGCTTCAAAGGGCGCCATGCCCTTCGTGAAGGGGGCTTTCATCGAGAGTGGGGTGATGGGGAGCGACCACTGTCCGGTGGGGGTGGAGGTGGATGAGGCGGTGGTGGGGTAGGGGACTCTATTTCTACCTGGTTCTGCGCTGGGATTTGGCCCGGACTTCACGAGTTCCTCGAGAGAAGATCGGGGCGAGTTGCCCCGGGTGCCGAGCCCGGAGTCAACCCGTCACCGTCTCAAAACACCATCTCTTCTATGCTGCTTGGCCGGGCTGCGTCGCGTGGTATAGACGCAGCTTTTGTTCTGTCTACCCGGTCTGCTGTGCAGACCTCAGGGTGGGGTCTTCGTTGAGCGTTCGTTCGCTTCGCTCACTTCCCCACCCCTCTCTGCGCCCCGCACAAACCGCCCGTGGTTGACTGTCGAAGTCCTCGTGATATTCTCATGTGACACTCAAGACATATTCACGTCACACTCAAATTGAAGTGGTTAGTTATTGCCGCGGAGGGAGTCTGTGTATGTATTGTCGGGAATGTGGAACCTCAAACGACGACAACAATTTTCGTTGCATCCAGTGCGGCGCCATTCTCCAGGTGCCGCCTCCGAGCGAGTTCGGCGGCGCGATTGAAAGAAGTATGGGCGAGCCAATGCCGTGGAGGGCTTCGCAAGCGCTCTCCTACGGGTGGTCGCGGATCAAGGGCGATGCGGCCACCATCCTCGGGACGCTCGTTGTCGTTATCCTAATCTCTGGAGCGCTGAACGCGATTGAACGGAACGTGGCGATGCCCGCTTTCATCTCGCTGGCGCTGCAACTCGGTACCTTCGTGGTGCAGTGCTTCTTGACCGCTGGGACAACCCTCTTCTGCCTCAAGGTAGTGCGCGGGGAACAGTACGAGATCGGCGACATCTTCAAGGGCGGGCGTTGGCTGCTCCCCATCATGGGGGCTGCGATCCTCATGGGAATCATCGTCGGCTTCGGCTTCATCCTCCTTATCGTGCCCGGAATTATCCTCGGCTTGGGGCTCTCAATGACCTTCTATTGTGTTGTCGACCGCAACGAGGGTCCCATCGAGGCAATGAAGACGAGCTGGGAGATCACCAAAGGCTTCAGAGCCGACATCTTCCTCTTCTGGCTCCTCTCTCTCTTTCTCGTGCTCGGTGGCCTGCTGGCCTTCTGCGTCGGGGTGTTCGTGGCAATCCCGGTCATCCAGGTCGGCTGGGCCTTCGCCTACGTCTCCATAAGCGGACAGAACATCGCCTTCGAAAGCCAAACCCCTTTGACCTGACTAACGAGGATTGAACGGGCGAGGGCAAGACCACGTCCTCGAACCGAATTCGCGAGTCCGTCAGCCGATGGTCTTCGTTCGAGGGACGTTGGACCTGGTCACTGGCGGCCTCCTCGAGGTGGGACATCTATCTGCAGCTCGGAGGTGATGCCGCCGGTGTGGACGGGCTCGTGCCACAGCGCCGAGCACCGCGTTCTTGATGTAGCCTCCGGCGACCGATACGGGGAACGCCCATGGTCTTGTCGAAGGCTGTTAGAAAGTCTGCCTTGTCACGGCTCCGACACCACGGCAAGTTTGTGGTTCTCGATTCGGTACCGAATGAGCTGAGACCCAACGCCAAACTCATTCGAGAGGTTGACGAGGTCGTCTTCGGACACCTCTACGCCGCCGAGCTTACGAGCGAGTTCTCTGGCTGGCGCCAACAGTTCCACCGCAAAAGCCCGGCTCTCCCTTTGCTGACGGGCGTGTGACGTCGTCACGAGCCGAGGGGAATCGCCAGCGCACCCAAACTCCCACAGGTTCAAGGCGCGAGCCCAGCGGAAGACACGCCTGTCGTGATGGAGCTCTGGGCCGACAATTACGGGTGTGCCATCATCATCGGCGAAGAGCGCTGCGTTGATGTGCGAGGGCACATTGGACACGATCTGTTCGTGCTCGAGGCCAAATCCTATGTTCTTCTCGACCTCGTACAACACGTTGCAGCCAGGCTCGAGACGCAGCTTTTTGCGCAGGCTCCTCGCCCGCGCGTAGGCCACGGTGTGGGCCGAGGCGAAGGGGTCCGTTCAACCCAACTCCTGACCCCAAGACCCCAATGATTGACATAACAAGCCCGCCTGTTATGCTAGTTTGTCGCCGTAAGCCATTGTAAATCAAGACTTTGCGGCCCCATCCCCTCCCGAGACGGCCCCCGCATGGCCCCTAACGGCGCAAATGGCGATCAAAAGGACGAGGCCCCGGCCGCGCTGCTGCGCGAGATCCGTGCTCTCGTCGAGGCTGGCAAAGCTCGCGAAGCTCGCCTCAGAGCCGAGAGCGCGCTCAACCGCTATGGCCGCTCCGTCGAGCTGCACTGCTTGCTCAGCGAGAGCCTCGTCCACCTCGGCCGCAAAGAGCGCGCGGTCGCCATTATGCTGGAGGTCTGCAACGTCTTCCCGCTCTCGCGCCGCGCCCGGTCCCTCTACGACGACCTAACCTCGGGCCAGCCGCTGCAAGAGGCGGCCGACACGACCGCCGCCTCTGTGCAGGCCTTCAATCCCGACGCCGAAGCCGGCATGAGCCTCGACGACGACGAGGACACCGCCATCATCAACGCCGTCACCGGCCCAGACCCGGGTGAGTGGCTGCAACAGAAGCTCGGGTCCTCGGACAGCGACAGCACCACCTCCGTCCCTGCGGTCACCGACGAGGGGCCGCCGCCCGAGGAGTTCGACCCGCCGACGCGCCCCGTCGGCGCCCAGGCGTCCCCTCAACCAAGCCCCCCGCCTCTCCGTGGACTTGCGCCCGCTGGACCTCGCCGGCTCGACTCGCACATCGAGACCATCGACGCCGACATCGTCTCCGAAGACAGCCCCACCATCCCCAAGCTCAAGGACAAGGTCCAGCAGATCAAACGCAACTTGCAGCCCGGGATGGGAGCGCCGACGCCGCGCGGCACTCTCAAAGGGGGCACGCTGCCGCCGGTGCAGCGCGTCAAAGCCGAGATCCCGCTGCTGGTGCAACACCCAGCCTCCGACGACGACACCTTCGGCACCTTCAACAGCCTGCCCAGTGACATCCTCGACCAGGCCGAGCAGGTGGCCATCGACCGGGGCATGATCGAGCGCCCGCAGGCGCAGGGCCTCGACTCCTACCTGGCCAAGGTCATCGGCACCACGCCGGCCGCGCCCATTAGCGCCAAGCCGAAGGCCAACCCCGACGACTTCGACACCGGCCCCCTGGACCGCCCCGTGAAGGAAGGCCAGCCCGCTGGCCTCGACCTGCCGCTGAAGCGCACCAGCCTTGGGCACGCGCGCCTCGAGCTGGGGAAGCCGCCGGCGGACGACGCGCTGACCCCGCCGCCCAGCGTCGGCGCCTGGACCAACAAGCCCGCCGCCCCGGCCCCAGTTAGACACAAAGACGCCGACGACCAACGCACGCGCCCCATGGTCGCGGCCTCCGACTCCATCCCCGACGAGCTCCTCTCCTCCATGCAGGCGCCCCAACGCCAGCGGCTCCGGCCAGCGCCTCAACCGGGCGACCCCGACCCGCCCAGGCCAGCGCCCCTGCCCCAGCCTCAGCAGCACCGCCACTCGCAGCCGCCGGAGCCGCGCCAGCCCCAGATGCCGCGCTCCGTGCCCTCGCCCGAAACGGGCATGGGGCCAGGCGTCGTCTTGGACCGCGGCGCCGCCGAGGAAGACCCCACCATCAACATGACCCGCCAAGACGCCGAGGCCGAGCTCGCCCAGGCGGCGTCTCTGGCGCAAGAGGCGCGGCTCGCCAAGGCCGCCATGGAGGCCGCGGCCACCAGCTTGGCCCACAAAGACGCGGCCGCCGAAGCGCTGGCCCACCTCGAGCGCTCGCGCCGCAAGCGCTTCTCGTGGCCTCGGCTGCTGTTGCGCAGCGGCGTCGCGGCCGCGGCGTTCTTCGCCGCCTATCTCATCATTTGGTTCCCCTTCACCTGGGAGAAGAAGCTGGCGCAGCGCATGGACGAGGAGCTCGTCGCCGGCCGCAAGCTGCGTGAGGGCGCGACCCACACCGAAGTCTTCGACGCCATCGCCAAGTTCGACGAGGCCGCGCAGCTCGCCGGCAGTCGCTTCGAGTTCATCGACCGCTCGCTCACCTGGTACACCAGCAGCCTGCTCGGCCGCGACACCCTCAGCGCCCGCAGCAGCTCCGCCCGCCAAGAAGCCACCTACACCCGCGCCCTCGCCGCCGCCCACCTCGACCCCGCCGAGCGCGGCGCCGCCGAGGAGGGGCTCGAGGCGCTCAGCGACGTGCACTCGGTCCTGGTCACCGTCGCACAGGCCCTCCTCGACGAGAAACGAGGCGACCTGGTGGCCGCCAGCGCCGCTGTTTCTTGGTTGGAACAGTGGGGAATGGTCTCGCCAGAAGCCTCGCTATTCTTGGGCGAGCTCGAGCTCAAACGCGGGAAACCCGAAGCTGCGCGAGCGCATTTCGAGAGAGTGCGCGTCTTGGCGCCCTCCGACCTGAACGCCTCCATCGCCCTGGCGCGCAGCTACGAGCACGACGAGCCCCTCGAGGCGGTCAAGCTCTACGACGAGCTCTTGGAGGCCCACCCCGACCACCCGACGATCCTGGCGCGGCGTGCCATCGTCCTGCTCTCCGACGACCCCCAGGCCGAGAAGTCCCTGCGCGACCTCCTGTCCGCCAAGCCGTCGATGCTGTCGCCCACCCAAAAAGGCGAAGCGCACCTTGCCCTGGCCACCTTCGCCCGCATCGCCGGCCGCGCCGACGAGGCCGAAGCCAGCCTGCGCACGGCCATCGCGCTCGACGACGAGAACGGCCGGCTGCTGGCCACTTTGGTCGACCTCTACCTCGAGCAGGGCCGCATGGAGAGCGCCGAAGAGTACCTGCGCAAAGCCCTCAAGGTCGCGCCGGACGACCCCGAAGTGAGGCTCATGCAGGTCGAGTCGCTGCTCAAGGCCGGGGACATGAAGAGCGCCCAAGATCTCCTCGACGAGCTCTCGAAGCAGAGCGCCCCTGCGGCCCTGCGCAACGGCGTGCTGGCGCTGGAGCACCGCGACACCGCGAAGGCCAAGCAAGAGTTCGTCAAGGCCAGCAGCCTGGCTGGCGACGCCTCTCTGCGTGCGTGGGCCGGCCAACTGGGCGGGCTCCTCGCCGACGAGCTCTCCCTCCACGACCGAGCCTGGGCCTCCGTGAAAATGCGTCTGTTGAGCCTCAGCCGCCGCGACCGACTCGCCGTCGCCTGGGCATTGATGGCGCGCGGCGAGCAGCTGGCCGTGTCGGAGCGCATCTTCAAGGAGGTGCTCGACCAGGATCCGACGCAGGCCTCGGCGCTGGCGGGCCGATGCGCCATGCTCGGGCAGCAGGGCAGCGAGCAGGACGTGCTCAAGTACTGCGGCGAGGCCATCGCGCTGGCGCCCAACTATACGCCCACCTCACAGGCGGCCGGCATGGCCTACCTGCGGCTTGAGCGCTACGCTGACGCCTTCACCGCTTTCACCACCGTGCTCAGGAGCACCTCGAACCTGGCGGCCATGCGCGGCGCGGTGGTCTCAGCGCTGGTGCTGTGGAAGCTCGACACCGCCGACACCCTGCTCGACCAGTGGCTGAGCGACTTTGGAGCCTCGGGCGAGCAGTACTATTGGCTCGGGCGCACGGCGCTGCAGAAAGGCGAGGTCGACGTGGCGAAGGAGTACCTGAACCGCGCTGTCGAGTCGCCTGAGGCCGAGGATTCTTGGCGGCCCTACTACGCCGAGGCGCTGTTGGAGTCAGGGAGCGTGTCGAAAGCGAAGGACGCGCTGCGAGGGCTGAGCGACATCAAGGGGGCGCGCGCCGGGGCGCAGATCATCCTGTCGCGCATTGCCCTGCGCGAGCGCCACCCGACGGCCGCCGCCGACCACGCCCAAAAGGCGGTCACCAACTTCCAGCTCGACGGCGGCACCGTGCGGCAACACTCGCTGGCGCTGGTGGCCGTGGCCCTGGCGGATGCGGGCCCCGACACCAAGTCGGTGGCTCGCCTAAACCTCAACGAGGCCATCCGCATCGACGCCCGCAACGTCGACGCCTACTACCAGCTCGGCCTGCTCGAGCGGCGCCAGGGACGAATCGACGAGGCTCGGCAAGACTTCGAACGCGCGCTGGCCATCTACCCTGAGCACAAGCCCAGCCGGAATGTGCTTTCGGCGTTGCAGTGATTGGGTTTGCGGTTGGGTTGGGTTGGCTTTTCAACGCAAAGAGAGGCCGAGGGGTAAGTCTCGAAATTCTTTTGGATCCGAGGGCCGACAGTTTTCTTTGACTGGATGGCAACACTGTAAGCACCGCTTGTTGCGTTGCACGCCCCAGAGCACCCCACGTCGACGGAGCCTGACAGAGAGCCACAATTCGGGGGCCGAAGCAGCGTGGGCAACTCGGTGTTCCGTTCCATGTGATGTAGTGGACGCGGTATCGAGCCTGCGGCAATAGGCCGAAGAGGACGCGGGCAAGAACCGTCTTACCCGCACCGGCTGGGCCGCTCATACCCGCTCGACTGTGGTGCGCAGCTCGGCCAGAGCCTGGTCGGCGACGGGATGCCGCCAGCGCCTACTCGTCGACGGGTCTTTCGGCGATGAGGATCGACCGACGAGAGGCGGCACCAAAGAACGCTCCTGGTATTGCGTAGTCGCCGTTGAGCTCTAGGACCTCGAAGCCTGCACGTCTCATCAACGATGAAAGCTCAGCTGGCGTGTAGAGCCTGATGTTGATGTGCTGCTCCCAAGGATCCCGATTGCTGTCCTCAAAGACGAAGGACCGCTTGATTTGCAGAGTGCTCAACATGAAATCGTAGTCGACTTCCTCGAGGATCAGACACTCGGTCCCTTCCCACCAGATGCGCATCGGAAGATCATCGACGACAAAGTCGCGGTTGATGGTCTCGACGAGGAAACGACCTCCCGGCTTCAGTGCTCTAAAGATGCGCTGCAGCACACGATAGTTCGTAAGGTCGTTGAAGTAGCCAAAGCTTGTCTGGACGTTAAAGATCCCGTCGAAGACTTTGTCGAAATTCAACTCTCGCATGTCACCATGCACGAACTTGATGCTCAGGTTGCGCCGTTGAGCCTCGTTGAGCCCCTTTTGGAGGAGCGGCATGGCGAGATCGAGGCCGACCATGTTGAAGCCTCGCTTGGCGAACTCCATCGTGTGTCGACCGAATCCGCAACAGAGGTCCAGAATGCGGGCTCCAGGTTCGGCACCTAGACGCTGGATGATGAACTCGACCTCCCGAATGGTCTGCTTGTGGAAATTCTTCGGCAGGGTCCTGAAGTAGTCCTCGGTGAAGACCTCCTTGTACCAGTTATTGTCTTTGAACAACGCACAATCGAGGTCATCGATACTGTCGTGCTTTGTAGTGGTGAGCTCGTTGTACTCGTCCTGGGTGAGCACGACCTCGCCCTCTTTCACCCGACGGGGCAGTTGCGGCGGGGGCTTCGGCGGTCTGATCGCGCCGGTTGGCATTCGCCCCATTGGCACCGCCTGAGCATCAAGTCCGATTTCGTCAGAAGAAATGAGCTCCTCGAGGACCTCGGCGGCCTCCTCTGGGATGAACTCAACCTCTTCGCGTGATTGGTCAATCGTCCGCTCTTCGACCTCTTCCGCACCTGGCTCTGTGGCCTCCTCGGAGGGAATCACCCCCAAGGGAACAGCAGGGGCGTCGAGCGTTGGCGCATCATCGGTGATGGCCGGGGCTTGGTGACCCTCGCCGAACAATGCGTCGACTTTGATGGGCTCGTAGGCAATGACGTCAGGCGTCTCGCTCACGCCGCTTACAATTGACTCCTCTATCTCCTCTTCTGGCACCAGCGTATCGTCAACCGACGGCGAAGCGCTAGATTCCTGGCGCACCTTGCGTGTCCGCTTCAATACCCCCGCTAAGGGGACATTCGAGGGCTCTTGGCGGTGCACTTCAGGCAAACCCAAGGTCCGCAAGAGTTCGGCGGTTTCGTCATCGACACCAGACATGCCCACGAGCACGGCGTCTTCCGTCTCGGGCTCAGGTGCTGATGCGTCAGCCGATGAAGGGTTGGTGGTGTCCTGTGAGGAACCCTGCTCTTGCGTCATTGACCAGCAAATCCAGTTGATTGGGGCGTGGTTGCGTCGGGCCCAACGCGTGCTGAAGAGGAGCCATCATAGACCACACAGGTGGAGGTAACAAGCAGCAGCACGACGCCGGACGATACCGAAAAGGCCACGCGGTGTCGCGCTTTCTGTGGGTCGGGTCACGTTCGAACCGAAGATGACCGAATTCACAGGATGTGAAACCGATGTGCAACAGCTCAGCGCCAATCGCCCAATGCCACTCCTAGCCGCACTTCTTGTCCGACGGCGAGACCAGGCGAAAACTCGAAGTTTTCACCTTCGATCACCAGAACCACGGTGCTCCCGAGGTTGAACATTCCTAGCAGGTCACCGCAGCCGATTTCGGTGTGCTCATAGGTCTGACGAAATGGCTGTCGCGCTCTTGCTCGATTGGTCACGAATGGGTCGTAGGCGACACTGATGCGGCCGACGCAAGTGGCTCCGACCTTGACGACGCCAACCATGTTTCCCGCGTTCGTCTCGATGAAGGTGGTGAGACGTTCGTTTCGCGGAAAGAGGTCGTCGATATAGCGAACGCCCAGCCTGTTTACCGGAAATAGATGTCCCGGCGAGTAGTTCATGCTCCGTACGAGACCTGCGACTGGCGAGTGAATTCGGTGGTAGTCCCGTGGCGACAGATAGAGGGTCGCGTAGCTGGCGCTGCGGAATCGCTTGGTCTCTGGAGCGGCTGAAAGGAGGTCGACAAGGGAGTAGTTGAGCCCTTTGGCTTGTACCAATGTCCCGTCATTCAGGGGCCCAAATTCGGAGAGGTGACCATCCACCGGGCAGCACATTCCGGCAGGGTGTTCGTCAATTGGGCGAGCGTCCTCTCTCAGCTTCCGCGTGAAAAATGCGTTGAGGCTTTTGTACACCTTTGGGGATCGCTCAGACTCTTCTACGTTCACGCCCATGAGCTTGGCGTAGAGTTGATTGAGGTGGCCCTGAATTGGAGTAGGGAACTCCACACTCGAGACGGCGCCAAACGCGCGACTGAGCCCGGCCGACGGAATTCGATTCATGAATTGGTCAAACATAGACATGATAACAACCACGTAGATTTGCAGCCTCAAGCCCAGAAATGCCCAGACTCTTTTGCGCAAGTCCCTTGCGCATGCAAGCCACCACCGTTCGAGGATGGCGTCTTGGAGGGTTATTTGGCATTGAGGTTTGGAACGGAAGCCGGCAGGAATATTGACCACAGTCCTCGAGGATGTGATCTTGTTCTTGGTGGCAAACTAAGCTGACTCTGGCCAGCAAAGGAAATCGAGGAAACCTATGTCACGGTCGCTCACTGTACAGAAGGCTAGAAACAAGGGTCTCGCGACCGCTGCGGCGGGGACTGGGACCGTCATCCTCTTTGCCTTCGTCTCCCCATGGGTGGGCATCGTTGGCCTTGGGGCAACAGCATATCTTGGCTACAAGTGGCTGCGGTTCCGTGGCGAATGGGGTCTGCGCTTTTGAGAGTGTGGCGTCGCCCACTTCGACAACCCCCACACACAGCAAAGGAAAGTGCTGACCGCCCGCCGGCGATCAGCACTTCTATTGTTGTCTCTAGGTGCTAGAGAGCTTCCACTGCGGCCATGCTCGGAGCGTGGTCAGGCTGAATCGAGAGGGCTCGGTTGAACATGTCGCGTGCTCGCCTTGGGTCTCCACTGTGCATACGCACCATCCCAAGGTGATAGAAGATGTCCACCTTCATCGCCTGATCCGAGATGTTCATCTGGTGGAGCAACATGGTTTGGAAGATCTTTAGGGCCTCGGGCCACTCCTCTTTGTTGTAGTAGTACTTGCCGAGGTCGAGGAGATTCGGAAGATAGGTCGCGTTGATCGCATAGGCCGCTTGGAACGACTCGAGAGCTGCAGCCTCATCACCGGCCTTGAGCGCCAACTGTCCTTTCATGTGATGGAAAGGTGGCAACCTTTTGACTTGGCGTGCTTCCTCGAGTTTGGTGATCAGGTCCGCGAGTAGTGGCTGAGCCTTCGCTATGTTGTCGCTCTTGATGTACGCATCGAGAAGCTGCTCGGCGATCTCGATGTCCTCCGGGCTGTGCTGGAAGACCTGCTCGAGGGTGCGAGCAGCAGTGGCAAAGTCACCGAGTTCCGTCTTGGCGGTGGTTGCGATCTCGATCAACAGCGCCCTGCGCTCTTCCGGTGCTTCGAGGGTGGCAACCCTGTACTCCAGAACCCGCAAACGATTGGCGTGATCTCCGCGAGCTTCGTAGAGCGTCAAGAGGGCCTGGATTGCCTCGGCATTTGAGCCATCCTGCTGAAGAGCTTGAACAAACGCCTCTTCTGCCTGGGTCTCATCACCACCTGGCTGCATTAGAATGGTTCCGATCTTCACCAGTACTTGAGAGCTCTGCTCGACGTTCTCAGCGTACTGCAGCTGGTCATTGAGGAGCTCGAGTGCGGAACTAAAGTCTCCGATCTGCTGATAGAGGCCAGCCAGAACTCCGATTGCCTGGACATTGTCAGGCTGGATTGCGAGGACATCCCGCAGACTCTGGATGGCAGTCCTATGGTCGCCGAGATGGGTTCCCGCGACTTGCGCGATCCGGATGTTGAGCGCAATCTGCTCTTCAGTGCTCTGTACGATCTCCTTCTGTCGGTTGAGAACCGCAATCAAGTCGTCGAAGCGTCCCTCATCGGCGTAAATGCGTTCCAACTCTGAGAGAGCGTCGTCGTTGGACGGCTCAATCATCAAGACTTGCTGGAGATTCTCGATGGCTGTCGCGCTGTCGCTGAACTTCGCCTCGGCGAGCGCTGCGCATTTCATGTGCAGCATGAGTCGTTGCTCGTTCGAGGTGACCGAGCCGAGCTCACGCATAAGAATCTGCTGCAAGTCGCTCCATCGCTCAGTGGAGACGTAGAGCTGCTCGAGCGCTTGGAGAATCTCGAGATTCATCCCATCGAAGTCGAGAGCGCTATGGAACGCCTCGATCGCTCGCTCGGAATTGTTCAGCATGTTGCCGGCGATCTGTCCGATGCGGATGTGGATGGCGAGCATCTCCCCGCCTTCCATAGACATCTCGACTTTTCGCTCGAGGATGCCCACCAATTCGGCCCATCGTCCCTTTTGCTCGAAGAGCTGGTCGAGCGCGTCGAGCGCCGCCGTCTCGGTGTCATCGAGTTCGAGGATTTGCTCGAGGAACTCAATTCCTTTGTCGTCGTCTCGAATCGTGTTCAGTGCGACGTCAGCACATCGGTAGAGCATCTCCTTGCGGACATCCTCATCGTAGGTGAGTTGGATTCGGCTCTTGAAAATCTCGAGGAGTCTGTCCCACCGTCCGAGGGTCTCGTAGATGCGCTCGAGTTGGCGCAGCGCCTCGAGATCATCCGGCTCGGCCTGGAGTACTTGCTGGTACTTCTTCTCCGCAGCTTCGGCGTCTCCAAGGCGGTCCACAAAAATCTTTGCGATCTTGAGGTTGAGGTCCTTCTGATTGATGGGGTCGGTAATCTTCGCACTGGCTTGGTCGAGGGCTTGAGCTAATTGGCTCCAGTTGCCCAATGCCTCTGCCAAGCCCTCGAGCTCGATGATGAGGCTGGGGTCCTCAGCGTCGATCTCCAGAGCCATCGTGTAGGCCTCGAAGGCGCGATCAGCGTCTTGGAGATTGTCTTTGGCGATTCGGCCGAGTCGTCGAAGGAGATTCGCACGATCCGTTGGGTCCTCGGTGACCTCGAGCTTGAGCCCGAGCAGGGCGAACAGCTTGCCCCAGTCCTCCGATTGCAGGAACAGCGGCTCGAGCACCTCGGCGATCTCGAGTCGGTGTTCTTCGAAGCTTACCAAGCGTTCGAGTGCCTCGAGTGCATCCTCGTGGCGCGGCTCATCCCAGAGGATCTGCCGGTAGTTGTCGATCGCCCCCCGCAGGTCCTCGAACACGTTCTCTTTCAGATATCCCAATTGGTATCGGAACATCAGAATGTTGTCGCGATTGCCATCGACCTCGATGCGCCGCTCGAGAACGCTCGCCAGATCATCCCACCGCTCGGCCATCTGGTAGAGTCGATCAAGGTTCGAGAGGGCATCCATGTGGAACTCATCGATCTCGAGGACCCGTTGGTACTTGGAGATGGCGCTCTTCTGGTCGTTTAGATGCTCTTCGTACTGCCGTGCGCATCGCAGCGACAGAATCAGAAGGAGATTCGGATCCGTGCAGCCGTCGATCAGCTCCTCATAGACCGCAACGTACTCCTCCCAGGCGCCCAGCAATCCCGCGAGCCGTTCGAATTCGTCGACCACGGTCTCGTCGTTGGCATGCTCTCGAGTTGCGCGGCCCAACAACATGAATGCCATCTGCAGATTCTCGAGCTTCTCCTCTTGAATCTGTGCCGTCTGCAGCATCAGTTCTCGACGGTCGAAGGGGTCGGAGATCTGCTCGAGCTTGATCTCGTACAGGTCGACCAGGCGGTCCCAGTGGCCCAGTTCCTGGTACAGCGGCTCCAAGACGCCAGCCGCTTGACTCCGATAGGTCTCGTTTTGCAACAATTGCTCGAGGCAGTCGAAGGCTTCGGGGTGCTGCGGGTCTCGCTGTAGGATCGTCTCATAGTGACCGATTGCGCGGGAAACATCGTCCAGCTGAGTCTCGAGCAGTCTTCCGATTCGGAACTCAGTTCGGTTGATGAGCTCTTCGTTCGCGTCTCCGTTGGCGATATCGAGCTCGAGGCTGAGGATATCGAGAAGATCGACCCACATCTCCTGCTGATAGTAGAGCCGGTCGAGAGACTCGACGGCGCGCATGTCTTTCGGATGATCCGAGAGGATGGCTCGATAGGACTCGATGGCTTCGTTGGGGTCTTCGATGTGTTCGTCGTAGAGCGACGCCATCGCAAACTGCAGACGAACTCGGTCGTCGTCGTCCTCAGCGAGCTCGATCTTCTGACGGTAGATCCCAACCAACGAGACCCAATCCTGGGTTAGCAGGTAGAGGCGCTCGAGGGCCTCGAGAGCGGTTTCGTCTTCGTCGTCGATGTCGAGGATCGTGCGATAGGTTTGAATCGCTTCGTTCGGCGATTCCAGCATCTCTTCCCAGATATCCGCGACCCGATAGTAAGCGTCTTTGCGCTCCCAAATGTCCGTGAGGTTGTCCGCTTTGGTGCTGAGCACGCCCACGAGTTCTTTGAACTGACGCGTCTGCAAGTAAAGCCGCTCCAACGCCTCGAGGGTCACCGCATGGCTTGGTTCGTGATCCAAGATCTGCTGGTAACAAAGAATCGCGTTCTCTGTGTCACCAATCTCCTCTTCGTTGAGCTGTGCGATACGGAGCAGGATGTTGACCAACTCATGTTCATCCTCACACCGTTCGATGCCCCTGAGGTAGATGGGAACCAGCTCGGACCAGGTGTCCATGCCCTCGGCGAGCCGTTCGAGCTCAGCGCGAACATCACTGCTGGTTGGATTCTCCTCGAAGGCCCGTGCATACGCCCGGAATGCTCGCTCGGGAGTGCGATCGTGCTCTTCGTAGAGCTTCGCCTCCTTCGTCATGATCGCCACACGGCTCAGCGCATCCTCGATGTGCTCGAGCTGGACCTCATAGACATCGACGAGCTTCAGCCAATCGGCATCGTCATAGAGGGGCTCCAAGAGCAGGGCAATTTGCAACTGGTGACGTCGATCGTCCTCATCCGCTGCTTTGAGCTCGCGAAGCATCGATTCCAGTGAGCGTCGACTAGCCGGGTGTTCGGGCTTGACCTCGAGGGCCATCCTATAGCTGTCGATGGCGTCTGCGATCTCGTTGAGCTCATTGTTGAGGACGGTGCCCAACTTGTGGTGCAACTCGACCACTTGGTCGGGCTCCAGCGTAAAGTCCATCTCACGTCGATACAGCTGCGCAAGATCGCTGAAGAGGCGGCTCTGACGATACATCCTCTCGAGCGCACGGATGGCATCCATGTTCTCGGTTTGGACCTCGAGCACTCGTTGGTAAGCCTCGATGGCGGCCTCTGGCTCGTTCAAGATCTCCTCGTTGATCAGCGAGATCTTGAAGAGAAGAGCGATCCGCTCGTCGGCGTCCACGCTGAGCTCGACGACTCGGTTGTAGTGCTGAATCAGCAGCGCCCATTCTCCCAACTGATTGTATGACCACTCGAGTCGATCGAGGGCGGTCGCATCGGAGGGCTCCTCCAGCAGCACGTCTTCCAGAGTCTTGCGAGCCTCCTCGTGTTGGTTGAGGCGTTCGGCCTGGATCTCCGCCAACTCGAGCATGATCGGCTTGCGCTCTGAGAAGTCGAAGAGCTGATCGCTCTTGAGCGCTTCAGCAAAGAGGTTCGCCCACGCCTCAACTTCGTTGAGCGTGATGGCGAGTCGCTTCAGTTCAACCTGAGCGTTCGGATTGGATGGCTTTGCAAGGAAGAGACGACCTGCGATTTCGAACGCTTTGTCCCGACGAGCCAGCTTCTCTTCCCAAAGGGTCATCACTTCGGAGAGTCGTTCGCTCTTTTCGGTCTCATCGAAGCTGTTCTCGACGCGTACCTCGATGGCTCTGACCAACTTCTCCCAAGATTGGGCGGAACGGTATATCGGCTCCAGCACTTCGGCGATGGTCAGCGCTTCACGCTGGCTATCGAACATCGCTTCGAGAGCGGCGATCGTCTCGGGATGGGCCCGCTCGATCTCCAATACTTCTCTGTAGGTGTTTACGGCCTGAACATCCTCGTTGAGCTGCTCTTCATAGACCTTTGCGAGCTCAAACTTGATGCTGATGATGGAGTCCGCAGACTGCGCAAAATTGAGCTCGTGATTGAGGAGCTCGACCAAATCGATCCAACGCTCTTGGCTTCGGTATAGCCGTTTGAGCGCGTCGAGGGCGTCGATGTTGGCCTCATCGATGTCGACGATGCGCATGTAGCTGACGATGGCGCTCTCGGCGTCCTCGAGCATGTCCTCTTGGATCTGTGCGACCCTAAACATGATCGGCTTGCGATCCAAGCTGTCACTGATGGTGTCGAGCTGTCGCTCCAGGATGCCCAGCAGTGAAACCCATTGCCCTTGGCGGCTGTAGAGCGCCTCGAGCGCCTTGAGTGCACTGTCGTTGTCCTCTTGCACCTCCAGAGCACGCAGATAGAAGGACTCCGCCTCGGCTTCGTCCTCCAATCTCTCCAGACAAATCCCGGCGATCCGCAGCTGGAGCGAGACCATCCGGACTGGATCGTAGATGAGCGGGAGAACCTCCTTGAAGACGTCGGCCAGCTTTTGGTAGTCCCCGGTCACTACTGCTAAATCTTCGAGTTGCTGCCTGAAGTCGTCTTGGGGTTCGAGCCTCATCGCCCTTGCCCATGCTTCGAATGCCCCATCGGCATCAGAGATCTGGGTTTGGCGAAGCAAAGCAACCCGCTTGAGCAAGTCCACCCGTGCAGGCGGATCTTGGGTATCCAGGAGCTGCAGCTCGAGAAGGTCGACCAGCTTTTGCCACTCGGCGAGGTTCTCGTAGATGGGCTCCAGCACTTGGCTGGCTGGGAAACGATGCATCTCGTCTTCGAGCAGCCCTTCGAGCGCTTCGAGCGCCGCTTGGTGGCTCGGCTCTCGTTCGAGGATCGACCGATAGAACTCAATCGCTCGTTCAATGCCGAGGAGGTGCACCTGGTACAGCTGGCCGAGTCGGTATTCGATCTCGTTGCGTTCCTCATCGCTTTCGACAAGGTCCAACTTCCTTTGAAGGATTTCGGCTAGATCGGCGTGCCGGTCTTGTTGGAGGTAAAGTCGATCGAGGGCATTGAGGGCTTCGCTGTCGGCGGGATCGAGATCCAAGGCCTGATGGTAAAGCAGAATCGCCTCGCCTGGCTCCTCGAGCATCTCCTCAAAGATCTGCGACATCTTGAAATAGAGCTCTCGGCGTCGCAGGCCATCCTCAGCAAGGCGAGACATTTCGCTGTAGATGTTGATCAGCTCCGGCCAGTTCTCCGTTGAGAGGTAGAGTCGCTCCAATGCCGTGAGCGCAGCAGCGTCCCCTTCGACCTGTTGCAGAATATCCTGGTAGGTCCTGATGGACTCACTGGCGTGCCCTAATGCGTCGTCCTGAATCAGCGCCACTTTGCGCAACAACTCGACACGCAGATCGCCAACCTCGAGGTCGGCCTTCTTGCTCATGACGATTACAAGTTCTGACCAGTTTGCCTGCTGTTCGTGGAGGCGCTCGAGGCTGTCGAGAGCCTCACGATCGCTTTCATCGAGCTCCAGGACGGCGTTGTATGCCTTGATGGCGGCTTCGTCCTCCGAGAGCTCTCGTTCGTGAATTTGCGCGATGCGAATCTGTACTTCCCGTCGCAAGAGTCCGTCCTCGATCGACGTGACGCAGCGAGTGTACAGCTCGATCACCTCCGACCAACGCTGGAGAACGGACGCCAGCGTCTCGATCTCCTCGCGCAGCTCTGCGTTGTCGAGGTCTTCTTCGATGGCGCTCTTGAAAGTGTCGAAGGCGCCTTCGTTGTCTCCCAGCTGGTCGCGCAACAAGCGAGCGATCCGCGTGTTGAGCTCGAAGCGCTCGAGGGTCTCTTGCGAATCCTTCAGGCGAATCTTGAGCACACCGACCAATTTCTCATGGTGGGACTCGTCCACATAAATGGACTCGAGCACGCCAGTGAGCGACGTTCGCAGCTCTGCGGCCTCATGCCCCTCTTCGTCGGCCAGCCGGACAAGCAGCGCCTCAGAGGCCGATCGTGCCCCGGAGTGGGTCGGCTCTTCGACCAACACCTCATGGTACGCCTCGATGGCACCCTCGAGGTCTTGTTTCTGCTCTTCCAGCACCGATCCCAATTTGAAGCGCACATCAAGGATCTTCGCCGGGCTGTCCAGGATCGTAAGCTCTTGGCGGAGCAGCTCCACCAGGTCATCCCAGGCCTCTTCCTGTTGGTAGAGTCGCTCCAGCGCTTCGAGCGCTGTGGCTTCCGCACCGTCGACCAGAAGGACCTGTCGATACGCCTCGACTGAGCGGGTGGGCTCGCCGAGCACGTCCTCGAGGATGCGGGCGACCTCGAAGTAGAGGGCTTTTCGCTCATCATCAGGGGTCGAGCTGAGCGAAGCTTTGTGCTCGAGCAGCGTCACCAGCTCTTGGGACGCCCCCGCGCGCTTGTAGATGGCTTCGAGATGGCTGATGGCTTCGAGGTCTTCTTCCTCTTGTCGAAGAATGAGCTCCCAGCCTTTACGCGCCGACTCGTCGTTCTCGAGACGGGTCTCGTAGATTGTCGCCAACCGGCGCAGCAGAAGGAAATCTACCGGGTCCGCCCCGACATCCTCGGGATAGTGCTTCTCATAGAGCTCTGCAACACGCGGCCAAGCATCAACATCGGCGGCGAGTCTCTCGATCTCGTCCCAAGCACGCTCGTCGTGATGATTCTCGTTGAAGATGCGAACCACCGTATCAAACGCCGCTTTGGCGTCCGCGATGTTGTTCTCTCGCAGCTCGAAGAGCTCCCACAGGAGGGCGCAACGATCGAGGGGATCCGAGAGTTCCTCCATGCGGATTTCGAGATTCCTGGCCAGCCCCTCCCAGTCCTTCCCCGCTCGGTATACTGGTTCCAATAGACGCGCTACGCGATGCCTGTGCTCTTCGAAGTCGAGCAGCGTCTCCAAACGTTCGACGGCAGCGCTGTTGTTCTCTTGGTCGTCGAGCAGCTGAGAATAGAAATCGATCGCGGAGTCGATCTCTTCTAGACGGTGCAAATAGACGTCACCGAGTTCGACCAAGATCTTTGGCCGGTCCTCGGCGATAAGGTCGAGTTCGCGCTGCAGGATCTCTGCGAGCGAGGTCCAGTCCTCCTTGCGAGAGTAGATGGACTTGAGCCCTCGGATGGCTTCAACGTTTTGGGGGTCGACGTCGAGCACTCCAACGTAGTTCTTGGCGGCTTCCTCGTACCGCTCCAAGTTGACGACCAGGATCTCTGCCCGCTTGAACGAGAGTCGGATGCGCTCCGAATCGGAGCTCGCCTGCGCTTCCTTCCTTTCGAGAATCGAAAGCAGCTTCTCCCACTCTTCGAGCTGCTCGTAGAGCGTCTCGAGGGCATCGATCGCCTCTGGGTCATCATCGACTTCGAGCAGTCTCGCCCAGTAGGAGACCGCCTGCTCGTGGTCCTCGAGGTCGTTCTGCGAGACTCGCGCCATCGTACGCCAAAGCGCATGGATGGTTTCGTCATCGATGACTTCGCCGCTCTGCGTGATGTCCGTATAGACTTCCACCAACTTCGTTTGGAGCTTGGCTTCCACAGCCAGGTCCTGGAAGTGGGTACGCAGCTCCTCGTCCGAAGGACGCTTGCGAACGGCCTTGCCAAACCACTCGAAGGCGTGAGGGAGGTCACTGAGGTCTTCTTGGTACAGGCGACCAATCTCCCGCATCAGGTCAAAGGCCTCGGTCTCATCGGAGGTCCAGGCCAAGATGATCTGGTTGGCCTCAGTCTGTTTGGCCGCATCATTGGACTTGATGTAGTAGGCCAAGACCGCACGCGCAGTCTCTACATGCGTGCCGTCGATGCCGAGGATGGCCTCGTAGGCTGCGACGACCTTGTCGTCGTCTCGGAGTTTCGACTCCGCAATCTCCGCGACCTTGAGGTAGAGCTCGACCTGTTCATCCGAGTCGAAGAGGTCCTGGGCCGCTCCCTCCAGGATGTCGTAGAGCTCTTCGTAGAGACCCGCTTCGCTATAGAGCTCGATGAGCGCTGTCCAGTTCTCGTCGTTGATGTAGATCTCGGTGATCTTCGGGAACGCCGCCGCTTGTCCGCCCTCGATCGGGATCATCTGGCGCCACAAGCCAACTGCCTTCTCCTCGTCCTCGAGGTGGTCGACGTAGAGTTGCGCAAACTTGTCCAGCACTTCGATTTGGGACTCGCCCTCGGTGTGCTGCAGCATTCTCTCGTAGACACCCACCAAGCTCTTGTGGTCTTCGCTCTTGAGGTAGAGCGCTTCGAGCTTCTCGAGCGCAGGGATCGGCGCGGAAGTCGCATTGGCGACTGCCTCCCAAGCGACGATCGCTTTGTCTTGGTCACGAAGTCGCTTCTCGGCGATATCGGCTTGCCTCTCGAGCAACTCGACTCGTGCGTCACCTTCGTACAGCTTGGCTTCCTTGCCGAGGATGTCGAACAATTCGGCCCAAGAACTGCGTTGCTCGTAGATCGCACGCAGCTCCTTGATGGACTCCGCGTGGGTCTCGTCGAGTTCGACGATCTTCTCGAAAGACGAGATCGCGTTGCGCGTGTTGCCAAGCTTGTTCCGCCAAAGATCCGCGATCCGCCAGTAGATATCGACCGCTTCGGCGACGTTTGTGGTGGATTCCGCCTTTCGCGTCAGAATGCCCAGCAAATCGTTCCAACGGTTGGCCTTCTCATAGCGCTCGGCGAGGGCCGCAATCGCCTCGTTGTTCTCAGGGTCGACCTCCAGAATCGAGTTGTAGGTGTTGATCACCATGACATCGAGCCGCAGCTGATCGCGGTAGATCTCCACGACGCTCTGGTAGAGCTCGACCTTCGCTTCGACCTCGTCCTCGTCCAGGTCGTTGATGTCTTCCTTGATCAGCTCGAGGAGCGCGTTCCACTTGCGGGTCTTCTCGTACAGCTTCGCGAGGGCCTTACGTGCTGGCCGTAAGTTGGTCTCGGTGCGCAGCAGCTGCTTCCAGACATCAATGGCCTTCTCGGGATTGTCGAGCTTGTCCTCTGCGACCTCTGCCATCTGGAAGGCGATGGCCAACTGCCGTTCGGGAGACTCCTCGACCGCCTTGAGGTGCTGTAATGCCGTCAAGAGACGCTTGGCGTCGTCCTTCTCGCGGTAATACGTCACGTAAAAATCGAGCATCGCCCGATTCTTTGAGTCGGCCAACTTCAGTCGCTTGTAATAGCCTTCCGCTCGGTCGATGTCCCCAATGCGCTTCCAAACCATGGTGGCCAGGCCGACCAAAAGATCGACCTCACCTGGCTTCTGGCGCATCTTCTTGAGCGCCTTGTCATACAATTTGACCAGGCTCTCCCAATCGCCGCTCGCGCTGTATTGAGCCTCTGCGGCTTTCAGAGCACCTGGATGCGTCGGATCCAGCTCGAGCAACTCGGCTGCGATCGATGCCGCACGAACGTTATTGTCCAAATGCAAGTCGTAGATCTGCGCCAGATCGCCCAACACGTCGATCTTCGCGGACGTCGACGTCGTTGCTTCTGAGAGTTTGCTGAGCAAATCGGCCGCCTTGGACCATTGCTCCTTCTCCCTGTAGTAGTTCGCTGCGACCTTCAGAACTTCGACGCGGTCACCAGCAAGCTCTAGAGCTCGCTCGATGAACTGCGGAATCCTCGGGTAGTTCCCATCTCGCTGCATCGAACGTTCGGCTGCATCGATGTACCGCGCACCTGCGATATTCTTATCGTTTGCCGCCTCGCCCTCCGCGACGATTCGGTCGATTTCATCCTCCCAGGGCTTACGCTTCGCTGTACGCGCTGGCGGCGTTGGCGGGGCAACTGCCTGGGGTTCTTTGGCGGCGGCCTCCTCGGCTTCCTCGGCGACCGCTTCCTCGGCGACCGCTTCCTCGGCGACCGCTTCCTCGGCGACCGCGTCCTCGGCGACCGCGTCCTCGGCGACCGCGTCCTCGGCGACCGCGTCCTCGGCGACCGCTTCCTCGGCGACCGCTTCCTCGGCGACCGCTTCCTCGGCGACCGCGTCCTCGGCGACCGCTTCCTCGGCGACCGCGTCCTCGGCGACCGCTTCCTCGGCGACCACGTCCTCGGCGACCGCTTCCTCGGCGACCGCTTCCTCGGCGACCGCTTCCTCGGCGACCGCTTCTTCTGCCTCTTCCGCGACAGCTTCTATCAGCATGTCAACGTCCGCTGCGGGTTCGCCCTTCGCTTCTCCGGAGGATTCGAGGAGCTCGAGCGCGGCCTCGTTGTCCGGATCGAGGTCCATCGCTTTTTCCAAGAACTGCATGCCCTGCTGCTGGTCCTGAATCTCCTTCAGGTACAACTCAGCGATCTCGAGGTAAATCGCAGCCTGGCTCTTGTCATCTTTCGTGACCTTGAGCTGGAGATGGTAGAGGGTCATCACCATCTTCCAGTTCTTCTGCTGTCTGTAGATATTCCGTGCACCGTTCAACGCAGGAGTATTGGCCGGAAAGGTTTTGAAAGCCTTCTGGTAAAGGACCATTGCTTGGTCCAATCGGCTCAATTTCTTCTCCCAGATCAGCGCACCGGCGAGCATCAGGTCGCTCTTCAGTGACTTCTTCTCGGCGCGGTCGGTCATCTCGTTGAGAATGTCAACCAATCGGGCCCAATCTGCCAAGCCCTCGTGACTCGAGAAGAGCTCTACAAGCTCTTTCCATGAGCCGGATTCTACGTACACGGCTTCGAGTTTCCCGAAGGCGTCAGCGTCGTTTGGATTGGCGATAAGGGCTTGGCGGTACGCCTGGACCTCTCGTTCCATGCTTTCCTCGAGCGGTTGGCCGTTTGTGTCGACTTGAGAAGGGGTCGACCAAAGGAGTTTGAAGCCTGGACAACCTAGCCCATCGATTCGAACCCCGCAATCGGCGGCGAAGCGGAAATCGGCACCGAATTTACGACTTGCCGGTCGGAGTACTGGGGGTTCTCCGCCTGTTCGAGGAGTCGCGGACTCGACCAAGTCCAATGGGCGAACCAGGATCAGTCTCGAGAACTCGCAGCCAAGGACGGCGGAGAGCTAAGCCAAGGGTGGTGGGCAGGAGCGTGCAACAACTCAATCTGGGTCAGCCGAAGCCAGTGCCTTCTTGAGGTCCAGCCCATCCAAGAGCCAGAAAGGGGCACCGAAGATCACCTGAATCAAGAACTGGAGAACGTGAAGAGTCGCGATGAAGGCCAAGACTGGCCCTGGAATTTGATCGACCGCGATGAACAGGGCGAGCCCTGTCTGCAGGAAAAACTCGAACGTACCAATGTGCCCTGGGCCGCCAGGCACCATGATGCCAATGACGAGCAGGGACGTGACCGCATATCCTTCCCAAAGGTTGAGCTCGAGCCCGAAAACGTTGGCGAGGTAGGTGAGTGTAGCTCCATTCACCGCCCAATAGAGAAGCGTGGTTCCCAAGAACCGATAGAGATCTCCGCCGGCTCTCAGCGCTGCGACTCCGTCGAGAAAGCCGTCGAGCAGCCCCAGAGCTTTCTCGGTGAGCCGCGTGGAAATGCGGTTTCCAATTGTCCTCAGCACCCGTGTGGTCGCCGCACGTTGCCACCAACTGAACAACAGGACCGCCATGACCCCTGAGAACACCAACGCGGAGATCGTTCCCGCTGTGTAGACCACGCCTGGTGCATCCCCTCTGGAGGGAACGATCGCGAGAGTCACAAAGAGCATCAAGGTGACGAGCAAGCCATCGACTACCCGTTCGACGACCGCCGTTCCCAGCGCGGCGCTCATCCCTATCTTTGTGTCCCTCGAGATCAGATAGGGCCGGACTAACTCACCGAGTCGCAAGGGGATGATCACGATCGCGGCGAGCCCGATAGCGCCGGCCTTCAGCGCCGGTTTGAATTGATTCAAGCCCAAAGGCCGCAAAAGGTAGTACCAGCGCCAGATGCGAATGCAATGGACGAACAGAAACCCCAAACTGAACAGCGCCAATCCGGCGACACTCACCTCACTGAGGCGAGAGGGGAACGTCGCCCAGTCTACACAATTGCGGCACGTCGCGGCGTCGCAGGCATCGGTGGCGCTTTGGCAAAGCCCGTTGACACATTCACGCCCCTCAGGGCAGCCGCCAAGACTGTCAACGGCGAGGTAGAGAAAGAACCCCCCAAGTCCCAAACTGAGCAGAAATTTCAGCCAGTACTTGCTCCGATCCGACATCGCCATCAGGTCCTACCCACCGAAAAGGTCCATATGGACGACGCCTTGTTCTGCTTGTTCTGGCCTGAAGTGGCACCGGCCCACCCAGGCCCCTTTAACGGTCGGCCTTGCGTCGCGGTTCACGAGTCGCCAAACTCGTCCTTGAGCCGGTTCTTCAGACGATTGACGTCATGGTCTAGCTCCATCGATCGGAAGCGCTTCTCCAAATCCACCGAGCGAGATTCGGCCTGTGGATCGGAAGGCATCACGGCATTGCGTGGCGTCACTCGCCGCTTGAGTTTGTCTTTTTGCGAGCGGATCCGATCCAACTCCCGCAGGAGGGAGGTCTCTTCTCGCCGGAAGTTCTCCAAGAAGCGAGTGGCTTCCTGCGTGAGGTCAGGCTCGCCAGCTCGTTTTGCCAGATCGAGCCGACCTTCCCACTGTCCGACGTAGCGCGTTGCGTCGCCGAGCCTCTTCTCCACCTCGCGTTCTTGTAGGATGAGCGCCGCCAACTCCTCTTTCGCTTCGGCGGCGGTCAATCTCGAGGCGCTGTGCGACTCGAAGGCAGCCGCTCGATCGGTCTCCTTCTCGCTGCCCTGCGGCTTTGGTGCACACTCTATCCCACCGATCACCTCGAACGCACCACCTCCAGTCAAAGGGTCGGGCCCTGATGACGCTGTGGATTTTGGATGGAGCAAGGTCTCCTTCGCCTTCAGTGCCGCCTCCAGGGCTTCGACGGTCTTTTGCACCCCCGCTTGGTCGACGACCTTGCGAGCTCCTTCGCGCAGCTCCTCGAGCAGCCCTGGGTTGCCGAGAATGTGGTCGATTTCGGCTCCGAGCTTCAGGATGTCGGGCACGACCACCGCCGCCGACTCATCGTGTAGGAACGCGCCCACCGGGCGTGTGTCGGAGTCGGAGTCGATCAGCACCATGGGCTTGTCCAGCGACAGCAGTGCATAGACCATGGGGTTGGAGACCTTGGCGAGGACCAGCTCACAGGCCGCGTAATATTCTTCGAGGTTGTCCACCCGTCCGAACATCCGGGCCATCACGCCATACTCGCCGGCTGCGCGCCGCAGCACCTCGGCCGCTCGAGAGTCCTCGCCGACGTAGAAAATCGGCTGGATTGGGTGATCGACCAAGCTGAGTTGGAAGACCGTACGCTCGAGACGAGCCTCCTCGACGCCCTCGGCGATCACCAAGACCAACGCTCCCATCGTGTCGTCGATCTTGAAACGCGACCGGATCGCGGCGATGTCTAGCGGGCGGCTGAAGTTCTTGGGCAGGGGCACCCCAGCGACGAACAGCGATTGCTCGCTCCAACCTCGCCGGGTGGCCAGCTCTTTGAAAACCGTGTGTGGGACGATGAGGCCGTGGGCGTCGGTGTCAGTCCAAGCGCTGTTCCAGTCCAGATCCATCATCAGGCCGAGCCGGACGGTGCCCGTGCCGGCCATCGCCTTTGTCGCCGAGACCAACTCGGGGCTCGTCACAATGACCGCGTCCGCACGGGCACGCGACTCGGCCAGACCAAGCGGATCCTCGCCTGTGAGCTTGCCGGTCACGTGCTTGACGGCCGCGCGAATGCCACGCATCCCGCGCTCGGCGATGGACTTCGCGGTTTGCGCCGCGAGCCCGCCGTACGAGACGAGCTCGACGGAATGCCCGCGTCCTTCTAGCTCCGCGACGAGGTACGCGATGGCGTCGGCATGGTAGCCTTCCCCTCCGGTAAACACGATGACGAAGCGGCTCTTCTCGACTCCACTCTCTACGTCTGTCACGCGGGGATCCTCCAATACAGTGTCGGACGCTCGAACTCGAAGAAGGTTAGATTCGGCCGCAGTCGGGATAACAAACGAGACCGACCGCCGTCAACACGCCACAGACAGCCTCGTCCTCAACCATCGCTCTGACGGGCTCATGATGGGCGCTGAGCTTCGGACTTCCTCGGGTTTACGGTCGTGTCGCTCTCGCCCGTGCGCTCCACGACCACCCGTGTCGCCTCCATCTCCAGCTCGGCGTAGGAACTCTGCAGCTGGCGGATGGCCGCCCCAAAGGCATCGAGGCCCTCCCGGACGCGGTCTGGTATGTTCGTACCAGAGGGCGCCGAGACGTGCGACGTCACGGCCTCCTTGAGATCTTCTTCCCGAAAGCAGTGCCCATCGAAGAGCGCAACGTGGTAATCGCGCCCGACTCGTTTCCCCAGTTGGGTCCTCTCGGGATCGCTGTTCATGTGTTCGGTCAGCTCCAGCCGCAGCCCCGTTCCATCGGCCTGTGGCAGGCAGAGCTCGAACCATTGGTCGACCACGTGCGCCCCAGAGCGCCCTTCCGCGTGTCTTGTGGCATGCACTGAGCTGCGCATGTCGATGAGAAGGTTAAGCGGCGCGTCGTGGTCATTGCCTTTCGTCTCGGCCAAGAGCGCCAAGCAGAGCGTGAGGGTCTCCACCTCGATCTCGAGATGTTGGCCCCCAGAGAGCCCGACCGAGGCTATGATCCCGCAACCGATCAGCAAGCACAGACCGACCAGATACTGCTCGTCGAAGAGCGCCACGCCGCCACCGACCGCCGACAGCGCCGCCAGCGCAGTGACGAAGACCTGTCGACGACGCCATTCGCTGTTGACTCGCACCAATAGCACTTCGATCTGGTCGCGAACGTCACCGTACTTGCCGATTAAGGTGTGGATGCGAAAGGGGGACGTGTCGCTCATGTGCCACCTATGGACGCCGTTCAGAGCGCGGTCAACCGCTGCTTAATTGTTCGGATCGCAGCCGCCGGGTCCGCGGCACCAAAGACTCCAGAACCTGAGACCAAGACATTCGCCCCCGCCAGCGCAGGAACCAGAACATTGTCCAACTTGAGCCCGCCGTCGACCTCGATGTCCACTGCGAGCCTTTCTCGTTGGCAGATTTCCTTGAGGGCGCTGATCTTGCGGGTGCACGACTCAATGTAGCGTTGCCCACCGAATCCTGGGTCGACGCTCATCAGCAAGACCATGTCGACGTCCGCAAGCACCTCCTTCACGCTGGAGAGTGGTGTGTGTGGGTTGAGGGCTACCCCCGCTCGCCCGCCACACTCCTTGATGTGCTGAATAGTGCGGTGCAGATGCGGGCTCGCCTCGACATGCACCGTCAGGATATCGGCGCCGGCCTTTATGAACGCTTCGACGTAGCGCTCGGGCTCGACGATCATTAGGTGTACATCGATGGGTCTCTCCGTGAGTTTACGGACCGCCTCGAGGACCGGCAGTCCGATGGAGATATTGGGCACGAATCGTCCATCCATCACGTCGAAGTGAAACCAGTCAGCATCGGCCTCGAGACGCTCGAGGTCGGCGGCGAGCCGACCGAAGTCCGCGCTGAGCAGGCTCGGCGCGACGATCCACTTTCCGCAAGGCATCTCGATGGACATGGCTCACTCCTTGGGCGGTTGCGCGAGTGGTGCGCGCGGCCCCCTTACGAATCGGGCGGTAAAGAAGCCATCACTGCCGTGGGTGTGGGGCTCGAGCTCCAGCCAGGGCTTCGTCGTGATCTGCCGCATCCGCGCTGACGGACTCAAGACGAATTCGGGATGGCGGCTCAGGAAACCGAAAATTTGCGCCTCCGTCTCCTCGTGGGTGTTGGTGCAAACGGCATAGACCAACACCCCTCCTTCGTCGATGTGGGCCGCGGCATTGTCGAGCAACTCCCGCTGCAGTTTCGCCAACGACAAAACCGCTTGCGGATCGTAGCGCCACCGCATCTCGGGGTGCCTTCGCACTAGCCCCAACCCAGAGCAAGGGGCGTCGAGCAGGACGAGGTCGAAACGACGCTCTGAAAGCCCCACGCTGGCGTCGATGGCCAGGGTCTCCAAGCCCACGCCCGCAAAACCTTTACGCCACGCGGCACGAAGCCGTTCGAGCTTGCCGGAGTGAACATCGGTCGCCGTGATCTGCGCCTTCACGCCTACGCTCGCAAAGCGATCACCCAACTGGATCGTCTTGCCACCTTGACCCGCGCACATGTCCCACACTCGGATCGGCTCCACACCTGCCTGCGCTGGCTCCAAGCCGACCTCGACGATGAGCTGCGACCCCTCGTCCTGCACCCAGCATACGCCGTCGTGAATAGCCTTGCGTACGGTGCTGTCGAGGGACTCGACGACCACTCCGAACTCGGCCCACTGGCAAGGCCTCCCTCCCAATCGCTCGACGACCGCTTCGACCGTCGCCCGGGAGCGATTGACGCGCAATGTCACCGGAGCAGGCTCGTTGACCGCGATGGCCCACTGCCTGGCGCCCTCTTCGCCAAAGCGTTCGATACTGCGGCGCACGAGACCGTCGGGAAGACTGTATTGCAGCCCGAAACGCTCGATGGGATCCGCGACGATGGCTGGGTCGAAGACGTCTCGCGTCAGCCTTCGCAACACCGCATTCACGAAACCCCCGGCCCGATTGCCGCACTGCTTCTTGACCTCCTCGACGGTCTCGTCGAGCACGGCGTGGGTGGGGATTCGGTCGAGAAAGCGGATCTGGTACAGGGCAGCCCTCAAACTCGCGCAAACGAACGGCTCAGTGCGCTCCTCGACTCGCCCACCGATGGCGTATTCGAGCTCGTAGTCCAGACGTCGCTGCATGGCGAGCGTGCCGTAGACAATGCGGGTCGCCAAACCCCGGTCCTGGGCCGAGAGATTGATGCGACGCAGAATCGCATCGAGAGCGACGTGGGAATACGCGGCGTCCCGCTCGATGCGCATGAGGGTCTGGGCCGCCGCGTTACGCGCGCTGATCGGTTGACTCAAAGGGGCTCCTTCGTTGGCGGTTGCACGCCTTGCGCACAACCCTTCAGTTTACACGACTCTACACCATCTCTGGTGGCGAGCTCTCGATGGTCTGCAGGTGTGCACCAACGGGATCATAGCCCCGTCCAAAATCGGCCGCGCTCTGTCGGGATTTCCCCTCGAGTTGTAGGGCTGCGGCGGCGACAGCTCCAGCCTTACACGCGATGACCAAACCTCGCTCGTCAACGGCGAGGATCTGGCCGGGGTCTCCGAGCCCGCCCATCCTCGCGGCTAAGCTGACCTCAAGCAGCTTCAGCCGCTTCTCCTTGAAGAGACAGGTCACGCCCGGCCAAGGAGTCATTCCTCTGGCATGCTGGGACACACGCTCGGCCGCCTGGTCGAAGCGAAGAAACCCGTCGCTCTTCTTTAGCATCGGAGCGAGGGTGGCCTTGCTGTGGTCTTGCTCGCTGGGAACCAACGCCCCGCTGGCGATCAGAGGCAGCGTCTCGACCAGCAGCCGCGCGCCCAACGTCGACAGGCGATCGTGCAGGCTTCCTGCGGTGTCGTTGGCTTCGATCACCATTGAGGCCATCCGGTAGACAGGCCCCGAATCCAAGCCCCGGTCCATTCGCATTATCGACACGCCAGTCTCCGCCTCCCCACGCGCGATGGACCAGTGAATGGGCGCTGCCCCCCTGAACTTGGGGAGCAACGAGGCATGCACGTTGATCGGCGCAATGGTCGGCAGCGCCAAGTATCGCGGGCTGAGAAGCTCACCGTACGCAACCACGACCAAGAAATCCGGGGCCAGAAGTGCTATCGCATCCCAAGCCTCCGGTGCGCGTAACGTCTCCGGCTGAAACAACGGGATCCCGTGGGCCTGTGCGAGCACCTTGATCGGCGGTGGCGTGAGTTTTCGGCCTCGGCCGCTGCCTCGATCGGGTTGGGTGACGACCCCCACCACCTCGAAAACGGCGTCGGTCGATGTCCTCTCGGTCGAGTGAACTCCTGTGCTCGCAAGCAGCGCGCTCAGAGCCGGGACCGCAAAATCAGGGGTCCCCATGAACACCACTCGAGTTTTCATCCCGCACGCCTCTTTTCTCGACACCATCGGCAGATTCCCAGAGCCGCCGCAGCTCTCGGCCTCAATCGACTGGCCATGCCTCGCCGCTGTGGCTCGCCGGCCGCCCTGAACTCGCCCTGTCGACTCTCGGGAACTCTACTCTGCTGGTTGCGCTTCGTCGCCCTCGTCGTCGTCCTCGAGCTTCTTTTCACGCAATCGCTTCCACTCCTTGAGCGCAAGCTTCTTCTTCAACAGGCTCAGACGATCGGGGAACACGATGCCGTCAAGATGGTCCATCTCGTGTTGAATACAGACGGCGAGCAGGTCTTCTGCCTCGAACACTCGCTCGACCCCCTGCCGGTCGAGCGCGCGAACCGTAATCCGACTGCTGCGTTGCACCTCACGGTACAAACCAGGCAAGGAGAGGCAACCCTCCTCCCAGAGGATCTTCCCTGCGCGATCGATAATCTCGGGATTGATGAGCACGTACGGATTGAGAGGCTCCCCTTCTTGAGGGTTGGACACGTCTACGACACAGAGCCGCTTCGAGACCCCCACCTGAGGCGCAGCAAGCCCTATCCCTGGCGCGGCATACATCGTCTCGAGCATGTTGTCGACGAGCCGCTGAATTTCGGCGCTCACCTTCTTCACTGGCTTGGCGACCGCTTTGAGCACCGCTTCGGGATAGAGCACGATATCGAGGACTGCCATCTTACCTCTCGCAAATGGACACTAGCCGCTATTTCACGCCTGAGCGCAGCGCTGTCAAGTGCCCATTTCACACCCTGATCACGCAGAACGAAGCAGTACTGGGCTCGGCGGCGAGGCTCCAACTCCAGGAATCGCAATCTCAGGCGATGGCCTGCCCAACCAAGTTTCGCCGCGAGCGCGAAAATCGACAGGAGCCCGCACTGCAGGTCTTGTCAGGGCACGAAATTTCTTGCCCCGAAATCGCCGCGGGCGAACTTACGGGGGGGTAAGTTCGCCCTTTCTTGGGGAGATTTACGGCGAGAACACCTCTCGGTAAGAGGGGGGTCTTCCCGAGGGGTGAGAAACGCCCGCGGCCCTGCAGTGGCGTTGGGGGGAGAAGTCCACTATGTGGCAGCCCCGCGAGCGTCTTTCATGAACCTTTACGCCCCATTCTTCGAGAAGGATCACTAAGTTCGTTCTTTTTCTTTTCCATCCAGAAGCCAGTCCCTAGCTGGATTTTCGAATCCATGCTTTTTTTTCGTGAGAGCTTTCATCTTTTTTCTCACTCCCTCGATCGGATTTCGCTCGCCTCCCGCCCTCGAGCCTTCGGGCCACTAGGGCAACGGGGGCACCGCCACAGCCTTGGACCATTCGCCCCAACACTCGAGGTCTCCCGTAGTGGTCAACGCACAGGCGTGTTTGTCGCCCGAAGTGACCGCCGCGAAATTGCTGCCCGTCGGTGTCGATCCTGGGGGCAAACCCCAACAACGGAGCTCCTTTGAGGCCTTCTTGATCCCGCAGGAGAAGGTTTCTCCAGCGCTGACATCGGAGTAGGTCCCCGCTGGCGCCGACGCTTCGCCAAAAGCATTGCTGCCCCAACACAGGATCGCGCCATCTTGCCGCAAGCCGCAGACATGTCCTCGTGAGACCGAAAGCTTCGCGAAGGGGCGGTTGGGAACCTCCCCCGCGAGTTGGCGGCCCCAGCACTCCGCCTTGTTGTCCGATTCGCGCAACGCGCAAGCCCCGAACTCGTGCGTCGAGACAGTGGTGAAAACACCCGCTGGAGGCGAGGGATCTCCCTCGAGCGCCCTTCCCCAGCAAACCAGCTCGCCATTCTCTCGAACCGCACAGCCCGTCCAGGGGCCAAGGGAGAAACTCGAAAAGAGACCCTCCGGGGGTGTGCTCATCCCATTCGTGCTGTCACCCCAGCAGTGCAGAGTCTTATCCGGCCTAAGGCCACAGCCGCTCCAACCAACGCCTATCTGGGTGAACACTTCATCCGTTGGGACCTCGAGTTCTCCGTAGTTGTTCTCACCCCAACACGCCGCGCGACCACTGTCCGTCAGGGCGCAGGTGTGGTGTGGCCCAGCCGAGACCGAGACCCACTTCGTCGAAACCCCGATGTCCTGGCCGGCAACCACATCGCCGACAGTTGCGTCGAGTGGCGGAGCGCTGGTGTCCTGGACGTCCGCACTCCCGTCGTCGAGAAACTCACCCGCGTACGGCAGGAATGACGTGCAGATGCTCTCCACGCAGACCTGCGCGGGAGAACAGTCATTCGACGTGTTGCAGGCCTGGTCCGGCTCCGACTCACAGGCAGTGAGCACGGCGACGAGCGCGGAGACGAAGACGAAGACGAAGAGAGGTGGATGGGACATGAGTGACCTGTTCCTGGAGGCGGCTTGCGAGGGTGCGCAGGCCTTGGGGCGAGGACTTCTGGTTCTAACAGATGTCGGAACTGTACGCGAAACGCACTCACTGGCGGCGGTGTTTCGCGTAGATCTCGTCTCGCCACTCGACCAAATCGGAAAACTCCTGGCTCAGCGACGGCTCGCGCCAGCACTCGCGCAGCGCCGGACCGAGCTCGATGTAGCGCTCTGCGACTGGCTCCACGACCTGCAACGAGACCGCCATCGTGATGTCGGCATAGGAGAATCCCACCTCGCCGAGAACATTCCGGCGGCCGTCGGCCAGGGCACCTCTGAGCTCGATGAGTCCCTGCCGAATCGTCGCCAAGTCTGCCTCCTGAGCGGTCGGATCGAGTTTGTACTTGCGGGTGATGTAGGCGATTCCAATGTTGGCCAGCGGCAACATCGCTCCTCGCAGTGGGCCTGGAAGGAACTTGAGGCTGTCCTTCTTAGCCGCCTTGCTCTGCGCAATCCGAGACGTGAGCCGTGCTCGGCCAGCGCCCAGCATCTCCTCGCTTCTAGCGTTCCAGGTCGCGATGACCTCCCCGGCCAAGCCAGGAAAGAGCGGGCTGCCCGAGCCATGAGCGTCGGCGTATCGCGCGATCTCTAGGCTGTCCTGATAGACGCCGTCGTCGCTGACCAGAAGCGGCACCGTGACTCGCCCCTTGAATCTCCTGGCCTTTAGCCGCATCCCAGGCTCGCCAAAAATCGGCGTGTACTCCCTCTCGCGGCGAGCGAGACCATGGTGGTCAAGAGCCCACAAGGCCCGCTCCGACCAGGGCGAGTAGCCCAACTTGAAGAGCGTCAGGTTCATCGAGTTCCTCCATCCCAGCACGGCTCTAGACACCACTCCTCGGGGGCGCGACGTGAACCAAACTCCAGGAGCCGTCAAGGGAAATCGGAAAAGAGGGGGCAAGGCTCACCCCTGCCGAGCGCACAAAGAAAAAGGGCCATTGCGGTTCTGCAATGGCCCTTCTCGACAATCCGGACCGATTACTCGGCGGGGGTCGCCTCGGTTTCCTCGGCGGGTGCTTCGGCGTCAGGAGTGATTTCGGCCGGGGTCTCATCCGCGGGAGTCTCGACGACGGGCTCGGCGGGGACGTCGGCGGGGGTCTCAGCAGCGGGCTGGCTTCCACCACAGGCAGTGACGGCGAGAGCGAGGGACAGAGTGGCGACGAGAGTGAAGAGCTTGGCAAGCATTTGATTCTCCGTAGTCCGTAGATTGAGAAAAGGGTTGTTCTCGGACGAGAACGGGGTGGGAGGGTAAGACTTTCGACTGGATGGGTCAAATCAAGATGCAATGGAGATGAAGTTTTCCACCAGAAGCATTTCGATGAGACCCGTGATCTTTTGTCGAAGCTCGGAACTCCAAGAGGAGTTTGGCCGCGGAACTCCGCTCGACCCTCGCCGCAAATCGAGCAACAGTATGAGTGCACTCCTCGACTGGGTGGCCGGAGCCCACATCGCCTCACCGCTCATCAGAACTCTCGACTTGTGGTAGCGTGTTGAGCGCGTTGTTGTCGCCTCTTCGGCGGTTCGCCGTCATCCAAGGGACACACGGGCGTGCAGGCTGCTCGGCCCTGCGCAGACGGCCTCAATTCTGGCAGCGCTCTCGATGGCCCTCAAACTCCCAGCACAATTCGGCAAATACGTGCTCCTCGGTATGGTCGCCAGAGGAGGGATGGCCGAGGTCTATCGTGCGAAGTCCCGTGCCGAGATCGGTGGCTTCGAGCGCGTTTACGCCATCAAGCGCATCTTGCCTGAGCTCAACGAGAACCGCGAGTTCATCAACAGCCTCATCAACGAGGCCAAGATCACCGTCACCCTCTCGCACTCCAACATCGCCCAGGTCTACGACCTCGGAAAGGTCGACGAGACCTACTACGTCGCCATGGAGTACGTGCACGGCGTCGACCTGCATACCGCCATTTCTAAGGTCGAGCTCAACCTGGGCCGTTTCCCCAGCGAACACGCCATCCACATCGCCATGTGCATGCTCGCTGGCCTAGACGTCGCCCACCGCAAGCGCGACTCAATGGGCAACCCCTTGGCCATCGTGCACCGCGACATCTCGCCGCACAACGTCCTGCTGAGCTACTCCGGCGAGGTCAAGATCATCGACTTCGGCATCGCACTGGCCGCCAACAAACTCGGGACTACTCGCCGCGGTGTGATCAAGGGCAAGCTCCTGTACATGGCCCCCGAGCAAGCCCGCGCCGATGAGATCGACCACCGAGTCGACCTCTTCGCCGTCGCGATGACCCTCTATCGCATGCTCACGGGCGTGCTCCCCTTCGACGCCCAGAATCAATACGACATCTACCGCAATGTCGTCGATTGCCGAGTCCCCAACCCGAAACACTACAACCCCAACATCCCTGACTCCCTGGCCGAAGTGCTGCGCATCGCCATGCAGAAGGATCCGGAGCGCCGCTACCAAGACGCCTACGAGTTCCGCAGCCAGCTCGAGCGCGTCATCCTCGAGATTCTACCGGGCTATGGCCAAGACTCGTTCAGGGCCTTCATCGAGGAGTATTTCGGCAACCCTCCCATGCCCGCCGATCCCCCCACCGACATGCCCACCGCCGACCTCCCCGTGGCCCGACAGATGGAGCTGCTCGCCCAAAAGAGCCTGATGCCGAACACCGGCAAGCGCTCCAAACCTGGGGAGCAGACCGCTGCTGCGCGCCCGTCGGCACAGCTTCAAGCTGCGCGCCGCGTTGTTCAGCCTCCAGTGGCCGTCGACCCCTTCGAAGAGAAGGCGACCATGCTGCAGCTCGACGCGCCGAACCACTCCGACATCGAAGCGGCTCGGCAGCAACAAGCCAACGCGCATCGGGTTCAAAAGCGAGGCTTACACCGCCCAACGGAGGCCCGCGCAGGAGCCGCGCAGAGGCGCCCCAACCCACAAGAACCCAGTCGACTCCTCATTGATTGGTTGATTCCCTTGGTCTTCGGGCTCGCCGCAGCAGCTTTGATGGCGCTGATCACTTATCTCGTCGTGATCGTCTGAGCCTCCAACTCACTCCAAACACGGAACGCAGACCTCATAATACGTGCAAGCCTGTCCTGGATACGGACAGACCACGTCCGCAGTGCAATCAAAGAGCATCGTGCATGCGAAGTGCAAGCACTTGGGTCCATAACACTGTCCACACAGTCCGCGTCTTCCTTGCACTCTATCAAGGTCTGCGTCATCTGCTCCCCTGTGATTGGATTGAGTCTACAGCTTACAGTTGCATCGTGTGGGGCTACCCAACTGCTGTTGCAATAGACGAACTCTGGACTTGAAGGTAGGGCAACATA
>PFUG01000294.1 GCA_002789955.1 Deltaproteobacteria bacterium CG_4_9_14_3_um_filter_63_12 | reverse complement strand
CAAGCTCATCGCCGCAGGACGTGCCGCTCCGATCGCCGCGCACGCGTCGGCGACGGCGCAAGCGATGGACTTGCTGACCGGCGTATGGGTGGAGGCCGGTGACGACGCGTTCGACATCTTCATCATCCAACAACTCGAGCGGATCATGGTGAAGGTTGCGGAGGCCGTGAAGCGCGTCCAGATCGCCGAGGTGGTGCTGATCGACAGCGGCGACGGTTCGACGCTCCCCGCGTACGTCTCGTCCTACCCACAGATCGTCTCGGCGCTCCTCAGAGAGATGAAAGATACGATTGGACTCGACGTCGCGAGGGCCATCACGGGGACCCATGGCAACGGCACATCCCCGCCGATTTTGCCTCCGCCAGTGAAGGAGACGCCCGGCAGTGGCTTCACGCTCGAAGCGAAGACGCGAAGACCTGCCCAAACCATGCAAATGTCCAAGCTAGCCGGCGACGAGAGCTGAGTCCAAAGGAGGAGAGACCATGGAAACCATTGCACTAATCGGCGTCATTTTGCTCATCGCATTGGGCGTCGGCGCCATCGCCATCAAACGTGTCATTTACATCTGCCAACCCAACGAAGCCCTCGTCTTCACTGGCAAGAGCAATCGCGGTCCAGACAACAGAATACTCGGATATCGAGTCATTCAGGGCGGAAGAGGGATTCGTGTTCCCATCTTCGAGTGCGTCGACCGCATGGACCTCACGAACATGATCATCGACGTGGGGGTGTCCAACGCCTACTCCAAAGGCGGCATCCCGCTCACGGTTCACGCCGTGGCCAACATCAAGATCGCCAGCCACCAGCCTCGGCTGGACAACGCTCTGGAGCGCTTGTTGGGCAAGCCCCGTGGCGCCGTCATGACCATCGCCCGCGAGACCCTCGAGGGCAACGTTCGCGGCGTCGTCGCGAAGTTGACTCCAGAAGAGGTGAACGAAGACCGTGTGAGCTTCGAGCGGGCGCTCCTCGACGAGGCCGAACACGACCTGGCCAAGATCGGCTTGAGTCTGGATACGCTCACGATTCAGAGTGTCTCTGACGACGTCGGATATCTCGTGTCCATCGGTCGTGCGCGCGGTGCTGAGCTCCTCAAGAACGCCAAAATGGCCGAGGCCGACGCCAAAGCGTCGTCCGCTCAGAAGGACGCGAGCAACCAACAGGAGAAGTCGGTCGCCCAGATCGAAGCGCAGATTCGAATCTCGCGCGCCGAAGCGACGCGCCGAATCGCCGATGCTCAGACCCGTGGCGCGGCCATGGTCGCCGAGGCCCAAGCCGACATCATCGCCCAGAAAGCCAAGGCCGAAGCCGAGCTTTCGATCCAGAAGCAGCGCTTGGAGCAGGTTCGTAGGAGGCTCAAGGCCGACGTAGAAGAGCCGGCGCGAGCGGCAATGTACGCCATGCGAGCCGACGCAGAAGGAAAGGCCTCCTCCATCCTCGAGGACGGAAAGGCGCGGGCGGAGGCGTTGCGCCAACTCTTCGCCATCTGGAAGAAAGCTGGCCCCAACGCCCGCGAGATCTTCCTCGGGCATAAGTTGGAGCTCCTGCTCTCGACCATGGTCGGGACCATCAGCGACCTCAACATCGACAAGATGACGCTCATCGACTCTCGGCTCTCGGCGATCGACGCCAATGGCAGCCTACCGATGAAGGTCGCCAGCAGCGCCGAGCAAATCAAGCAGACACTCGGCATCGATTTGGCCAAGCTCGCCGCTGGTCTCTCCGCTGCGAAGCCCTAGTGATTTCGGCACCCCGAGCGACCTTGCCGCTCGGGGCGCTGCGGCCCCGAAACAACGACGCCGTCGCAGCACAACCGCGACGGCGTCGTTCCTGGTTTCATCGAGAACTCTGAGGACGAAGTCGACCTCTGCTCCAGATTGGTGATGAGTCTAGTTGAGCGCCTCTTGCACTTCGTAGGTCTTGGCGAGGGCCTCGATGCCCAACCCGCGTTTCAGGGTTAGCCACGGGCTTCCGTGATTATCCCCACCGTGGGCGGACACCACACGCCACACTCGACCTCTAAACCACACATCGTGCCCAATCAGCGTGTGATCCGTGGAATGTCTTTTCTTTGAGGTCGCCTCTCGCTTGGCCATCTGGTCCTCCTCGTCGGCTGTGGACGGACCGGCTCGAACCGGGGTTCGAGACACTCTTGAGTGCGACCACATGGCGGGCGACACCCGACCTGCAGAACGCACGAAGTAGCCCAAGGTGACCAGCACCCTGGACCTCCTGCCCTATCAACGACGTTCCTTGTTCATTTTGTTTCAGAACAAGTTCTTATTCGAATTTTCCTGTCTTACATGAGACGAAGTCGAAACAGCAGGCGGAGCTCAGACCATTAGGACGATGCTCCTCCCCACCTCCTTGGGCACTGAGATTGCGGGAAGACCGCGACACCGATGTCGGGTTGAATGCACGCCCGCACCGCACGTCCGAGCACGAGCAGCCCTTGAGAGCTTCGAGGCAATAGAATCCAAATTGATGGTCTAATGTCCAAACTGACCCCCAAGATCGAAGTCGAAAAGCCGCCGGAGTCAGCGCTTCAATTTCGGGTGCGTCTCGGCGGCTGGTTCGGCCGCCGAGACCTGTGGACCGCCGCGAAAGCCGGGATGCTGTCGGTGCTGCTCCATGGGTTCGCCCTCATTCTGGCCATGATCCTCAACCTCTCGACCAACATCGTCGAGATGCAGATCGAATGGAGCGACGAGCCCCTAACCGGCATCGGCTCAGCGGTGCAGATCGCCACCGACCCCAACCCAGCCTCGGAGGACGACAAAGAACGCGAAGCCGACAAAGAGACAGCGGACAACGAGCGCGTCTCTCGCGCCAAGCCAGAGGAGACGCAACCCGAGCCCCAAGACGAGCCTCAGCCTGTCGCCGTCGTGGAACCTCCAGCGCCGACATGGGAGGCGCTCGAGGCTCAGAAGAAGAAGGCGGAAGCACGAAAGCTGCGCCATGAGAAGCGCCAGCGGCGCAAGGCTCTAGAGCGCACGCTGCAGCCGGCCCTCGCCGCCCTGACCGCCTCGAGCACCGCCGCGTTGAAAGATGAGCTCGAGACGGACGAGCCCGACGCGAACGTGAGTCGAGAAGCCCTCACTCAAAAGGCCACACTGCTCAGCGCCGCGCTGAGTTCGGGAGCTAGGCCACAGGTGCTCGGGGAGGCGAAGCCGGGTCACGTCGGCAGTGAGCTCCCTGGTCTGGCCGCCTTTGGACCCGGCAACGCTCGGCTGATCGTCTTGATTCGCAACGATCGACTGCGCGGCTCGGCCTACCAGGACAACGTCCGCGAGCTGCTCAAAAAATTTCCGGACTACCAGATCGCCCTTCAGAAGAGCGGCATCGATCCAGTCGACTCCCTCGACGCCTTGCTCATCGCGACCACCAACCCGAAGGACTACACCCAGAACTTCCTCGCCGTGCGCCACACCATCGACGATCAGATTCTCAAGGTCACCCTGAGCCACAGCTTCCCCGTGAAGTTAGATTGGACCATGCACAACGGCCGCCCTCTTGGGACGCCGAAGCGGGGAAAGAAGGCGAAGAACTCCAAGAGCGGGGTCTACGATCGGGTGATTTACCTCGCTGAGCCCGGTCTCACCCTCTTCCTTCAAGAGCCCCTCCTGGACGCCCTAGACAAGCCGGCTTCTCTGCCGCCCAACCCCAACGCGACCCCGGAGGACGCGCTCGCGAATCGCAGCATGCTCGAGACGCTCACCGCCATCGAGAGCGTCGATGGCTCCTTGGAGGCCGAGGCGGCGATCTTCGTCATGGTCAAAGGAATCAAGTCCATGAGCTTCGGCGCAGGACTGCCCGAGCTACCCGCTCCCATCTCGCTGACCGGCAGCCTGACGCCGGTCGCGAACCCGCGCCTGATCATGAACCTCGAGTTCGAAACCGAAGCGCTCGCCCAAGAGTTCGAGGCGGGCTGGCCGGACTTCGTCGACGCAGTGGGCAACCTCGGTATCCCCGGTCTGGGCACCATGTTGGGTGGACTGGAGATGAGCCGCGAGGGCGCCCACATCTACAGCGACGGCGAGCTCAGCGGGTTCTTCGTCAGCCTGGTGCTGGCCTATGCCGTCAGCGCGCTGCCAGAGCTCAAGCTGACGCCGTAGGCCCGGCTACTCCTTCATCTGCGTCAACGTCATGAGCCGCCGCACGGCCTCGAGGGGCTGTACGATGCCCATGGCGAGGTCGTGGACCGCCCGGGTAATCTCGGCGTCGACGCCTCTGCGAATCGAGAGCTCGTTGAAGGTCTTCACCGCGTCGAAGGCGTCGATGGGGCCTAGCTCCTCGATGATCGAGGCGGCGGTCTCGCCGGCTGCGAGACGTTTGCCGATCTCGACCTCCTGTCCGCCCCCCTCCCGCAAGACCAGGAGATCGCCCAAGCCGGCGAGGCCAAAGGCCGTCGTCGCCTGGCCTCCGAGGGCGGCGCAGAGGCGACTCATTTCGGCGACGCTTCGAGTGACCAAAACCGCATACGTGGCGGGGCCGAGGCTCAGTCCGGCGACGACGCCCAAGGCCAGCGCCATGACGTTCGACGCCGCGGCCGCTGCTTCGACGCCGACCAGGTCGGGGTTGGAGTAGACGCGCATCACGGGGTTGACCAAGGCCTTGCGCGCGAGGGCGATGACACTCGGGAAACGGCTGGCGATGACGGCCGCGTTGGGACGCTCGGCGAGCAGCTCGTCGACGAGCGCAGGGCCAAGCAGGGCGCCGATCTTCCGGACGCAGGTCTCTTCGGCGACGATGCGGCTGGGGGTGGCGAAGGTCTCCGCCTCCAGTCCTCGCACGGCGTGCACGATGGAGTGGCTGCCGTCGAGCGTGTCCCCGAGGCGACGGACGATGGCTCTCATCCGATGTACGCTGACGGCGATCAAGAGCAGATCGCAATTCGCCGTCAGGTCTTCCAGCGTCGCGGTCGCGGTGACGCGCTCATGCAGCAGGTCGAGCTCGGGCAGGTGGGCCTTGTTGACGCGGTGGGCGTTGATGTTGGCCACCAGCTCGGCGTTTTCCGAGTAGACCAGGGTGTCGAGCCCGCCGGTTGCGATGATGTGGGCCAGCGTAGTCCCCCAACGTCCGGCACCGATGACTCCGACCTTGTTTCGAAGGGATTCGCTCATGGTTGCTCCGGAGCGTCGATGCCTTGAGCCTCGACCTCGAGGTGTTGAGCCTCGACGTCGAGGCGTTGTGCCTCGACCTCGGCCATCGCCTCGATTCCGTATCCAGCGAGACGGTTGGCGTAGAAGAAGACGAGGTTGGGGTTGCCGATCTCGATGCCGTTGGTGCGCAACTCAACGACTTTCACCGTGTGGTAGGCGCCTAGGACGCGGGCGCCGCGTTCGACCAACTCAGGGATGGGCGCCTCGGCCACCTCAGGCGCGAGGTGCACTTTGTTCTGCTCCACCAGTTTCGTCAGGATCGCGCGCAGCTGCTCAGCGCGGTGGTAGAGCACCTCGAAGGGGATGAGCTCGCCCTTGGAGACCCGCAGCAGGCGGTAGAGATCCAGGTCTGGATAAAGGCCTTGCAGGTAGCGGAACAAGACGAAGGAGAGGAACGCCGTCGATAGGATGACCGTGTGCTGTCGGAAGGCCTTGACCACGGCATCGCCACACTGTCGGGTGTACTCGGCGTCTCTGGCTGGGTCGGGTCGGGGCTCCCCGTCCACCCAAAGGTAGCGCTCGATGTCGATCACGCGTCCGCGGGGATCGAGGCTCTCGCCCTCGGCGTTGACCAGGTTTCCGAAAGGATCGAGGGGATCGCCGAAGCGCAGATGGGGTGTGGACTCGAGGTTCATGGTGTTCATGGTGAACAGGGCGATCTTCGAGAGGTCCGAGAACTCGTCGTCCTCGATGATGTAGCGCGCCCCGCCGTCAATTCGGAGGTGTTCGGAGATGAGGGTTTCGCCCTCGAGCACGAGCTGGTTGTTGATGGTCAACGGGACGATGAAGATCTTCGGATGCGGTCGTTTGTTGATGACGTTTTGCGTGTAGGCCGTCAGCGCGGTGCCGAGCAGCCCCAGCTTGAGATGGTGCTCTACGACGTTCGAGCGACAGCGCGTGCCACCGGGGAAGAAGAGCTGGTGATAGCCTCTCTCCAAGAGCACTTGCGAGTAGGCTTTGAGGACCTCCTTGTAGATGCCGTGCGTGATCCGCCGGTCGACCTTGTAGGCGCCGAGGTTGTGCATGAAGAAGCTGAGCAGCTTGTTGGTGAACAGGTTCTTTCCCGCCCCGTAGGTGACGGGCGGCAGGCGGCTCTCCTCGAGAGCCCAGCCGACGAGGATGGAGTCCAGGTTGCTGGAGTGCGTCGGGACGACGATGAGGGTGCCGCGTACGGAGAGGCTGCGAACCCGGTCCAGCGCCCCCTCGATGACGATTCGCTCGCCGAGCTGTCGGAAGTTGCGAAAGAGGGAGTCGACGCTCTGCGCGTTGAACAGGGCGCTCAGGCCTACGGGCAGCACGCGCGTCGCGAACCAGAAGACTTGTGGCGTGAACTTCCCGGCGACGTCTTCGGTGTACTCCCCGACGAGCTCTCGCAGCACCTGGGTCTTCTCGGCCTGGGTGGCTTTACCCACGCGGCGCGCGAGCTGATGCCAGTAGCTGTATGGCCTGGTGTCCATCTTCGAGCTGCCGCTCATCAGACGCCGCATCTCCAGGTACGCCGCCTCGTTGAGGACGTACTCCAGAGCTTTGTCTTCGGACAAGTTCGCCTGTCGGCGCATGCGTTCGACGACTCGGTCGGTGACCTCGCGGATGAGGTTGTCCCGCTCATCCATGAAGTCGAAGAGCTTGGCGTTTTTGGCTCTCTCCATGGTGGAGATTCCTTGGTCTAATGTTTCGCAAGAGGCCGTGTTCGATGGCCGGTGGAAGATACCACCATGCGCGGTGACGAACAGCCCGTCATCCAAAGACGATCGGATTTTCGCGCGTGGGCACGGCTGGATTGTTTCGCATCCCCAAACTCCCAGGACCGAGCGTTTTGGGCGACGAGGATCGGTTCGGGATTGACGCTGCAAAGCTCTCCCCCTAGCTTGATGGGAGTTTTTCGGTCGCTCTCGACCTGTCTACGGAGGCTCTATGGCCCACTGGAGTGTTCGCTTCGCCTTGTTCTTGCTGGTCGCCTCGACCCTGGTGTTGTCGAGCGTGGCCGCGCAAGCTCAACCCCACTGGCTGCGCATCTCCTATGCCGCCGGTGACGCCGCGCGCTCGGTGACCCTCACCTGGAACAGCACCAGCGTGACGACTCCAGTGACGGTCGACTACGGATTGACGGTGCAATACGGGATGACCGCCCAGAGCAACGACCAGCCCGAGTCCGCGCCCGGCGCGCTCGGCTACGTCCACTCTGTGACGCTCTCCGACTTGACTCCCAACACGCTCTACCACTACCGCGCGACCGACGAGACGGGCGCTTCCGCCGACTTCTCGTTCATCACGGCGCCCGCCGATGGCTGCGAACCCTGGACTTTCGTCGCCCTAGGAGATGGTCGCTCGGACGACGAGACGGGTGCCAACACCAAGTGGCCAGACATCGTCGGGGAGGCCGTCGCCTTCAACCCGCTCTTCATCTTGGACACCGGCGACCTAATCAGAGACGGGACCAGCGCCTCCCAGTGGGTCGACTGGCTCACCAAGAGCGACGCGTTCAATCCGTCGATTCCCCACCTGCCCTCCATCGGCAACCACGACAACGGCAGCGTCGAGGGCGATGGCGCGCTCTACAACCAGCTCTTCGCGCTTCCCCGAAACACCACGAGCAACACCGAGGATTACTACGCCTTCACCGCTGGCAACGCGGTCTTCGCCGTCCTCTCCACCGCCACCTTCGGCGACGACGCCTTCGCCGCACAGGCCCAATGGCTCGATGACACCCTCACACAGCACGCCGACAAAAACTGGAAGTTCGTCTCGCTGCATCACCCCGTCTATTCGAGCAACACCAGCTTCTTCGGCATCGACTTCAATCACCCGCCCAACGAGGTAGGGCAGAACGCCGCGCTCGTCCCCATCTTCGACAAGCACCACGTGGACGTCGTCTTCGCGGGCCACAACCACTACTACGAACGCTTCGCCCCCATGAAAGGTGGCGGGGGCAACGACGAAGGCAACCTCGCCGCCAGCTTCGAGGACGGCACCGTCTACCTCATCACCGGCGGCGCTGGCGCCTTCACCTACGACGAGTTCGACATCGCCGGAGTCTCGATCGATCTGGTCGAGTGGGTCTGCGGCAGCCTCGGCGCCGCCAGGGGGAGCACGTTCTGCAGTGGCAAGCATCACTTTGTGAAGGTCGACATCAACAACGAGACCATGACCTTGACGGCGATCAGCTCGACCAAGCAGAACCTGGGCGACATCACCCCCAGCGCCTTCGACTCCATCACCATCAACAAGGCCGTCTCCGACGACTGCACGCCGATCCTCCCCGACCCCGAGCCCGTCGAGGAGCTCGCCGTCGACACCGCTGAGACCACGCCCGACCTGGCCGCCGACGTCGCCCAGGACATCACCCCTTCGGACACCCAGTCCACTCCTGACCTCATCGACGATTCGAGTCCCCAACTTGAGCCAGCTCCCAGCGATCTGACCTCGACCGCCGAGGAGTCACGCCTCGACTCGGCTTTGGAGACGAAGAGCGGCGGCACGACGAGCGACGGCTGCGGATGCCGCACCGCTCACTCCAAGTCGCCGTCGAATCCCCTCGTTCTCTGGCTTCTCTTCGGCCTCGGTGTGGTTGCGGCGAGGCGCAAGTTCGTCGCCTGATTGCCGAGCGGACGGCCGATTTTCGCACCGCAAGTGATTGGGGAAACGAAAATCGGTCGTGGTCAGCGAGGCAAATCCAATGGTTCTTATCAGTGCTTCATGGAGCTCAAGATGCGTTTTCTCATCGCCCTCTCTCTCTTGCTGGTCAGCTCGCTGCTCTGCAGCGCTCAGGTGTTGGCCGACAGCCCGTTGACCAGCGCCGACTTCTCGCTGGCCTACACCGACTCCGACTGGGTCGTTCGCGCCGCCGAAGTCGGGCTGGACGAGAAGCTCATGGAGGCTTTGGCCGACCCAGCCGTTGGCCAAGACGAGCGAGCCGCCATCGTCAACGCCTTGGGCTGGTCGGTGGCAGGCCGGGACAACGCTGCAGCCTTCGTCGGACACACCGCGCGCGCCCACGAAGTGCGCGTCGAGGCCTTGACGCTCGAGACACTAACCGACCAGGAGCTCTTCGCCACCGGCTACCTCCTGGCCATGGACGACACCAAGGCGCTTGTCGCCAAGTGCGGAGCCCCAGCCCTGGACGAGCTCGGAGCCCTCGGGCTCCTCGAAGCCGCAGCAGGACGCAATCCTAACAGCTTCTCGGTTGCGCTAGTTCTGAGTCTGGTCCGCGCCCAGGCGGCCATGCGGCGCGATTGGTGTGAGGTCTACCGCACGGTCTTCACCGTCATCGACGGCTTCTCCGGGGCGCGCGACCTACGCAAGGACGGCATCGCCATCGTCGCCGAAACCCTTCAGCTCTACCAAGGCGAGTGCGCGCATCCCCGCCCAGTGCAAGGACCATGAGCGCCGACCCAGGTCGGCTTTCAGGAAGAAAGTCATGAACACACATCGGATTTTTCGCGCGCTACTCGCCACCGAGCTGGCTCGAAGCGAGCCAGGTGGCGTGCCTTCGCGCGATAAGTGGCTCGTTTCCCTCGTGCTTCTTCTCGTCATCGCTACCACCGCTTGCAGCGACCGAGGCGAGCCCGACTACCAAGGCTTCCCCCTCGACACGCAATACGCTCACAGCGATGTCGTCGTCGGGCCGTTAGACGACACGAAGGACCCGGACGCCTCCGACCTAGACGACGTGGACACAGACCTGGACGTAGACGCCTGCGATCCAGCAGCCTGCGACGCGACCTGCGACAATCCCACTGGGTGCGGGTTCACCTGTCCTGCGGACGCGACCTGCGAGTTTGTCTGCGATGTGGGTTCTTGCCTGGTCGACTGCGAAGCCGGCAGCGTCTGCCACACCAGCTGTGCAGCCGGCGGGTGCAACATCAACTGCAAGGCGGGCGCCGAATGCACCTCGACGTGTGACGGCGGGGGTTGTCAGCAAACCTGCGACGGAACGACCAGCTGCTCTATCGCTTGCCAGGGCCAAGCCTGTGATCTGCGTTGCTTCAACAACGAGGATTGCCGGCTCAGCGCCTGCCTCAACAACTGCACCCAGCGCTGCAACGGCGCGCTGGTCTGCATCAACTCGTGTCAAAACGCCGCGGCAGGCTGTTTTACAGACTACTGACGCTCCTCTGCGGCCGTTCCGCTTTCTGGGCGACGACCCAGCTCCCAACGTGATCGACGAGGGCAGCGACCCCTTCGCCAGTGGCCGCGCTGATCACGAAGAACGGGAGGTGGAGCGCTTCGAAGTAGGCGCGCAGCTCTTCGGCTCGCTCTTGCGTCGCGAGCTGGTCGATCTTGTTGAGGGCGATCACCTGGTCGCGCTTCGCCAGCTCAGGGTCGAAGGCCTCGAGCTCACGGTTGATGCGGTGGAAGTCCTCGATGGGGTCTCGGCCGTCTTCTTGGCCGTCGAGTTGCGGTGTGACCTCGATGAGGTGCACCAGAAGCCGAGTGCGCTCGACGTGCTTGAGGAACTGGTGCCCTAGCCCGAGACCCTCACTGGCGCCCTCGATGAGACCTGGAATGTCCGCGACCACGAACTCGACGTAGTTCTTCCAACGGACCACACCGAGGTTCGGGGTCAGGGTCGTGAAGTGATACTCGGCGATCTTGGGGCGCGCGTTGGAGATCTGGGTGATCAGGGTCGACTTTCCGACGCTCGGGTAGCCCAGCAGACCCACATCGGCGAGCAGCTTCAGCTCCAGCCGAATGTCTCTCGTCTCCGCGGTCTCACCTGGGTCTGCGCGCCGTGGCGTCTGGTTGCGCGCGGTGACGAACCGGGCGTTGCCGCGCCCGCCGCGTCCGCCGCGCGCCACCACGAAACATTGCCCGTCTTCGACCAAGTCGACGAGGAGCTCGTTGGTGTCGGCGTCGTAGACTAACGTCCCCGTCGGAATCAGGACGGTGAGGTCGTCGCCGCCGCGCCCGTGCATGTTCTTCGCGCCGCCGGGCCGTCCCTTCTCGGCCTTCAAGATGCGCCGGTAGCGCAGGTCAAAGAGTGTGTTTTGGGCCTGGGTCGCCTGGAAGATGACGTCGCCGCCCTTACCGCCGTCGCCTCCTGCGGGTCCCCCATGGGGGATGAACTTCTCGCGTCTGAAGGCTACAGCGCCGGCACCACCATCTCCGGCACGGGCCGTGACAATGATCTCATCGATAAAGGCAGACATAGGTGCACTGTGAGGTGTTGAGGGTTTGCTCGCGGTCTAGGCCGCCGACATCAAACCCGCGTGGGTGTGGCCCTTCTAGGGAGGCAGGGCTGAAGCCCTGACCAGCTGGGGGACTTTGTCCCCCCGGCTGGAGTTTGTACAGAACTCTTTGCGACGCAGCCGCCAACAGCTCCCCGCTCCCGTCAGGGGTCAGGCCAACAGACCCGCCTCGGCCTCACCCCGGCCCTGCGGGCCGGGCCTCTCCCTAGTGTAACGCTTCACATGTGTCCGTGCTT
>PFUG01000387.1 GCA_002789955.1 Deltaproteobacteria bacterium CG_4_9_14_3_um_filter_63_12 | reverse complement strand
TGAAATCCGACGACGCGGCGCTCAACAAAGCGCAAGGCGTCGCGCGGGTGACCCTCTTCGACAGCGCTTTGCAGCCCCTTGCCGAACGTCTCATCTATCGCAATCGGCGCAACGCGCTGCAGGTCGAGGTCAAACCCCACAAGGACGGCTACTCGCCGCGAGACCAGGTCAGCCTCACGGTGACGACGAAGGACGCCAACGGACAACCCGTGCCCGCCGCCATTGCCCTCTCGGTCGTCGACGACACCGTGATCGCCTTTGCCGACGACAAGACCGGGCACATGCTCAGCAAGCTCTACCTGGAGCCAGAGCTCCCTGGGAAAGTCGAGGAGCCCAACTTCTACTTCGACCTGACCGAGAAGGACTCGGCGCTGTCCGTCGATCTGCTGATGGGCACACGCGGTTGGCGCAAGTTCGAATGGAGGCAGGTCTTCGAGCCTCCGCCCCCGGTCGATACTGTCGTGGCCACGGGAATCCCGATGGGGGGGAACGCGCGACCCAACAAGCAGGCCAACTTCAAGCGAAAGAAAGGCGGCGGGGGGGGCGAAGAGGGGCCTGAGCTGGCGCTCAGAGGCGCCGATGACGACCTCGAGATGGCTCCTCCAGCGATGCCAGCTCCAGACATGGCGGAGGCCGAAGGCGACGTTCCGATGGCCAAGCCCGAAGAGGTGGCGATGCCAGTGGTCGTTGCCGAACCCGCCGTCGTCGCCGACGCGATCGCCGCAAACCAAGACGGCGCGCTGGGGCAGCGAGAAGCGGGAATCGGGATTCTGGGCGAGGCCAAGATGGACATGGCGAAGGACGAGGAGTGGGGCGGCGCGATGGCCGAGCAGGAGCCTCCGGCCTGGGAGTGGGCCCCGGTGCGAGTCTTTCCCGCTCCGACCTACGGCGGCGCTTTCGAGGGCCCCCGGACGGATTTTAGGGAGACCGTAGAGTGGGCGCCAAACCTCAAGACCGATGCCAACGGCGAGGTCATGGTGACATTCTATCTGTCCGACGCCATCACCTCTTTCAGAGTGTTTGCCGAGGGTGTGGGTGGTGGTGCAGCGGGTCGGGTCGAGGAGGTCTTCAAGTCCAGCCTGCCCTTCAGCATGAACGTGAAGTTGCCCCTCGAGGTCAGCGCTGGCGACTCGCTGCAGTTGCCGCTCACCTTCAGCAACGAGAGCGAGGAGCCGCTGGACGTCGCGCTCACGGCATCGTTCGGGTCGCTGCTGACGCTGACCCACGAAGCGGACGCCTCCCAGACGCTCACCATCGAGCCAGGGAGTCGCAAGAGCCTCTTCTTCGCGGTCGACGTGACCGGGCTGCAAGGCGACAGCGAGGTGCGCTTCGCGGCCTCGTCCAAGGGACTGAGCGACGAGTTCGTGCGGACGGTCCGCGTCGTTCCCCGTGGGTTCCCGCAGGAGATGTCCTTCAGCGGGACGGCAAAGGGCAAGCTCACGCACGAGGCCGACCTCGGCGATGCGGTGATGGGCACCGTCGTCGCCAGCGTCCGGCTCTATCCGGGCCCGGTCTCGACCATGGTCAGCGGTCTGGACGGCATGTTGCGCCAGCCTACGGGATGCTTCGAGCAGGCCAGCAGCACCAACTATCCCAACGTCATGGTCATGCAGTACCTGCAAGAGAACGACATCGCCGATGTCCAGCTCATCGAGCGCAGCAATGCCCTGTTGCAAGATGGTTACCTGAAGCTCACCGGCTACGAGAGCCCACAGAAGGGCTACGAGTGGTTCGGCGGGGATCCGGGGCACGAGGCCCTTACGGCGTATGGGTTGCTCGAGTTCCATGATATGGCCGACGTCTACCAGGTCGATCCGAAGATGGTGGAGCGCACGGCCCAGTGGCTGCTCTCTCGGCGAGATGGGAAGGGCAGCTACCTGAAGAACGAGCGGGCGCTCGACTCCTTTGGCCGGGCGTCCGACGATGTCACTGCAGGATACATCACCTACGCCCTGACCGAGGCTGGCGTGACCGACCTTCCCAAGGAGCTCGCCAAGCAGCTCGAGGTGGCGGTGGGCACTTCGGACCCGTACCTGCTCGCCTTGGCCGCGAACACGCTGCTCAACGTGCCGGCCAATGTGGACCAAGGCAAATCGGCCGCGAAACGTCTGGCCAAGATGCAGGGTCAAGACGGAGCCTGGACTGGCGCCGACCACAGCATCACGCGCAGCGGTGGCATCAGCTTGAACATCGAGACGACGGCGTTGGCGGTCATGGCCTTGCTCAAGGCCGGTGGCCAGGAGGACGCCGTGCGGGCCGGCATCGAGTGGATGAACAACAACCGCGGTGGCTTCGGTGAGTGGGGCGCGACGCAGTCGACTGTCTTGGCGCTCAAGGCCATGACCCTGTACTCCAACGCCAATCGCAAGACCCAGAACCCTGGCACGGTGACGCTCAGCGTCAACGGCCAGGTGATTCAGCAGGTGGCCTACGCCGCTGGACGCAAGGACGCCATCGAGTTCGAAGGGCTCGGAAACTATTTCCAGGCAGGAAAGAACACGGTCGAGCTCGTGCATGACGGCGAGGACGCCCTGCCCTACAGCGTGGCCATCGAGTTCCGGACGATCAAGCCGGCGACCAGCCCAGACGTGGTGGTCGACCTGACGACGACGCTCGAGAAGAACACGCTGAAGATGGGTGAGAGCGTGCGCCTCAACGCGAACGTCAAAAACAAGACGGACCAGGGCCAACCGATGACCTTGGCGCGGGTCGGGCTGCCCGGCGGCCTGACGTTCCAAACTTGGCAGCTCAAGGAGCTCAAGGAGAAGGGGCTGATCTCGTTCTACGAGACGCGTCCTCGCGAGGTCATTCTGTACCTGCGGGACCTGAAGCCGAGCGAGAGCAAGGACCTGCCCATCGACTTGGTGGCGACGGTTCCGGGCGAGTACATGGGGCCATCGTCGTCGTCGTACCTGTACTACACGGACGAGAACAAGGTGTGGGTGGACGGTCAGGCGGTGACGGTGACGCAGTGAGTGTCACTCTAGGAAGCTGAGGCGAGGGGCGGGATTGCGTGCAATCCCGCCCCTTGCCGTTTGTCGAGCGGCAGTGAGAGAGCCAGGCTGAGGCAAGTCGGTGGGGCTGAAGCTCCCTCTTGGCCAACCAGGATACTTCGTCGCACTATCGTGGGCATGTTGAAAACGCAGAAGCGGCGGAGTGGACTCAGCGCGCTTCTGCGTTCTCGGGAGCTAGCGCCTCGGTTTACCAGTCGGTGCCGTTTGTCGCGGGGTGATCACCGCTGCAGCCAGCTTGGTTCGAGCCACAGGCGCCTCTGCCGTAGTTTCTGTAGTCGGCGTTTTTGGTGAAGCCCGTGATGATCAGGTTGTTCTGGTAGTTGTAGCGGCTGGGCATGGTGCCGTTGGCGTCGCCAATGAGCCGGTCCAAGCCGCCTCCGTGCGGGATCAAGATGTGGCAATCCACGCAATCTCTATTGCTGTGGTCGCCTCGCGTGTGGGCTTCATTGGTGCCATCGGGATCGGGGTGACAGTTCATACAGAAGAGCTCGGCCTGCTCGGCTGCGCTGTCCAAGGAGATGAGCTGTCCGGCCGCGGTGTTTGGCCAGCCGGTTCTGGCTCCAGTGAGGACGAAATTGACCCCAGAGCCGTGGGGTCCTGCCACTGCAGGAGCCGCGGCGTTATCGCCGTGGCAATCGGAACAATACATGGTCTGGTTGCCAGGGTTGGCGTTCCAGGGTGCGGTGAGCTGGGCGGCGACGAGGGCCGAGGACGCCGAAGCGTTCGCGGTGGCGACGACGGGGTGGGCCGAGCGGTTGTTGGGGCTGAACTCCTGCGCGACGTCGGTCCAGGTGTCCCAGGCGCCGCGGGGATTGGAGGCGCTCGGGGGCGTCGTGCCGAAGCCGTAGGAGCTGTGGCACTTGAAGCAGACCTCATACTCATAGGCCGAACGGGCCTTGGGCGTGAAGTTGGTCGTGGTGGTCGCGACCCAGTTGCCGGTGGGAGGCGTAAAGCCGACGCCAGAGACGCCAGAGAGTGGGCTTCCCCCTGCGGCAATGGCGTTGGTGCCTGGTGTGTGCACAGTGGCGCCAGACTCGTGGGGGTTGTGGCAGTCGAGGCAGCCGACGTGGCGGTTGGCGCCAGCGTAGGTGCTGTTGTAGGTCGGGGTGGCCTCAGCGATGGTGTTGTGGCCGGCGTCGCCGGAGGCGTCATGGCTGTAGGTCTTTTCGAGCACGGCCTGCACGTCGCCGCCAGCGTTGGGAGCGGCGGGTTGCGTGGTGCCGTGGCACTCGTAGCAGAGGAATGAGGCGGCGTTGTTGCTGTGAGTGGGCGACTCGCGCAGCAGTGAGTTGTACTGCGAGAAGTGGACGGCGCCGAAGGGGGTCGAGTTGTCGGTGAGGAAGGTGTCGTCGCTGTCGGAGTGGCACTTGGTGCAGTTGCGGGCGACGTTCGAGCTGTCGTGTAGGCCGTAGGTCCCGGACTCGTAGTCGTGGCCACTCACGTCGTAGGCTGCGGCGGCCACGGCCGGGTGAACCTCAGTGCCGATGGTGACGGCGTACTGGTGGCAAGAGGCGCAGACGCCGCCAGTGGGCAAGGTGGCGTCGAAGTCGTTGGCCATGGTCGCGTTGGCGGTGGAGCGAGGGGCGCTGGTCCGAGAGTCCTGATAGAGGTTGTTCTCGTGAGTGGTGAGGGCGTTCTTGGTGTGGGGGTGGTCGTTGTGGCACATGTTCGTGCAGCTGCGGTTGGCCTGGGCGACCGAGCTGAGGGGTTGTGCCCAGGTCGCGGCGGGGTTGTTCTGGTTGGAGCTGTCGCCGACGCCGAGCACGGAGCTGATTCTGTGCCGACTGCCGATGGCCCGCCCGCTCAAGTCGGTGTTGGTGTTGCCAGCCATGCGGTCGAAGATGGCCGCGTGGCAGCTGGCGCAGGCGACCCCGCCACCGCTTTCGCCGGAGGCTTGGACAGTCCCGTCGATGTGCAACGCGCCGTCGGTGATGCTCAGAACACCACCCACGTTTTGGGCATCGGGGTGGCAGTTTTGGCAGTCATTGTTGGCTGGGTGTGAGCCTCCCGGCGGTGTGCCGTGGCAGGTCCCACAGGCCGCCTGAGTGCCGCCGCCGGTCCACGACGGAGTGGTGTTCGAGCCGCCGGGGAGCGCCAAACTGTCGCCATGGCAGTAGGTCCCAGAGCAGGTCGTCCCATTGAACGACGGGGATGTCGTCCCGCTGTCGGTGGCCATGGAGCCCCAGGTCATTTCGGCGGGGATCCCGTCGTTGTGTCCGTCGGCCGGCGACAAGGGGTAAACGTGGCACTGGGTGCAGGTGACCTCTACGTGCCAGGTTCCTTGCGAACCGAGGTGAGCTTGGTGGGCGCCAACGCCTCGCGCCGAGGTTGCGTTGTTGCCGGTCGTATCGACGGGCGGGGCTGGGTCGCTGCCCGAGCCGTGGCAACTCGTGCAGCTCAAGGTGACCTGTACGGTCCCGTCGATGTGCTGGGCGGCGTCGGTGATCGTCATCACACCCGCATCGGGGTGGCAGCTGCCACAGTTCGTGTCGTTGGGGTGGGTGCCTCCGGGCGGCGCGCCGTGGCAAGTGCCGCAGGCCGCCTGAGTGCTGCCGCTAGTCCAAGTGGGTTGGCTGTTGCTGCCACCAGGCAGGGCCAGGGTCTCACCGTGGCAGTACACGCCAGTGCAAGTGGTCCCATTCCAGGCAGGGTTGCCGCCGTCTTGATTGGCCGCACTGCCGAAAGTCACTTCAGCGGGCGCGGCGGTGTCGGTGTGGCCAGCGGCGCCGATGGTGGCGGGCACGATGTGGCAATCGGCGCAGGCAAACTCAACATGCCAGGTCGACGTACCGAGGTGCGCGCGGTGGGCGCCGACAGTTCGCAGCGTAGTCAGTGCGTTCCCCGAGAGATCGACTGGGGGAGCCGGATTTCCGCCAGAGCCGTGGCAACTGGTGCAAGAGATGGAGCCCGTCAGTTCGACGGTCCCGTTGATGTGCTGACCTGGGTCGCTGAACGTCACATTGTCGGAGTTGATGTTGGGGTGACAGCTGGCGCAGTTGGTGTTGGATGGGTGCGAGCCTCCGGGCGGCAGGCCGTGGCAGGTTCCGCAGGCCGCCTGGGTCCCGTTCACGGTGGTCCAGATGGGGGTCGTGTTGGTGCCTCCTGCGAGGGTCTCGCCGTGGCAGTAGGTGCCGCTGCAAGTCGTTCCGTCCCAGCTCGGAGCGGACCCATTCGCGCCCGCGGTGGGCCCCCAGGTCAACTCGGCGGGCAAACCAGTGTCGATGTGCCCAGCGTCACCGACGGCGGAGGGGACATCATGGCACTCCGTGCAGGCAACGGGACCGTGCCAGGCGTTTCCTTGGAGGTGGCTCTGGTGGGCGCCGACACCGCGTGCGGAGGTCGACGAATTCCCGCCGACATCGACGGGCGGAGCGGCGTTGTTGGCCGGATCGCCGTGGCATCCGGTGCAGCCGCCGGCCACATTGACGACGCCATCGATGTGGGTGTCCGGGTTGGGGAACTGCAGACTGGCGTCGATATTCGGATGACAGGAGGAACAGTCGGACTGTGTTGTGTGTGTGCCGCCAGGGGGAATGCCATGACAAGAGCCGCAGGTCGCCTGGGTTCCGTTGACGCTGGTCCAGACGGGAGTGGTGTTCGAGCCACCGGGAAGCAGTGTTGGTCCGTGGCAATAGACGCTGGAGCACGTGGCGCCGTTGAAACTTGGATTCGCGCCGTCCGTTCTGGGAAGGGAACCCCAAGTCAGCTCGGCTGGTAGTGCGGTATCGGTGTGGCCCACGGCGGCGATCGAGGCGGGGACTATGTGGCATTGGTTGCAGGTGACCTCTTTGTGCCAGGTCGAGGTGCCGAGGTGCTCCTGATGGGCACCGACGCCTCGGTCCGTGGTCGCGCTGCGGCCAAGGGTGTCGGTCGGTGGCGCTGCGTTGAAGGCGTTGCCGTGGCAGCTCGAGCAGTCGATGGTCACATCGACAACGCCATCGATGTGCCGAGTGGGGTCCACGAACGAGGCATTTCCTGCCTCCACGTTGGTGTGACAGGCGCTGCAGTTGGCTTGTGTGGCGTGGGTTCCTGCTGGAGGCAGACCGTGACAGGTCCCGCAATCAGCTTGAGTCCCATCGACCGTCGTCCAGGTGGGCTGAACGTTGGAGCCGCCTGGCATCAGCGTCGCGCCGTGGCAGTAGATGCCCGAACAGGAGGTGCTGTTCCAGCTGGGGATGGCCGAATCGGCCTGAGGGAGAGTACCCCAAGTCAGCTCCGCAGGGAGCGCAGAGTCCATGTGACCGACGTCGGCGACGTCGGCTGGAACCAAGTGACAGTCGTCGCATTGAACCTCGGAGTGCCAGACGGAGGCACCCAAGTGACTGCGGTGTGCACCGACGCCAACGAAGCTCGTCGCGCTGTTCCCGGTCGTGTCGACAGGGGGAGCGGCGCTCGTAGCGTCTCCGTGGCAACCTTGGCAACCGCTGGAAACATCGACGACGCCGTCGATATGCCGGCTGGGATCCGGGAACGCTCGGCTCGCGTCGATGGTCAGGTGGCAACCCTCGCAGGCCGTGCTGGCGGGGTGTCCACCTTGGGGTGGGAGGCCGTGGCAAGTGCCGCACGCGGCTTGAGAGCCGTCGACGGTGGTCCAGGTCGGCTCGATGTTCGCTCCGCCTGGGAGGAGGGTTGCGCCGTGGCAGTAGATAGACGTGCAGCTCGCGCCGTTCCAAGCCGGGGAGGCGCTGTCGATGCCGGCCAGCCCGCCCCAGGTGAGCTCGGCGGGAAGGGCAGTGTCCATGTGGCCAACCGCAGCGATGTCGGTCGGTACGACGTGGCAATCCGAACAGGACACTTCAGCGTGCCAATCGGAAGCGCCGAGGTGGCGTTGGTGGGCGCCGACGCCTGTGGCTGTCGTGGCCGAGTTCCCTTGGGTGTCGACAGGGGGGGCTGGGCCATCGACGCCGCCGTGGCAGCTGGTGCAGCCGAGGTTGACGTCGACGATGCCGTCAATGTGGGCGTCCGGATTCACAAAGCCGAGACCGGACGAGGCATCAGGGTGGCACCGCTCGCATTGGACGCTGGCGGGATGGGGGGCATTAGGGGGTAGACCATGGCAAGTGCCGCAAGCAGCCTGACTTCCATCGACCAACGTCCAACTGGGCATGGTTAGGCGACCACCAGGAATGAGCGTCGTGCCATGACAGTAGGTGCTGGCACAGGACATCCCGTTCCACACAGGCTGTGCACCCGAGGCGTTGGAGATGCCACCCCACGTGAGCTCGGCCGGGAGAGGTGTGTCGACGTGGCCAGGATCAGAGACCTGCACCGGGACAAGGTGGCAGGAGAGGCAGGGGACTTGGACGTGCCAGCCCGACGCGCCGACGTGGCTCCGATGCGCACCAACCCCCGTCGCCGTCGTGGCGGCGTTACCATTGGCATCTAACGGAGGCGCTGGGGAGGTCGAATCCCCGTGGCACCGTAGGCAGACCGCAGGAGCGACGTCGTTGACTCCGTCGCCAAGGTCGACTGGGACGTCGTCGTTGCCGTCAGCGTTCGTCGAGTCGCCGGAGTCCCCCGTAGAGCCATCCTTGATCGTGCCGCCAGGGGCGTCATCGCAGGACACGATGAGGCAGAGCGCCGCCAGGGTGAACAGGAGTGAGGTGAGAAAATGGCGGGATCTTCCATGCTGCATGGTGACCTGGGCGTGCCGCTGGGCAGCGCCTCTAAGATGCGATGGTGACGGTTCGTGACGGTTCGAAGCGCCGTCTAACGGGCAAAAGCGGTGCCCTTAGGCGTCGTCCGGGAACAAAATGCGCATTTGGGCGAAGTCAGAGGTGGGAGGGCAAGGAGGTCGATGCAGGCGATGCCCAGCATCGTCGAAGCAGACCGACGCTGCCATCACGCCTCTGGCGATGCTCAAATGGGCAGGTTGTTTCCTGACGACGCCTTAGTCGTTTGTTTGAGTTTCGCCAGCGTCATCCGCACCAATTAAGGACATGCGGCGAATTTTGACTGCATCTCAACGTCGGCGGGAGGGTCTCATCTTTGCGACTATCAGCGCCGGCCGCGGTCACCTCTGATAGTGGCGACAGCTCACCCGATCGGAACATGCTCGCTTCCTGGCACGGCACTCGCTCGAGGCGAGCCACCTGGAGTGCCTGCAGTCGCGATAGCACAGCAAACGACGAGAGCCCAACTCTCGTGGACTCTCGTTTGACGTTGTCGCACTCGGTCCCGCGTTCTACCAGACCTCGGCTCCATGACAGGAGGGATTGCTGCCCGTCCCGTTCCACGAGGAGACTGTGACTCAATCACCAGTGACGTGATTCGCGCGGTTCGAAATCGTCATGTTGTTGCTAGCGGTATTAGCGTGGCATTGTGAACCGCTGACGCCGTCTCCGATGTGGCGTGCGCGCTCTACGGACATATTGTTTCCGTGCAAGCGGGTGCAGACCCTGTTGAGGTTGTTGGTCTACGTGGCGCTGCCCGGGTTCGCCCTTCCAGTACCATGGCAATAGAGGTTCGTGCACGAACCAGGGCCGTTGTAGGTCCCACGATGCGTACAGGCGCCAGGCCCGCTGTTGTTGATGGCCACGCCATGACTGGTCGGATCGGTCCATCCAGCGGGGTGCCCTCCCGCCACTTCGACGATGCCATCGATGTGCAGAGGAGGTTTCACGAAGGCGCAGCCCGCGCCAATGACCTCGCCGTGATAGCCCTCGCGATTTGTGCTGGCTGGGTGTGGTCACAAGCGGTCTATCGATTGAGGAGCACAACCAAGCCTCAACAGCACTGAAGCCGCCAGGGTCGGTTGTGAAGCGAGAACGACTCTATGTGGACCGTCGCCCATCCAGGCGAGGTCAGAGACAGCGTGTTGGGCTCACTCCCAATCTAGCCCTCGACACGAGGTCTCAGCGTCTAAGGACGTCGAGGTGCTCACAATAGAAGACCTTTGAGTCGGAAGTTCAAAACCAAAATACTCGGTGGGTTCTGACTGAGTCAGGTCGATGCGACTACCAAATTTCGCTCTCGTGACATGCAGGGCTGCATCCCTGACCGTCCCAGGTTGTTACCGTCACCTGGATGCTGCCGTTGATGTGGTTCTTGAGCTTCGAGATCGTGGTGTTGTTGCTCACGGTGTCTGCATGGCAATCTGCACACCCAACTCCCCCTTGGACGTGCAAGAAGTGCTGCCCAGACATGTTGCCAATGGTGTGACAGCTGCTGCAGTCCAGAGCCGAGTCATCGGTCCACTGCGCGGTTCCGTTGTCGCTCCTGCCATTGCCATGGCAGTAGAGCCGACTGCAGGTGCCGTTAACGTACACCCCCTCATGGGTCTCATCGGCCTCGCTGAAGGTGACCTCGGCGACTCCTCCTCCATCGATGTGACTTCTAGAGAACACGTCGGTGGGTGTGAGGTGACAGGCTTCGCAGGGGAAGCTCTTATGCATCGCGGTGTCCTCGACGTGTGCGGAGTGTGCTCCGACGTGCAGGCCGGTAGGTGCCGTCTCACCGCTGACTCCAAAAGGAGGCGCTCCTGTCTGGTTGTCGGAGCCGCCGTGGCAGAAAGTGCAGTCGGTGGTCCAGTTTGGCGACGAGGCGCTGTGGCAGGAGTCGCACGAGACACCCGAGAATCCTCCGTCGAGTGCGGCTCCGTGGCAGGCGGTGCAGGCGCCCGGGCCGTTGTTGTCGAAGCTCGTCCCATGCTGGTCAGGAGTCGCCCAATCGGTGGGATGTCCGCTCGTCACTTCGACGACGCCGTCGATGTGGAGGCTGGCGTCGTTGAAGGTGTTGTTGGCTCCGACCACCGCCCCATGACAGGTCTCGCAGTTGGTGTTGGCCGGGTGATCGCCCTGTGGGGGCAGGCTGTGACACGAACCGCAAGCGGCCTGGGTGCCATCGACCGTGGTCCACATGGGAGCGCTGTTCGACCCACCAGGCAACAGCGTCGCCCCATGGCAATAGACCGCGTAGCAGCGAGCTCCATCGAAGCCGGGCACCGTGCCGTCCGCACTGGCGACGGCCCCAAAGTTCAACTCCGCGGGCCGGTCCGTGTCGATGTGTCCTGCATCGAAGAGGTTCTCGGGGACCAGATGGCAGTCTTCGCAGACCACTTGGCGATGCCAATCGGCGGCTCCCAAGTGACTTCGATGCGCCCCGACTCCCACCGCTGAGGTAGCGGTGTTTCCAGCGGTATCTTGTGGTGGGGCCGTGCTGTCTGCGTTACCATGACAGGCATTGCAGTCGCCGGGGGCGATGTCGAGGATCCCGTTGATGTGCAGGCTTGGGTTCACGAATTCGAAGTTGGAATCGAGGCCTGGGTGGCAGGCGGAGCATTGACTCACGATTGGATGACCGCCACCTGGCGGGATTCCATGGCAGGACCCGCAAGCGCTCTGGCTGCCATCGACTGCGGTCCAATTAGGGACCGTACTCTGCCCTCCAGGTTGGAGAGTCGCTCCATGACAATAGGTCGCTTCACAGGTCGCTCCATTCCAAACCGGCTCTGCCCCCTGAGCGGACGCAAGATCGCCCCAAGTCAGCTCGGCGGGGAGGCGCGAGTCGACGTGGCCAACGTCCAAAACGTCGGTTGGTACGCGATGACACTGTTCGCAAGTGATTGTGTTGTGCCAGTCTGACGGGGCGAGGTGACTGCGGTGGGCGCCAACCGCTCGCTCTGTGGTTTCTTGGTGCCCCGCCGTGTCTCTTGGCGGGGCTGCGGTTTCAGCGTCGCCATGACAGCGACTGCAGAGGCCTGCTGGGGCGTCCGAAACAGCATCCAGGCTGGGCCCGACCTCGTTGACATCGCTGGTCGTCACCTCTGGCGACAGGTCGTTTTCGCGCGTGCCATCACCGCAGCAGGGGACACACAACGTCCACACGAGGACCACAAACAAGAATCTTCGGTGGCTCAACAGGTATCGTTTGGCCATGACCATCTCCCATTGACTCTTGGTCATACGGGCGTTGTTCGCGGGCATCAGGCGTGAACAAAGCTCTGAAGAAGCTAGAGCAAGAAACACCACCGGATCGCCAGGTGAGCGATAGTCGTGATGAGATTCCTAAGGCGTCGAGCAAGCCACTCCCGTAGGTTCCGCGACCTCCGTCGAGTTTCGCTGTTTTCGCTTAGGTTCCAAGCGAAATCACGCGTTCGGGTGCGATTCTCTCGACAACCCAATCGCTACGGGGAGGTTCGAAGGAACTTGAGTTGGTCGAGGGTGGACCTGTCTGAGAGCATCACGTTCGCGAGCGTGTTCTTCGTCGCCCAACCCCAGAATGACTCATTGAGTTGGGACCATGCGGGGTGGAGTGGACATGGATTATCCGGGTCACACCCTCCCCAACCGAACGAGCAGCGGTCGGGTTCTGGACGATAGCCGACGGAGGTGAGGATCTCGATAAACGTGATCTCCTGAGCCTCACGTGCTAACACAAAGCCCCCTCCGTGCCCTTTCTGCGAGAGCAGCAGTCCCTGCAGAACCAACTTGCGTAGAATCTTGGACAGATAGTGCGCTGGAATCCCTGTCTCTACAGAAAGGTCCTTCGACCGAACCGCACCCCCCTTCGTGGCTGTCGCCAAGAAGGCCATCGCTCTGAGTGCGTACTCCGCGGTCTGCGGTAATTGCATTTTGTCGCCCGATGCTGTGGGATTCTCGATTTCTGAGGGGCGCGAGTGGAGCAGCCGCGTCTCGCGCATTATCGTTGGCGCACAGCCTCCTGTAAACCATTTTGGAGGGAAAGGTCCGTTGAGATGAGCAGTCAGCCATCGACAGTCAGGTTCCGACACGCCCCCCTTCTGGGGGTTCTCGCGTCGGTCGCCTTGTTCTTCGTCTTGGTCGTCGGCCTGTGCGCCTGTGAGGGCACCCCGAGTAAGCGAGCTGCAGCGCCGGAGGAGAATGCGGTAGAGCGGCTCGAGGGAGGCCGTTTCAGAGCCCGCCGGACGCTGATGGGGACCTTTTTCGTCATCCAAGTTTCACAGGTCGACGAGGCGACTGCCCATCGTGCGATGAACGCCGCCCTCGACGAGGTCGAACGGGTCGAAGCGCTCATCAGCGAATGGCGTGAGAGCAGTGAGATCAGCGAGGTCATCCGTGCTGCAGGTGGTGACCCTGTGGTGGTGGGACCCGAGCTGCTTGATGTGTTGATCGCGGCGCAGCAGGCCTCACGGCAGACGCGTGGAGCCTTCGACGTGTCCTTCGCGGCCTGCGGCAGCCTTTGGGATTTCGAACGTCGAACCATACCTGCTACCGACGCTCTGGCCCAATGCCTCGAGCGGGTGGACTACCGACAAATCGAGCTGGATGTGAATCGCTCGACGGTGCGGCTCCGCCAGAAGGGAATGCGGATTGGGACTGGCGGGGTCGGGAAGGGCTATGGTGTCGACCGAGCGGCGGAGCTCCTCGAGGCTGAGGGGATCAAGAACTACATCGTTGATGGTGGGGGGGACATTCGGTTACGCGGGCAGCGCGCAGCAGGTGAGCCGTGGCGAACAGGGATTGCGGCTCCGCGTGCTCGGGGCGAGCTCTATGCGACGATGGTCGTCGGAGAGGGAGCGGTGGTGAGCTCGGGGGATTACGAGCGTTTCTTTGAGGTCGACGGTGTTCGCTATCATCATATCCTCAATCCCCAAACCGGGAGCCCTGCTGGAGCGAGCATGGCGGTCACCGTGATCGCCCCCACCGCAACTCAGGCCGACGCGCTTTCGACGGGATTTTTCGTTCTTGGTGCACAGAGGGCTCTGGAGCTCGTGAACACCATGCCCAACGTAGAGGCGCTGATCTTCGATAAAGATGGCGTGGTGCACACGAGCCAGAATTTCCCTGTGCTGGACCTGGTAGCAGGCGGAACAAGAGCACCGTAGAGCCGGCGAATCGCCAGCTCAACCGCCATTCCGGCCATACGGTGCCGAGCGTATTGGGCTCTACTATTGCTTGACGCCCGAAAGGAAAGGGCATACACAGTCCCCCGAAGGTTGCCCGCCAGCCCAATCTTGGGATGTTGGTCCTGGCGACCCACGGCGTCGCAAGTCTATGAGACTCGGATGCGGAATGCCCTTGTTAAGGCGACCTCTGAGAGCCGTCGGTTCCTCGTTGCGACGATGTATCGTGAACGCGTCCACAAAAAGCGAACGTGACAGACGTGACTTCGCACAAAAGACTGAATCGCTTTGAGAGCGACTGGCGTTTCGCACCTCAGGGGTCGACTTGTGTGCGGCCTCGAAGGGGGCAAGTGCAGGGCTCTCGCGGCGGACTCACGTCGACGTGAGTTTGACAGTTTCACCATTCGAACCTCGTCGAGCGGAGGAAGACAAATAGATGGAAGATGCAAGTTCGGCACGCGGGAAGACAGACAAGAAAGTCGTTTCTTCTTCTAAGCCTCAATCCAAGACCACTGACTCGGGTGTGAAGGTTGTACACCAACACGTCGTCGAGTTCGTATGCGACTCCGGCGAGGGCGCCCAGACCGCCGGACAGATGTTTGGCTCCATGAGCGCACGCGCAGGGAACGGGGTCTGGACCGTCGAGATCATCCCGGCGGAGATCGAGCCCCCTCATCGCTCGAAGGCTGGCGCGAGCGGCAATCGAATCCGTGTTGGGACCAAAGAGATCACCAACGCCGGGGACGAGGCCGATATCGTCATCGCCTTCAACGAACAGGTCCTCTACAGCCGCATTGATGTTGGCGCTCTGCGTAAGGGCACCATCATCTTCCTAGAGAGCAAGTGGCGCGACGACCCCCTCGAGACCGTGCGCGCCGAGTATCTCGAAGCCTTCGAGGACTTCCAGAAGCGCGGTTATGACGTGCGCGAGACACCCATGGAGGTGGAGTGCCTCAGGTACATCGCTGACCCGCGGCGCGGCAAGAATATGTGGGCGCTCGGCATGCTCTGCGCGATCTACTGCATGGGCCTGGAGAAGGCCGAGATGGAGATCACAAAGAAGTTCAAGCGCAAGGGACAGAAGGTCATTGACTCGAACATGAAGCTGATCGAAGCCGGCTACGCTTGGGCGACCAAGAATGTCCCGGATCGTTTCGAGATCCCCGTGCGCCCCAATCCCCAACAGATGGTGGTCATGAACGGGAACACGGCGGTGGCTCTCGGATGCATGGCTGCGGGCATGGAGCTGTGCTCCATGTACCCCATCACCCCAGCCACCTCGGCCTCGCACTACCTCTCCGGTGCGTTCTACAGGGTCGGTGGGTTTGTCCACCAGGCTGAAGATGAGATCGCGTCGATTGGGTTCGCCCTCGGCGCTTCGTTCGCTGGCAAGACCCCTGTCACCATCACCTCTGGGCCCGGACTCTCGCTCATGACCGAAATGCTCGGCTTGGCCGTCATGACCGAGTTGCCTTTGGTCATCGTCGACGTCCAACGAGGCGGTCCCTCGACGGGCTTACCGACTAAGGTGGAGCAGGGTGACCTCTTGGCGGCGTTGTATTCGGCGTTTGGCGATGCCCCGAAGATCGTCATGGCCCCAGCGACGATCGAGGAGTGCCTGCACTTCATGGTCACAGCACGCAAGCTGGCGGAGACCTTCCGTGGACCGGTGATGGTGCTGACGGATGCCAATTTGGCGACTGGGCAGACGCCTTTCCCGCGCCCTGTCCCCACCGAAGAGTGGCTGTCACCGCCTCTCGATCAGTCCCCATGGCCGGAGGGCAAGCCGTCCTATGATTGGGATCACGAGACGGGGCTCTCGCAGCGGCCAATTCCCGGTCAGAGAGGCGGAAACTACGTCCTCACCGGGCTCGCCCACGACAACAACAGCAAGGTCGCTTACGAATCGAACACGAATCTGTACGCCATGCGAGCCCGCAGTCGTAAGCTCCACACCTTGCGCAAGACGCTCAAGCCACCAAAGGTATATGGAGCCGACACCGGCGACCTGCTGATCGTCGGCTGGGGCTCGACCAAGGGGGCCATCGAAGAGGCCGTGGACCGAGTCAGGGCCGACGGGGGCAAGGTCTCGTCGACAATCCTACGCTTCCTCAGCCCTCTCGAACCTGGCTTGGGTGAGATCTTTGCCAAGTTCAAGAAGGTTATGACCATCGAGATCAACTACAGCGACGATGTTGACGACAAGGGCATTGATGCCGGAGGCCGCCGCTACGCCCAACTGGCGATGGTCCTGCGCGCCGCAACGCTCGTCGATGTCGACTGTTGGTCTGATGTACCGGGGAGTCCCTTGCCTCCCAAGACCATCGAAAATGTAATCCGCCGCCAGCTGAAGATGTAGGGAGTAGGAAGCATGTACGGTTTGAAACAAGATTGGGCCTTGGCTCCCAAGAAGCGCCATTTCGTTCTCGAAGACTACGAAGGTGCGGTCCCTCGCTGGTGTCCGGGTTGCGGCGACCTCGCCGTGCTCACCGCTGTTCAGCGACTGGCTCGCGACGAGCAGCTCATTCCCGAGAAGACCGCGGTAATATCTGGAATCGGCTGTTCGAGCCGTTTCCCGCACTACATGAAGACCTATGGATTCCACGGGCTGCATGGCCGGTGCCTGCCAGTCGCCTGCGGAGTGCGGTCCCGTCGGCCAGACCTCCATGTCTTTGCCATAACCGGCGACGGCGACTGCACCGCCATCGGCGCTGGGCACTGGATCCACGCCATCCGCTACAACATGAAGATGACCGTGCTGTTGTTCGACAACAACATCTACGGTCTGACCAAGATGCAGACCTCGCCGACCACACCGAAAGATCACTTCTCCAACACGCACCCTCGCGGTGCGCTGCTCAGCCCGTTGCGGCCGCTTGGGGTCACGGTTGGCATCACCAACGCATCGTTCGTTGCGCAGACTATCGACTGGAACCCCGCGCATGTCTACGCCACCATCAAGCGGGCTTTCCACCACGAAGGGCTCTCGTTCGTGCGGATCCTGCAGCGTTGCCCGCACTACATGTCGACAAACTGGGACCCACTGCAGCAAAATCCAGAGCGGCTGTCTTTGTTGAAACACCCCAAGGGGATTGTCATCGACGAGCCAGTGGCACGTGTGTTCAAGAACCACGTCGACCACGACCCAACCGATCTCGGCGCCGCCCACTACATGGCCGATACCCTCGACACCGTGCCGATTGGCCTGCTCTACCTCAACGAGAACGCGGAGCGCTACGATCTGAACGCGGCAGCGGGTCTGGGGATGAGCGCTGAGGATAAGCTCGAAGCGTTGAACCGAGAGCTCGACCGTTTCGAGACCTAGACCCATCAGAATGAAAGACCTGCGCCCCCCGTGGACCGAGCCGCGCTTTGCGTGACGTGGCCTGAATGAGGCCGCTCCAGACGCTCTCTTCGGGAGCGTTCGAGATCGTCGACGTGGGGCGTGTGTTCGACAGGGGAAGCACTTTGCCCAGCACTGAAGGCGTGCCGAAGATGAACAACCTCCCGAAAGCTTCGAATGGTGGACACTCCCTTGACGGTTCCACGCTTCCGTTGATGCCGCCACCCACCGAGCCCGATTACTCCTGGATCGGGGCGCTGCGCACGTTCCACCTCACGGGACACGACGCCCAAGCCGACGATTCGACAACGAGTCGCGGGCCTCTGCGGCCGGTCGCCATCGACCTGCTCGCGACCGAGGGAGAGAGCTGGGCGCAGTTCCCGCTCTACCTCCCCGCTGCACGCGACGTCTTCGCGCGTCCATTCTACGACGTGCTGATGGAGACGCTCAAAGCACACCCAACAACCATCTTGTGGGACAGCACCGCCCGCTTCATGTGGGGAGTCGTTCGCGAGTTGGCCGAGGCGAAAGGACTGGTCGCCTTGAGCACCGTCCTCGAGCCGGTCATGAGCAGCTTTGCTGCTGAATTCGAGCTCAGCGCGGCGGGCCTAAAGACACTGCAGGCCGAGCTCGAGATGCTCGCTGGCGCCTTGCCGAGTACGGGACAACTCTTGGGGTTGAACGAGCACACCCTGCCCATTCTTCACGTCCTCGCCGTGCGCAGGGCGAGAGAGTCGCGGGTGCTCCCCGTTCGTGCGAAAGTCACGCACCTCATCGCAAGGTTGGGCGACCTCCTCCGCGTCGATGATGCGTACGGTCCAGAAGGTACGAGTGCCAGCGCACTGAGTTCCAGCTTGGGTTCGGCCGCGGGGGCCTTCTTCGATCCGTCGAAGCTATCCACCTCGATATCTTCGCAGAATCGCATCCACTCCCTTGACCCGGAGCGCCGTGCCCGTGTCATACACACCAGGATGACGCTCGAGTCCTTCCTCGAAGGACTTTCCGAGGACCCAGACGTCTTCCTGCTCCACGACGGCAGCCTCGCGGAGGGACTCGCCCTCGATGGAGTGAGCCTTCGTCAGGCCGAGGATGGCCTGACTGCCGCACTCGAACTCTTCGAGGCGCGAGCCAAGACCCTCGAAGAAGTTCTGCGAGCCGTGCGACTCGCCGACCTCGAAGTGGACAATGCGTACGAGGCGGGCCTTCACGAGGAGATCCTGCAGCGCTTTGGCTGGCAAGGGTTCTCTGCCGAAGAGTTGCTGCTGCTCCCCAACATCACGGTCTACGGGAGCGTCGCTGGCCTGAAGGCTAAGGCTATGGGGGCGTTCACACGTCTGCTTTGCTCGGGCCGACCGATTCAAGTGCTGCTGTCGGACCGCGTCGCTCCAGCAGACGACTCCTGGGAACGGCTCTCCGGCTACGATCCAGGTCTGGGCTATCTCTCCATCGCCCATCGTGAAGCTTTTGTGCTGCAGAGCACTCTGGGACGCCCAGAGCATTGCGTCGCTGGGCTGCTCCGAATGGCAGAGGTCGTTCGGCCGGCGGTCGCCATCGTCGCGATTCCGTCCGACGCAAACCCTGTCCCTGCATGGCTGGAGCTCTCAGCAGCTCATGAGGGCCGGGCCAATCCTTGCTTCTCCTACGACCCAGACCGCGGCGAAACTTGGGCCGAGCGTTTCGACCTCTCGGTCAACCCCGACCTGCAAGCAACTTGGCCGACCAAAGCCATCGCTTACCTCGACGAAAAAGGGAACGAACACTCGCTCGAGTACTCGTTCTCTTTTGCAGACGTCAGCGCCCTCGAGCCAGCCTATCGTGAGCATTTCAAGGTCATTCCGACTCAGGCGTGGAGCGACGAGCAGATTCCGCTGAGTGAGTTCGTCGAAAAGCTAAAGAGCGGCGGGATCTTGAAGATCCCCTACATCTGGGTGCTCACGGAGAACGGTCAGCTCGCCCGCGCCATCACGACGCGTGAGATCGCCTTTGCGAGCTACGACCGTGCTCGTTCTTGGCGGATTCTTCAGGAGCTGGCCGGGACCAACAATGAGTACGCGATTCGCGCGGTGAGAGACGAACGAGAGGCCGCTGCGCTCGAAGCTGCGGAGGCGTTTGCGCGCATGGAAGCCAACCACGCAGCAGAGCTGGAGAAGGTCCGGGTGGGAGCTGCCAAAGAGGCCATGGAGCGCTTGGTCGGGGTCTTGTTGAACCTGGACTCCGTCCCCATGACGGCAGCCGCCGGCAGCTTCAATTCGACAGCACCAGTGGCCGCCAAAGCGCCAGTGGCTTCGGAGGACGTGGCTTCAGCGCCGGCGCCAGCGGCCGCTGCCCCCGCGCCGGCCGTCGAAGAAGAGGTGGTTTCGTTCAACGACCCGTACATCGACACGGTGTTGTGCACGAGCTGCAACGAGTGCGTCAACATCAACCCGAAAGTCTTCCTGTACGACGGGAACAAACAAGTCTATATCGACGACCCGACCAAGGGCACTTTCGCACAGCTCGTCACGGCGGCCAGCAAATGTCCGGCTCGCTGTATTCATCCAGGGGTGCCGCGAGCCGGAGACGCCACTGCGACTGACGAGGTCATCACCCAAGCCGCGCCTTTCAATTGACGGAGTGAATGAATGAATGAGGTCATTTCGACCATATTCATCGCTTGTGCTGTCATGTTTGGCGTCGCGGGGTTCTTCGGTTTGGTTCTCGCCATTGCCGATCGCTTCCTGAAAGTCGTCGAAGATGAACGCATCGAAGTGGTCACGGGCATGCTGCCAGGCAGCAACTGCGGTGCCTGCGGTCAGCCGGGCTGCAACGCCTTTGCGAATCTGATCATCGCAGGTGGCGCGGCTCCAAGCGGCTGTTCGGTCGCCTCTGGGGATGTGGTCTCTGAGATCGCGGGCTTTCTCGGCGTCGCCGCAGGCACTGCGGACAAGAAGGTGGCCCGCTTGCATTGCGCAGGAGGCAAATCCTCGGTGCGCCGACTGGCTGAGTATTCAGGATTCGGCACCTGCCGTGCGGCCTTCACAGTCAGTGGCGGCGGACGCGCCTGTCCCTGGGGCTGTCTGGGCCTCGGAGACTGCGACCGCATCTGTACATTCGATGCGATCCACATGAACGACGAGGAGCTTCCAGTCGTCGACGTCGAGCTCTGCACAGCCTGTGGAGACTGCGTCGATGTCTGCCCCCTCGACCTCTTCAAACTCGAGAGTCTGGCCAACAAGGTCGTGGTTCAGTGTAGCTCTCCCCTGAAGGGCACCGCCGCCATTGACGCCTGCGCGGTCGCCTGTGACGCGTGCGGGCGCTGTGCGCTGGACGCCGCAGAAGGGGTGATTGAGATGTCTGGTGGTTTGCCACGAATAAAGATCCCAGGTGAAGCGACGCGCGACGCGACGTTTAGGTGCCCAACCGGCGCCATCACGTGGGTAGAAGACGAACAGTTCAAAGTTGAGGAAGTCCAACGAGCGACACCTCGGAGGCGACATGCGTAACTGGCCATCAGCGGCGGCTCGTTGGGTACGGCACTTGTTCGAGAAGGAAGAGGAGTCTACGCCCCGGTTTCCAGGGTCCAAAGGTCTGTCCAGCGGGACCCATGCAATCGTCGCGACCGAGTCTCTGATCTCCGAGCATCTTTTCCACGTCTCTGGTCACCCTGGCGCGATCGCTGGCTCAACCCTCTTCACCGCCTTCGATCGGCCAGTGAACGAGGTTTGGAAGAAGCACACCGGCGAAGCGATGGGCGTCGCGGGGGGATTGGCGATCGGCGGCTCGAGAGTCGCAACATTCCTGCCGGCGGATGCGCTCACCGACGCACACCGTGCACTCAGCGCGGCGGCTGCTCGCTTCAGCCCGATGGTCGTACACGTCCTGTGTCAATCCTCTCGTGGCTCTAACGGCGGAGTCGGAGCGGGTCACGGCGGTGTCTATGCAGTGGCAGATTCCGGCTTCTTTGTGCTCTTCGCCCGCACGGTCCAAGAAGCGGTGGATCTGTCGTTGGTCGCGCGCCGCGTCACAGAACTGACCCTGGTGCCTGGTCTGCTCGCCATCGACGGCGCCGAGACGGGTCATGCCGTCCAGAATGTCGCGCTGCCCAGTGCTGACCTCATCGTGAAATACCTCGGGGAGGCCAATGATCTCATAGAGTGTCCGACCCCGGCCCAGCTGGCCCTCTTCGGCCCGGCACGGCGACGGGTTCCTGCTTGGTTCGACACCGACCGGCCCATGGCCAGTGGGCTCAGCGTACATGGGAACGAGTACGCCGCTGCAGCTGCCGGCCGCTCCATCTTTTTTGGAAGTCATGTCGGTGAGTTCATCGAGAGCTCCATGGCGGAGCTGGCGAAGCTCACTGGACGCTCGCTGCGCGGGCTCTCGCTCGTCTTGGTAGAGAACGCAGAGCACGTGATCGTCGCACAGGGAGCGGCCATCGAGGTCGCCTTGGCTGCGGCTGCTCAGCTTCGTATGGAGGGCGGTCGGGTTGGCGTCGCTGGAATCACGACCACACGGCCATTCCCAGCCGCTGCCCTACGCAACGCGCTGGGCCAAACGGCCAAAATCAGCGTCGTCGAGCGAGCCCTGACGCCCGGCGATGACGAGGGACCGCTGAGCGCCCAAGTACGCAACGCGCTCCATGGGGTGGACACGCCGCTTCGCTGCGTCACAGGCGGTCCTGCGGGCCAAGCCCTGTCGGCTGCGGCGCTGCATGGTGCGCTGAGCGCAGAGGGCATAGCGAGCGCGTTCGCGGGTATTCGCCCGCCGTCCTCGCATCCGACCTACCCGAAGCGGGAGGTCTTCCTGCAACCCATCAAGGCGGCTTACGACCTCGCTTCGCGGCTTCCTGTTCCATCCTCGAACATGGCGTCTCCGCCCACCGTGCTCGTTGCAGCTTGGAGACAAGCCGTCTCCGACGTCACCATGAGCGGCTTGGCGACCGCCTGGTCCGATGCTTGTGGGCCCTTTGTTCGAAGCACCTCCTGGCTCGCCACCGAGGGCGCTTGGATTGGACGCGTCACTGCCTCCAAAGAAACGTTTGATGACATCGGAGTCGGCGGAGTTGCTGACGTCCTCGTGCTCGGTGCTCTCGATCTCCCGACCTCGCTCCCGCTCTTTGATGGGCTGCGCGAAGCTTGCCCCGTCATTCTCGTCCTGGGTGCTGACCCAGGAAACGACCTTTGGGAACGACTACCGTTCGTCTGGCAGGAGTCTGTTCGACGGCTGAACCTGAAGCTCTACACAACCCATCTCGGTCTCAATGAGGCGGTCCGTCACGTCGCCTCCTTCCGTGAAGGGAGCGCAGAGGGATTCGACTCCTTCGACTGGTCGAAGCTCTCTCAAAAGAAGGCCCCGTCGGCCCCTACCCTGCCCCAGGTCGTCACGCGCTTCGACTCCGGCAGCGGCAGCGTGGACGACATCGCGCGCTATTGGACAGAGGTCGTAAATCCCCGCCAGGCCGGTGCCGTCCTCTCTGGAGAGATCGACCCTTGGCTCTCCCTTGGAGTGGCGCCGCCAGACTCAGCGGCAATGTTCACGTCGAGCACTCCTCGCCTACCGCTCATCAACGCCACGGCGTGTACTGGGTGTGGAAAGTGTTGGTCGAGCTGTCCCGACACCGCGTTGGGAGCCACCGCGCTGACTGTTAATCGACTGCTCGAGGACGCCGAGAGCCGTGCTTTCGCAAGCAAGGAGCGCAGCGCAGCAGGGGACAAGCTCAAGCGAGCGCTCAAACAGCTCGCGTCGCGCCTGAACTCGACCTTGAGCGCAAGCCACGCGGCGACCCTCGATGCGACGACCCTCAATGAGGCGTTCGAGTGGCTCATCACGAAGATGAACATCACTTCCAATGAGCGCGGCGACTACGAAAGCGCGTTCGGCTCCACTCGCGATGAGCTCCTCAAGCTCGACTTCTCGCTCACGGAACCTCTCTTCTTCAAGCCCCAGAGCCTCACCAAGGGAAGCGGCGAGCTGCTTGCCTTGACGGTCAACCCCTCTGCCTGCAAAGGCTGTGAGGTCTGCGCCAAGGTCTGCACCGACAACGCCATCGAAATGGTCGAATGGAGCTCGGAGCGTCACGTCGCCGCGGCGAGTGAGTGGGCAGTGTGGGAATCGTTGCCTGACACGCTTGGGTCGAGCATCGAGCGGCTGTTGGACTCGAAGGACCTCGATCCTTTGGCCGCAGTGCTGCTCACCAAACACTGCTCAATGTCCCTTGTCGGTGCCGACGCCGCGGAACCTGGCTCCGGCCAACGGCTCGCGGCTCGCCTGACAACCGCCGTCGCCGAGTTTTCGATGCAAAAGCAGGTGCTCGGTCAGATCGAAGCACTCGATATGCTCGGCCCCAAGCTTCGTGCGGCGGTTAGAGACCGGCTCGCCAACTCCATTGACAGCAAAGACCTCGCGCTCATGGAGGCGGCGCTGGGTGGCGCCCACGGCCTCGCGACCAAGGCTGCAGACGTTGCCAAGAAGCTTGATGAGCTGGGGGCTCGCACCCAAGTTGACAGCGGCTCCTTGAAGCGCCTGGTTGCCGCTGCCCGAGACATCGAGGCCCTCTCAGGGACACTCTCGACGGGTGTCAACGGCTTAGGACGTGCTCGCCTCGGGATCGTGCTCGCTGGCGAAAGTCTGAGCGAATGGGCGAGCACCTTCCCCAAGAATCCATTCAGCGTCCCAGTGGTTGCAGATTTGGCTGGAGATGGCTCCGCACTCGCGGAAGGCGTCGTCGAAGGCCTGCTTGGCACCCTGATGGACGGCGCCAAGCTCGCCCGCATGGCCGAGCTGCTCTTGGCTAACCCATCAGACCTCTTGGCGAAGGAGAACGCCCTGGCCGCCTTGACTTGGCGAGATCTAGACGCCGACGAGCGTGGACGATGTCCCCGTTTGGTTCTCTTCGTCGACGACTCAGCCCTCGAAGGCGAGGGGCTGGCGGGATTACTCCGGCTCTTGTCAGGGTCAGCCCCAGTCAAGGTGATCTGCCTGGATGGCCTAAGTGCCGTCACGAGGACCAACCTCGTCAACTTGGCGTTAGGCACGCGCAGCACCTTCGTGGCCTCGACCGCGTTGAGTGAGCCCGCGCACTTCTTCGAGAGTGTCAGGAGTGCACTTGGGTTCGATGGCCCTGCCTTCGTCCACGTCCACTGCCCAAGCCCGAGCCGACATGGCTTTGAGACGGGCCTGCTCATCGAGCAGGCACGGCTCGCGGTGGCCTGTCGAGTGCAACCTCTGCTGACCTACGACCCAGCGAAGGAGGGAGTCTTTGGGACGCGTCTGTCTCTTGCGGGCAATCCCCAACCCGAAGCGCTTTGGGTCGTCGAAGAGGGGCGCACGCTGCGTCCCGGAGAATGGACTGCTTCCGAGGAGAGGTTCGCCGGCTCGGCCCCGACGTCCTTCGTCGCCGAACGCGAGGCCAACTGGCTCACGCTCAGAGAGCTCGCTGGTGTCGAGACGCCGTTCACGAACGATGTTCGAAAGTCGCTTCAGGCTGAGCTCATTGCCGGACATGCGACGGAGATCGCGGCTCTGAAGCAGAAGCACATGGCTGAATTGACTGCTCTCGAGCAGTCGAAGACCGCCGAGCAGGCCACTCGCCTGCGAAACCGTCTCTTGCAGCTTGCAGGCTATGGACTGCCCGCCAAGGAAGGAGAGGGGCAGCCATCGTGAGCCAGGTATCTATGCAGCGTTATGCGACCTTTCGACACGGTGTACATCCGGCGGAGCACAAGGAGGCGACCGAGGGTCTCCCGATCGAGCGGATGCGCTTCGTCGACGAGTACATTCTCCCCCTGGCTCAGCATATCGGTGCACCGTCAAAGTGTTTGGTGAAGGTGGGGCAGAGAGTGGAGCGAGGCCAGATGATCGCGGCGGCCGGCGGCTTCATCTCGACCTCTCTGCACGCTCCGGTCACAGGAACCGTTAGCGCCATCGAGATGCGGCCGCATCCAAATGGGAAGCTCGCCGAGTCTATCATACTGAAGACTGACCGTTTCGACAGCCAAAGCAGTTTCAAGCCAGTCTACGAAGGCGCCGACGGAAGCCTGCCGAAAAAGGATGCCGTTCATCTGGTGCAGTCTGCGGGGATCGTTGGGCTTGGTGGTGCCGCTTTCCCGAGTCACGTGAAGCTCTCAGTGCCCGAGGGGAAAACCGTTCGTTTCCTGGTCCTCAACGGCTGTGAATGCGAACCGTATCTGACTTGCGATCATCGCGTGATGCTCGAGCACCCTCGCAAGGTCATGCGCGGGCTCGAGCTCATCATGGACCATCTCGGGGCCGAGCGGGCTTACATCGGCGTCGAAGTCAACAAAATGGACGCCATCGACGCCTTGAGGGCGGCGTGCACTCGCGGCGACATCGAGGTCATCCCGCTCACCGTCAAGTACCCGCAAGGTGCTGAAAAAGCGTTGATCGACTCGGTGCTCAAGATGGCGGTCCCAACAGGGAAGCTTCCGCTCGACATCGAGATTGTCGTTAACAATGTCGGGACAGCCGCGGCCATCACGGACCTTGTTGAGACCGGTAGCCCGCTCATCGAGCGGGTCGTGACGCTCACTGGCCCTGGCATCCGGCGACCCGCCAACGTCATGGTCCCGCTCGGGACTCCCCTGCGTGATGTGATCGAGCATTGTGGGGGACTGACCTCGGACACTCGCCAGCTGATCCTGGGTGGCCCCATGATGGGCATGGCCCAGAAGTCTCTCGATGTCCCGATGACCAAGGGAGCGTCGGGGGTTCTAGCCCTGACCGAGCCAGCGAACAATCGTGCCGAGGACCCCTGCATTCGCTGCGGGCGTTGTCTAGAGGCTTGCCCCATGTTCCTCAACCCGTCGCGTATTCACTTTCTGGTTCGAGCTGAGCGAGCCGAGCAGGCCAAAGCCAGTCACGTGATGGACTGTTACGAGTGCGCGAGCTGCTCCTTTGTTTGCCCCTCGAACATTCCACTCGCGCAACTCATGAAAATTGGAAAGGCGATGGTGCGACAGCTATGAGCACAGCGCATCGACTGGACATCTCGACCGCTCCCTTTCTTCACCAGGGCCGCAACACCTCACGTGTCATGCTCGAGGTGCTGATGGCGTTGGTGCCTGTCATCATCTCCGCAGTCTATTTCTTCGGCGTCTCAGCACTCATGTTGATCGCCGTGACGGTGTTGGCCTGTGTTCTTACAGAGGCGTCGCTCGCCAAGGACGGGATCAACTTCGGGGTACTCAAGGACAACAGCGCGTTGCTTACGGGCGTTCTCTTGGGCCTGACGCTGCCTCCAGCGACCCCTCTCTGGGTTGCTGCGCTGGGGGGCATCATCGCAATGGTTCTGGGAAAAGCGATCTGGGGCGGACTCGGACAGAACATGTTCAACCCAGCCCTGGTCGGGCGAGCCTTTCTCCAGGCGGCGTTCCCCTCGCTCATGACGACTTGGACGTTGCCCGAGAGCTTTCTCGACGTTGCACCCAGTACGTTCGCCGTTCCGTTGATGTCCGCCCAAGCCGACGTGGTGACCGCTGCCACGCCTCTGGCGCTCTCCAAATTCGAAGGCAAGGTGACCGAGGTTGGGCCGCTGTTCTTCGGCAACACTGCTGGTTCGCTCGGTGAGACGGCTGGCGTCATCATCCTGCTTTGCGGGCTCTATCTGATTTATCGAAAGATCTTCGACTGGCGCCTGATGGTCTCGACGCTCCTCAGCGTCGCGATCTTTGCCGCGATTCTCCATCAGGTCGACCCCAAGGCTTACCCAGGCCCGGAGTTCATGCTCCTCTCTGGGGGCTTGATGTTCGGCGCCGTCTACATGGTGACGGATCCGGTGACCACTCCCATCACCTCGAAAGGAGCCTGGATCTTTGGCGCGGGAGTGGGAGTCTTGGTCGTGCTCATCCGGCTCTGGGGTGGCTTGCCGGAAGGAGTCATGTTCTCGATTCTCTTGATGAACAGCGTGACTCCATTGATCAACCGATACACCCAGCCCCGTCCCTTCGGCTCAAAGGCCACCCCCAAATGAGCGACATCGTCAAGAACTCATCCTTCGTGAGACTCGTGTTCACGCTTGGAGGTGCCGGGCTAGTGTCGGGCATCATCTTGGTCGGGGTCTATTTGGTGACCCTTCCCATCATTCAAGCCAATCGGGCCGAGGCGCTAAACGCGGCGATTCTGCGTGTTGTGAAAGGGACCGAAACCGTTGAGGCCATGGTTGTCGATGGGGGCACGCTCAAACCCTATGAAGGCGAGGCCGGCAAGGCGCCCAAAGGTGAAGTGGTCTACGCAGGCAAGGACGCCGACGGGAAACTGGTCGGCTACGCGATTCCCGCCGAGGGACCAGGATTTCAGGACACCATCGTCCTGCTCATTGGCTTTGATCCAACCCGTAGAGTCATCATCGGCATGGAAGTTCTCGAGAGCAGGGAGACGCCTGGATTGGGAGACAAGATCACCTCCGATGCGCATTTCCTCTCGAACTTCGAAGCGCTCGCCGTCGAACCCACCATCGTTGGTGTAAAGAATGGTGCACGCGCAAACCCCAACGAGGTCGACACGATCACTGGAGCCACCATCTCCTCCAAGGCGGTCATCTCGATTCTCAACAAGAGCATGGACACGTGGCTCTCGATCATTGCGCCAGCCGTCGACACAACCAGCGCTTCGAATGAGCCACAGAGGTAGCAATGGCAAAATCGTCTGATACTCAGCGTTGGGACGAGTTCATCAAAGGGCTGTGGCGAGAGAACCCCATCTTCGTTGGCGTGCTCGGGCTGTGCCCCTCGATGGCGGTCACCAACACGACCATGAACGGATTGGTCATGGGACTGGCGAGCACGTTCGTCCTCGTGGGGTCGAGCGCATTGGTCTCAATGGTCCGCAACTACGTCCCCAAACAGGTACGCATCTCGGTCTTCATCATCATCATCGCCACCTTCGTCACCGCGGTAGACTTCTCGCTCGCCGCAGTCATGCCGGCAGCGCACAAACAGCTTGGCGCCTTTATCGCCCTGATCGTGGTCAACTGTATCATCCTCGGGCGCCAAGAGGCCTTCGCGTCCAAGAACACAGTTGCGCTCTCGATCATTGACGCATTGGGGATGTCGGCAGGCTTCACTTTGGCGCTGGTGATGATTGGCGGCATCCGCGAGGTCCTCGGCATGGGCTCACTGCTTGGCATTTCCGTGCTTGGGATGGCCTTCGAGCCTTGGGCAATCATGATCTTGCCTCCAGGGGGCTTCCTTACTCTCGGTGCGCTGCTCAGCCTCTTTACCTGGCTCAAGAGCCGTAACGAAAAGAAACGACAGACCACGGTAGGAGCTGTCTGATGGACGGTCTGCTCTACATTTTTGTCTCCGCAGCGGTCATCAACAACTTCACCTTGGCCTACTTCCTCGGCTTGTGCCCATTCTTCGGCGTCAGCGGTCGTCTCGACACGGCCTTCCGTCTGGGCATCGCGAACACGTTCGTTCTCCTCGTCACCTCACTGGCCGCGTGGGCGCTGAACTCATTTATCTTGCCTCACGCCCCCTACCTCGCGCTGATCAGCTACATCGTCGTCATCGCGAGCACAGTCCAGTTTGTCGAGATGGTCATCAAGAAGCTGAGTCCGGCGCTCTTCACGGCGCTCGGGATCTTTTTACCGTTGATCACAACAAACTGTGCAATCCTCGGGTTGGCGCTTTTTCAAACCAGCCGTGGATACAACCTAGTGCAGGGGCTGGTCTTCGCCTTCGGTGCCGGAGTTGGCCTCACCTTGGCGTTGGTCATCATGGCTGGGATTCGGGAAGAGACGGAGCTCGCTCCGATCCCCAGGCTGGTGCGCGGAACCGCGATGAGCTTCTTCATCGCCGGGATTCTTTCCCTGGCCTTCATGGGTTTCGCAGGCCTGTTCTCGAACACCTGAACACAGGCGCATCATGGTTCACGTCGTCGCAATCTTGGGGCTCTCTCTGATGTGCGTTCTCTGGTTCTTGGTGCAGCGCGCCACTGGCCGCGTTGCCGGGTGCAGTGGAAACGGCGATGGTTCGTGCGGGCGAAAACACACGGATCGTGACGACGAGCGCAAGGGCGGCTGTTTGTACTGTGGCTCCAAGAATCACGTCGATTGAACGCGGCGGACCCTCTGCCGTGCTGAGGCTGGGATGTGCTGGCTTTCCCTTGTGCGTGATGCCGCACTGGTGTATCTTCCGCGGCGCTGAGCCTCGAGAAAAAATACGCACTGACGACCGCAACATCGCCTCTCGTCCTAAACGAGAGACGTGCCCAGTGGGACATGTTCAAGCCCCGCGAGGTGCGTTACCGCGGCGGGAAACACAGGAGAAATCAATGAAACGGAATCTAATCCTCGTCACCGCGTTGCTCGCGGTGTTTGCGCTCTTTAGCCTCTCCGCATGCAAGAGCGACGCAGAAAAGTTCATCGGCTACATGGAAGAGATGGCAGAGATCATCGACAGCAACAAAGACGACTGCGACAAGATGGGCGACGCCCTTGCCGGCTTCGCGGACGACAACGCCGAAGACATGAAGGCGCTGCAAAAGAAGCTCAAGGATCTCCCCGAAGATGAGCAGAAAGCGATGAGGGAAAAGTACGAGGACCGCATGGAGAAGGCCCAGGAGAAGATGGACGGCCTCGGGAAGTGCGCGACCAACGAGAAGATCGGCAAGGCGATGGAGAAGCTCTTCTAGAGCCCCCGGTCCCATCGACTCACAAGTGCAATGGGCCTGTGGGTCCAAGCAGCTTGAGACAAGAGGCCACGAACGGATCGGTTTTGGCCTCTCGTTCGTTGCTGTACGTCGACTCCGGGGTTCCGACATCTTCTAGCTGCGGACTCAATAGACCTCGTCCTCTTCTTCCACTTGCTTCTCTGCTTTGCTCGCCCGCTCAGACTTCTCGAGTTCGGCGAACTTTTCCGCGAGTGGGTCGAGCACCTCGACCTTCGGGGCGGTGTCGGGGCGGATGAAGCGGTAGCAGAGCCCGCCTCCGTCGACATCGAGCTCGGCGTGGCCAAGTCTCACCATCTGGTCGAGCGCGGCTTGGGACTCGGCGAGGTTCATTGGGCTCTCCCGCGCCAAATCGACCGGAGTGAGAACCCAGGCGTGCTGTTTGGCCACATCAAAGAGGATGCGTTCGTTCCGTTCCGCGACCCCGCGCTTCTTCGAAAGCAAGGTGCGCCGCAGGACCCAGATCCCCAGGCCCGCCGGAATGACTCCCATTAGGAACAAGCCCACCATATCGGTGGCCAAGGAGTACTCGGAGTCCGCTCGCCCAACAACGACCCCCAACGCCATCAACATACCGAAGGCTAACATCAGCCCGCCGCAACCGAGCTTGAAGAAGTCCTTGCCTGTTCCTGTGGAGTCTTCTTTCATGGTGTTGCTGAGCACGCCTATGCCTGTGGGAAGATTCTCTCGCTCGTCCTGCAGTATTGTCGTGATGCAAGGGCGCTGGCGCAACCGACTCCAGCGCTACCAGCAGCGGCTTGCACTGGCTCTCGGAGTCCCGACTGGGCTTCAGTCTCGCCTCGCCTCCCGTCGACCGATTTTCGCGTCATTTCGACAACTTGCGGCGCGAAGATCGGCCCTGCACTAGGCAATTTCGCGGCTGGGCTCGAAGAGCGTTGCTGCTCACTTGGCTCACTGGTAGCGTGAGCAGTCTCGATGCGTCACATGGACGTCTTTCGAACCGTCGAATGCTCCAGCCACAAGGCGAAGTCATGCTCAGTCGCATTTTCGAAGTCTCCTTCATCGGTCTGATTCTCCTCGTCGCAGCGCAACAGGAGCTGTGGGCCCAATGTGATGTCTGCAACAGCTGCACTTCTGGGGCAGATTGTCTCGGGGGAGTCTGTGTCGATTTCGGCACGGGCGGAGTCTGTTCGACGTCATGCGCCACTGGGAGATGTCCGGGTGACACGGTGTGCTACACCGTGACCAACGATACTGGTGCGGATGAGTTGCTCTGTCTCAATCCCGGCGCGGATGCCGGGGTCTGTCCGGCCAGCTACATTTGTGGAGCTGCAAGCTGCAACACCTTGGGGATCGACTGCTCAGATAACGGCGCAAACTGCCTGCCCGACGCTGAGCTTTGCCTGTCCGACGCATCTGGCTCGGCGTTCTGCTCATGTTATTGCACCAATGACGCCGATTGCGGCGCTGGCAACAGTTGTGTGGATTTGGACTCGGGAGACCGAGGGTGCGTGACTGGCGCGGTCGCGAACCCATGCAGTGGCGTGACCTGCCCGACCGGACAGCACTGCAGCCCTTCGTCGGGGACTTGCGTCGTGAGCACTGGAGGATGTCCCGGACTGGGGAACGACTGCGCCAACAGTGGACAGTTCTGCGAACCGGCTAACGATGTCTGCCTGGCTGACGCCAATGGAGGAGCGATCTGCTCCTGTGTCTGCACCTCAGCGGCCGACTGCGGCGCAGGCGCGAGATGTTTGCAGCTCAACGACGGCTCTTCTGCCTGCATTCCACCCTGCGTCGGCGTGGAGTGCGGTGAGACCGAGAGCTGTGACCCTACAACGGGGACCTGCGTCAACCTCTGTGCCAATGTCACCTGCCCCGGCGGTGGCATCTGCAGCCCGGCGACCGGGACCTGCATCGGCGGAAACAGCGACGTGGGGCCTACGGACACCTATGTCCCACAACCCGACGCCACGTCGACGCCTGACGTTGTCACTCTGGACACCCACAATACGACGACCCCTGACCAAGGTGCAGGCAACGACACGCGGCCAACTGGACTGGGAGATGTCTCGGGTGACTGCGGTTGTAGCCTCAGCCAGCACTCCAGTGACTCCGGCCTCGTTCTCTCCCTGCTCGTCGCCCTCGGTGCGCTGCTCTTGGGCCGAAAGCGCAGGCGCTGAGTTCATCACCAACGATTAAAGGCGCGCCAGGAGTGTTTCCTGTCGCGCCTTTCTCGTCGTTGGCGTGCGTGCCCGAGATTCGGTGCGCACGAAGAAAGTGCCGTCTCATCTCCGACCACGCGTCTGCATCACTGGACCGGCACAGGCACTGCTGCGGGTGTCGCGCCAGCGGCCTCTCCCCAGATGAAGCCAAAGCCCAGACCCACATGAATCCAATCCATGTCGAGTCCCACAGTGGCGTCGTTGTCCGAGGCAATCATGAAGTTTGCGGTGTAACCGACCTCGGGGCGGATGTACCAAGTCTGGCCGCCGAAGGAAGCGCCGATCTGTGCGTTGAATCCCGAGGTGGTTAGGGACTCATCGGTGGTGAAGGGGATGTTCCACATCCCGACATTGGCTCCCGCAGCGGCAGAGAGCTCAACGGAGCCCAGGTTGACAGTGAAAATCAATGGGACGTTCACACTGTACTCTTGCACGACGATGAAGGGGAACCCGATCTTTGCAGCCGGAGCGATCGCCAGCTTGACCTTGCCGGTGTCCACCAGACGGTACTTCACATCGACCTCACCGCCGATGAAGAGGAGCTTGATCCCCATGTCGAGGTCTTTGGCGAGGCCAAAGCGGAAAAAGAGATCGGGCATCAGGTTGGGAATCCAAACGTCGCTCAGTGAGGTGTCACCGTCCCCGGCGCAGCTCTTCTTCTTGGTCCCATCCACTTCGGCTTCGACGCAAATGTCACGCAGGTTCACGGCCTGGAACCCTGCACCGAAAGAGGTCTGCCCTGGGTCGAGCGTGTTGGCGGTTTGGTAGCGCGCTGACGACCAACAACCGCTGGCGAGAGCAGACATGGCGAGGAGGGTGATGACGGCAAGACGCTTGAATCTCATGGAGGTCCCTTTGTTCATGAGGGGAGGTGGACTTGGAGGTTGGAGAAACGGGGGAGCGTCTCTCGTGTGTGCGAAAGTTGCACACAAGGTAAATCCAGTCCCTCAGTTGCACGGCGACAAAGACTCGCAGCCGTCCTGTCCGTTCATATTGCAGTCCGCAAAGCCACTCTCACAGGTCAGAACGCAGTCCTTTCGGTTGCAGAACGCCGTGACGGTGTGATCAGCCCCTTGAACACAAATGACGCCGTTCACGTTGAGGCATCGACACGCTCCCGAGTAGCAGGCCCCATCGCCGCCGGCACAGGCCCGCCCACAGGCCCCACAGTTTAGCGAATCGGTGAGCGGATTTACGCACTGCGAATCGCAAGTCACCCGTCCCACGGCACACACGCAGCTCCCTCCGACACAGGCCTGCTCGGCGTCACATCGCGCCCCACATGCGGCACAGTTGGCGTTGGAGGTCTCAAGGTCAACGCACACACCGGAGCACATGGTGAGCGGACTTGCACAGGTGATCTCTTCGTCGGTCACGTCGACTGCTGTGTCTTGGGTGTCGGTCAACTCTGGTTCCGTGGTTTCCTGTTGTGTGACATCCACCTGGGTGGCGTCGTCTGTGACCTCCGCATCAGCCAATGTCTCATCCGGGCTGATGTCCACGTCCGCGTCCGAGGCACAATACCCCGACTCCGCGCAGCGAGCTCCCGTAGGACACGGCAGGGAGGGGCCACATTTCAGGGCTTCGATCGCGGCGATGTCAGTGTCCGCGGTGAAGGAACAGGCAGGGGTCGACACTGCCCAGAGAAGCAGCATCGCGAAGCCCCACAAGGATCGCATTCTCGCCGGTTTGTTATTCACCACTGCGTCCTATACGCCAGGGTTGCTCCCTGCTGGGAGGGGAGAATCGACAACGAGGCCGCCTCTCCTGGGTCGTCTTGGAGGAGCCACCAGACCAGGCCTGCGCCAGCGGTCGCGACTCCCAAGCCCACTAGGACGCCTGTGGTCGTGCGCTGGCTGTCGACGGCCGACGCAAGGTCGAGCGCATGCTCGCAATGGGTCGTGAGGCCAGCCAAGCATGCGTCTCTGGCATCGTCGAGCTCTGACACATCGGCGGAATTTGCGACTTCGAGGATCACCGCCGTAAGTCCCAGAACACCCCCTGTCCCCATCAGCGCGATCGGCGCGTAGGCGGTCCATGACGGCGGGACCGGACAACGAATGGTGGTCTCCTCCTCGAGTTTGGCCGTGTCGAGGTTCAGGTCGTTCTTTGCCCAAACGATCTTTGAGCGCGCAGCCTCACAATCTTCCGCGTCGAGCTTCTGATGCACCACGGAGCCGACTTGGGCGATCACAGACTGACCAATCTCGTCTTGCTTCGAGCGCGTTGTCGCGAGACTCACGGAGAACTGTGGATCGGAGGACTCGTCCAGAACGACGAGCTGTGTGAGCTTGGAGGCCTCTTCACTCTCGTTGAGCGCCAGCGCCAGATCGCCGGACGCCAGCGCCTCCTCGGCCAAACACATGTGCACTTCGGAGAGGCGAACTTGCAGCTTGGTGCGAAGCTCCGGGTTCAGCGCGCTGAAGTCGCCAAACGAGAGAAAGGCGTCGTGGGCCTCGTGGCAGTGGTTCTCGTTCTGGTGACATCGTCCGATCTGGTAGCGAATGACGTCGAGCGCCATGAGCGCCCGTTCTTTTTGGTCGTCCGGGATCTCGCCAGCGCTGAGAGCGGCCGTCAGCTCTGACTCGAGCGCCGAATAGCGCTGGAGTGCTGCGCCAAACTTGGCCCCTTGGTAGTCGGCCTGAGCCTCCCCCAAAGTCTGCGCGAAGCTCGCGGGGTCCCATGCAAACGCCTCGGAGAACGGGACTAGCCACAGCAACCCGATCGCTGCCGTTATCAGCACGCTCCTTAGGAGCTCAATCGAACGTTTCGATGGCAAATGGGTCAACCTTCACCTGTTCCTTTTCTTTCTTCTTCTTCGGCACGCCGGCCACTGGCACTTCCATCACTTCGATGGACATCTCCGAGTCGATGGCGATGGGCACCAAAATCACCTCTGTGGTGCGATCCTTGTTCGGGACGACCGTCGCCCTCACGGGCTTGTACTCGAGGAGCTCATAGGTCACCGACGCCGACTTGTTCGAGTACTTCATGGCCGCCGTGCAAGGAGTTGGCTCGCAGAGTTTGACCAGCCCTTCGTCGAACACCGCCGCACCGTGCGGAATGGATTTGAACGTGATGCTCACAGGCTCGCGATCTGCCGCGACCCTTTGCGTCGTTTGAGCGTCGACGGGTTTCTTCGGCACCGAAACCGTCTCTTCCTCTTTGACTGTGTCACTTTCTGCCGGCGTCTCGTCACTCTGAGAGGCGACGACGAGCCCAACTACAACCGCCAAGACTGCTATCGTCGCTCCAATAGCCCACCGATGGAGTGCGAAGAAGGATCGCCGAGGGACCAAGGGTCCATCGGGGAGGTTAGAGGTAGGCACGGGACCGGTGGTCAGTCGCGCCGGTTGGGTACGAAACGCTTGAACCGAGACACCGGGTGAGGTCGTTGGGTCATCGAGGCTGCTGACATCGAGCCCTCTCTGGTGCTCGAGGAGCTCGAGCGCCGCTGGGCCAATCTGCTTCAAGGCGGCGTGAAATTCGAGCGCGGTCGGGTAGCGCGACTCAGGGTCTTTGGCGGTTGCCCGATGAATGACGGGGCCAAACGGAGAGGTCTCGATCCAATCCGGCAGCAGGATCCGTTTGACCATCTGAGCCGCCATGATCTGCATCAGGGTGTCCGCATCGAACGCCGGTTTGCCGGTCAACATCTCTGTCAGGATGATGCCGGCTGAGTAAACATCAGTGTATGGGCCAATTGCCGCGTGTTTGAGCACCTCGGGGGCCATATAGCGAGGCGTTCCGAGGGCCTCTTTCACGTCGCCCGTGACGTCGTCTGCCAGCTCGTCTTCGTTCTCGAGGGTCTTGGCGATGCCGAAGTCCAGAATCTTCACGACGTCGTGATCGGCCCCCTTGCGAGTCAACATGATGTTGCTCGGCTTCAGATCCCGATGGACGATCCCCACCTCATGGGCCGCGGCGAGGCCGGACAACATCTGAAGCATGATCTCGCGCACCCGGTGGGGGTCGAGCGCGCCGGCCTCTTTAATCAGCCCGTGTAGCTCGATGCCCTTCACCAGCTCCGACGCCATCCAAAGCTGGCCAGTATCGGTGCCGCCAAAGTCGTACAACCGCACCACGTTGGAGTGCTCGACCAGCTTGACGAGGTTGATCTCCCGTAGGAATCGCTCGACAACGCCTTTGACGTTCCCAACCACCTCGGGCAACAAGACCTTGATGGCGACCGGCCGATCGAGCTTCTCGTGTAGAGCCTCGAAGACCGCGGCGTGCCCCCCACGATCGATGTAGCGGACGATCCGGAAGCCGCCAAGGATGTCGCCTGGCTTCGGGAGCGACCCGACGCTGACCCTATTACTGTTCGTGCGGAAAGAGCTCATGGGCCGACCCAATTAGAGGAAACCGCGACAGGCTGGACATACCTGCGAAGAGAGTCGCCTTGCTCCAGCCGTCAGCACACGCATCCGCTGGAATGTTCCTCCTTGAAACCGTCATCATAACGCGTCTGAACACATTGCACAACGATGGCGGTACCAATTCGCTCAGTGTGCCTCCAGGGAGCCACGCCTTGCCCTCGAAGCCAGCACCGGACCGTGTTTGCGCTCGAGCCACGCCCATGCCAGTAGCCCAACACTCGCCACAACAGCCGACGACAAAAACATCACACCATCCGTGGTGAGGTCGGCGACAAACCCAAAAATCGGCGTCATCACCAGCGCCGACAGCTCCCAGAGCGCGGTGAACGTGGCGATTCCTGAGCCTCGCAGCGCACCCGGCATGCGGGTCACCACCTGGCTCGTCAACACCGGAAAGCAGTAACCATGGGCGATCCCTGCCAGCAACCCTGCGACCAGAAAGGAGAACGTGTCGAACGACACAGCGGCCACTACCGCTGCGGCGATGTAGAACCCCACGGCTGGCGCGACGATTCTCGACGGACCAATCCTGTCCGGAATCCGCGCACCGAAGAGCCGCACCGCGATAGCCCCAACGGCGTATGAAAACCAAATCGCGGACGACATCGAAACACCGCGGCGCTCCGCCGTCACCGTTCCAAATGCGATGAAGATGGCCACCAACGTCGAGAACACTGCCGTCGCCGCCCAAACAGGCCAGAGCCGCCTGACCCACAAAGTGCGCAAGATCGCCATCGGCCTGAGCGTATTGCTCCGCGCCCGCTCCGGCTCCTTGAGCATCAATAGGCCAGGCAACGAGAGCGCGATCAATACCCCGACGATCGGAAAAATGATGACCAGATCGGGCGCCGAAACACCGTTCTCCCGCACCAGTGGCACCAACGCCAGCGGCACCAGTCCCGATGCGCCGAACAAGGCCAAGCCCTCGGTCCGACGGTGCTCCGGCACGATGTCGCTGGCAAACGTGAAGTAGCCCGTGAAGGTCGCTCCCACGCCGATCCCATAGAGCACTCGCGCGACGTAGACGAGCGGCCCAATGCGGTCGACCAGGCCGATCAGACCCATTGCGCTGGACAACAACACCGTACCGACAATCAACGTCGGACGTCGCCCCACAGCGTCCAGGACCCATCCAACCAGGGGCCGAAAGAGCACACCGCCGACCGCGGCGCTCGCCATAATGGCACCGATGGCGGACCGGCTCGCCCCGAGATGCTCGAGATAGAGCGGCAGCATCACCAACGAGGAGTATCCCAGCGCTTGCAGGAAGTGCAGGGCAGTCAACCCGATAAAAGGCCGCGTGAAGAGCGGCGGAGGAGCGGCGCTCAAGACATCACTTCTGAATGCGGCCAGGCTGCACCGCGGCGATAAAACGCAGCTTGTCGTACTGCTCCTCCAATCGACGCATCATCCATTCGCTCGAGAAGAGCAAGATCGGCCGCTGCTCTACATCGAGCAAACAGGTCGTTCCGCTGCGCCGTTCGAACTCGCCTGGGTCGAAGTCTTCGCCCTCGACCCAACGCGCGAACTGGAAAGGCAACCGCTCGAAGTCGACGCTCACGTTGTATTCGCTGTCGAGCCTGTGCTTGACCACGTCGAACTGCAACATGCCGACCGCCCCCAGAATCGGGTCGCGCTCCAATCTCTCGCGGTCGTAGAAGACCTGTACGGCGCCCTCCTCCGAAAGCTGCTCCAGACCTTTCTTGAGCTGCTTGCGCTTGAGTACGTCATTGAGCACCACACGCACGAAGTGCTCTGGAGAGAAGCGAGGAATCCCTTGGTATTCCACGTCCTCGCCGATGCACAGCGTGTCGCCGATGCGCAGCTGCCCCGAGTCCCACAGGCCGAGAATGTCGCCGGCAACCGCAGTGTCGACGACCATGCGCTCCTGCGCCATGAACTGCAGCGATTTCGCCAACGTGATATTCTTGTCGAGCCGCATGTGCTTGACCTGCATCCCACGGTCGAACTGACCTGAGCAGACCCGCACAAAAGCGATGCGATCGCGGTGGCGCAGATCCATGTTCGCCTGGATCTTGAACACGAAGCCCGAGAACTCCGACGGCGTTGGCCGCAGCACGCCAGCCGTCACTTCTCTGGGGCGCGGCGGCGGCGCGAGATGCACGAACTCGTTGAGGAAGGGCTCCACACCAAAGTTGCTCAGGGCGCTGCCAAAGAAGACTGGCGTGAGCTCACCGGCGAGGAACGCCGCTCGGTCGAAGGTGTCCCCTGCCCCATCGAGGAGTTCGAGGGCTTCCATGAGCTCGTCGTGAGCACCTCGCCCGAGGCTGGAGACCAAGGCGGGGTCGTCGAGAGCGCATTCGATCATGGGGGCGCGCGTCGCACCGCCATCGGCGCGCTCGAAGCGCAACAAGCGACTGTGCCAGCGGTCATAGACGCCCTGGAAGGACTTGCCAGCGCCGATAGGCCAGCTGACTGGGGACGTCGGGATCTGCAGGACTTGCTCGATGTCGTTGAGAAGATCGAGAGGTTCACGGCCCAGGCGGTCCATCTTGTTGATGAACGTCACGATGGGAACGCCACGCATCTTGCAAACTTCGAACAGCTTGATGGTTTGTGGCTCCACGCCCTTCACGCTATCGATGAGCATGATGGCGCAGTCCGCCGCTGCCAGCGTTCGGTACGTGTCCTCACTAAAGTCGTTGTGGCCCGGAGTGTCGAGCAGATTCATGTGGCAGCCATCGAACTCGAACTGCATGACGCTGGTCGAGATCGAGATGCCTCGCTCCTGCTCCATGGCCATCCAGTCGCTGGCCGCGTGTCGGTCGGTCTTGCGGGACTTGACCGACCCCGCCATACGCAAGGCGCCTCCGTACAGCAACAGCTTCTCCGTCAGCGTGGTCTTGCCTGCGTCCGGGTGGGAGATTATCGCGAACGTGCGTCGGCGCGCGATCTCCTCTGCTAACTTCGTCTCAATACTCATCGAACCGTCCAAATTACCAAGCGGACGACCTATCCTGCTCGCAAAGTACTTTCTCGAAGCGGAAATTGGTCGTGGGAAAGGCGGCATCCAGAGGTGAAAGCCTGCAGCGCGTCGGCCGGTTTCTAGTCTCCAGGGCCCCCTTTGTCTAGTGCAGACTGCGTTCCTCCCTAGGCAGAACGACGAATCGAATAGGCCCCAACCTTACGGAAAGACCGAGCGAACCCCAACCCTCGAATCCACACCTTGAGAGAATCCGAACTCGCGTAGGCACGCCAGCAGTCTCGCTGCGAGCCTGCTCGGTGCCGAGTAGCGCGCGAAAATCCGTAGGAATGGGCGAGCTAACCGTGTACGAGTAACCAAGATTGTAAGGTCATTTTCGCGTGCGTGGTGGGAGAGAAAATGGGTGTTATGAATGTGCGAGGGCTGTCTAAAGCGTACGGCCCTCAGGCGCTCTTTGATGGGCTCGATCTCGTCATCGAAGAAGGCGAGAAGGTCGGGCTCATCGGACGCAACGGCTCCGGCAAGACCACTCTGTTCGAAATCCTGAGCGGTCTCACCGACCCAGATGCAGGTCAAGTCGAGCTGCGCCGAGGAGCGGCCTTCGCTTACCTCTCTCAGGAGCCGACCTTCGGCTCCGAGCAGACCCCGCGCTCGGTGGTCTCCGACGCCCTCGGCCCCCTGCGCGAGGCCCTCGCGCGCTTCGAACACCTCTCTGCCTCGATCACGGCCTGCAAAGACGACGCAGCCTTGGACGAACTCCTCGATGAGCAGGCCGAGGTGCAGACCGCCATCGATCGGCTCGGGGGGTGGACCTGGGAACATCAAGTCGAGGACGTCCTCGGCCGGCTGAACATCGCGGAGAGTGAGCTCGATCGCCCCATGAGCGAGCTCTCCGGTGGGCAGCGCCGCCGTGTCTGCCTCGCCAAGGTCCTCCTCAACAAGCCCGACCTCCTCATCCTCGACGAGCCCACCAACCACCTCGACGCCGACACCATCGAGTGGCTCGAAGGGACCCTAAAGGACTTTCCCGGTGCCCTGCTCATCGTCACCCACGATCGCTACTTCCTCGAGCGTGTCGTCACCCGCATTCTCGAGCTCGATCGCCATGGGCTGCGCTCCTATCCTGGCTCTTACCAAGAGTACATGCGACGCAAGCTCGAGTTCATGAACTCCCTCGAGAAAGCGGAGGAGCGACGCGTCAAGATCCTCTCCCGGGAGCTCGAATGGCTCGCCCGTGGCCCGAAGGCTCGCTCGACCAAGCAGCAGGCGCGCATCAAGAACGTCGAGGTGTTGCAGGCCGCGAAGGTCCAACTCGGTGAAGCCAACATGCAGCTCGAGTTCCAAGCCGACGACCGCCTCGGCGGCGTCATTTTGGAAGCCAGAGGGCTGCGCAAACGCTTTGACAACCTCAACGTCCTCGACAACGTCTCGATGAGCGTCAGGAGAGACGACAAGATCGGCATCGTTGGGCCCAACGGCTGCGGCAAGACCACCTTGCTCGCCGCACTCCTGCGGCAACTCCCGCTCGACGGTGGCGAGGTGGTGTGGGGCAAGAACACGCGCCCTGCCTACATGGACCAAGCTCGCAGCGGGCTCGACGAGCAAGCCTGTGTGTTCGACGCCGTGCTCGACGCGGACGAGGTGCGCATCGGCACCCGCAAGCTTCACAAGAATACCTGGCTCAAAGAGTTCCTCTTCGACTACGGCGACCAACGTAAGCTCGTCTCGACCCTCTCGGGTGGCGAGCGTTGCCGGCTGCTACTGGCCAAGCTCATCGCCGAGAACGCCAACCTCCTCATCCTCGACGAGCCCACCAACGACTTGGACATCGCTTCGTTGCAGGTCCTCGAGGACGCACTCGTGGCGTTCAATGGGTGCGTCATCCTCGTCACCCACGACCGCTATTTCATGAATCGCGTCTGTGAAGCCATCCTCGCCTTCGATGGTCACGAAGTGACCCGCTACGACGGCGACTACGACTTCTACCGTTCGCGGCGAGACGCCGAGAAGGCGAGTCAAAAACAGGTAGAGAGCAAGGACATTCCCAAACCGCCGCGCAAAGCTCCAGACAAGCCCAAGGTCCGCACGCTGACCTACGCCGAGCGCCTCGAGTTGGCCGGAATCGAAGCCCGTGTGGAGGCTGCCGACGCCGAGGTCGCGCGGCTCGAAGCGGTGCTCTCGGAGCCAGGCCTTTATCGAGACCGCCCGACCGAGGTGACGGGAGTTCTCAGCGCCCTCACCACCGCGAAGACAGCCGTCGAGGCCGTCTACGCGCGCTGGGAAGAGCTGGAGGCGTTGAAGGTCGAAGTCTGAGGACTCAGTTGCAGGCGGCGAGCTCTAGGCGACCCAACGGAATGGCTTTGTGCGAGGGGGACGAGTCGAAGAAGCGCTCGTTGGAGAGCGCCAATCCTCGCATGACGTTCTCGATGGTGTCCGGCATGTATTTGACCCAGAGCTTGATGGGGATCTCGTCGATCTCCTGGGCGCTGGCTCGGCACAAACCCAAGATGTAGCCCATCAAGTAGCGTACGTTGGTCGCGAGGTTGCCCGAGTAGGCCTTGGTCGAACGTTGGTCGAGCACCCGCTCTTCGTGCATGCAGCGGCCGATCTCGGACTCCATGTACTCTTCGAACGATGAAGCGATGATCTCGACCATCACGTCATCCTCGGCTTCTTTGATGAACTGTACGTATTCGGCGTGCACGGTCTCGACGTCGAAACCGCGGGAGGCGAGCACCTGCAGGTCCTTCCCCATGGGGGGCAACTCGAGGAGCAACTCTTTGGGCAGCTGGAAGCGCACTTTCATGTTGACAGCGTTGTAGAGCCCAGTGTGCTCTTCGACCTCCTCGAGCCGGCAACGGGGGTCGCTGTTGATGATGGTTAACAGTCGCTTGTATTCGTTGTTTTCGACGATGAGCTTGAGACCGACGACGTCGGGGATGTCGAGCATGGGGAGCTCGGATTGGATGGTCTTGCGCTTGATGCTCTTGATGAAACGTCGCTCGGCGTGCGCAAACTCTTCGGCCATCTCTTCGGGGGGGGTGTAGAGCTCGCGGGTCGAGATGCCGAGCCGTTGAGCGCGTTCGTCCGCCAAGGCGTCGGCGTTCTGCCGGATGCGATTGAGCATGAAGTCGATAATTCGCCGGCTGCCCTTCTCCGCGATGCGACGGAAGCGCTTGATCCGCATCCCTCCCACGAAGCGCTCTTCTCCCCCAGGGTTGAGCACGTAGTAGCCGCCGTCGATCGGGGTCTCGCGGTAGTAGTCCTCGGGAAATCGCCGATACTTCGCGCGCATCTTCTCGATGCGTGGCGTAGTGTACGTCGGATGCTCCACAACGAAGTCTTTCAACTCGCCCTTCGAGTGCAGGATGCGCAGCTCGGGCTCTTGCCCATGCATGGTGGACAGCAACATGTGTCCGAGATGGTGAACCCATACGCGGGCAATGTACGAATTGAAGTTGACGATCCGCTTGAGGAGTCGCACATCTCCAGGGTGCGGCTCATCGACCATCCAGCGAGCGATGATCTCGGCCAGCGCTTGTCGATGCACGAAGCCTACGAGATTGAGCATCGAGACCTCTTCAGTTCCGCGCCTAGGCGCCAAACCTCGGTACCCATCCGACACTGGGTTCGTTGGCGACTTCCTGGACGGTCCGTCGATGAAATCTTAGGTGAGCGCTCGGTCTCATCTTTCGGTTTGAGATGCCCTCCGTCAAACAGAATCGTCGATTCTGCAGGTCGTTAGTTGGGCATTCGGCCAATGGACCGGCGGGCGGATGGGGTCTGGGGACGTTGCGGGGCCAATTAGCACGAACCGCGCACCCAGCGAAACCAAAAAAGACGACCCCTACAGATTACCCGCGCAACCCTTTTTATTCCCCAATCCCGAGTCTTGCGTGATATCCCCAGCTCTTCGCCCAACCCTCCCACCCTCATTCGACACGAGAGCACGATGACGGTTGCCATCCCCAAACGCCTCAGAATTTTCGGCGAAGAACTCCGACGCTCCGAACCGACCACCGACGCTGAGAATCCCTATTGGCAAGCCGAGGAGAATTTGCCACACCCCAATCCAGAGCTGGGGTGTATCCGTCGTGGCCTCTGCTGTCGTTCCTCTCCAGGCTGGTTTGGTCCTGGTGAGGTGGAGGCGGCGGCCGCGCTCCGAGGACAGTCTCCACAAGAGCTCGTCGAGAGCGCGCTGATCATCGACGGGCTCGACGTCGACGGCGAGCGCGTCGAGGTCTTCGCGCCGGTGAAACTCGGTCGAGATGGGCTCCCTTTGGCCCAACCAGGGACTCGTGTCGACCGCCTCTACCGGATGTTTAGGAGCCCGTGCGTCTTCTTCCAAGACGAGGGCTGCACCATTTACGACGCGCGCCCCATCGAGTGTCGTCGCTATGTGTGCACCCAACGCGAAGACGAACAGCTCACCCACCTCGAGGTCGCCAAGCTCTGGCGGGGCTGATTCAAACCTCTCGGCGTTTGCGATTGCGTTCGCGCAGCTCCCGCAGCCGCGCTTTGATCACCTCGCTCTCTACACCAGCCCTGGGGTCTCGTGCTCTCGGCAGCACCGTTGGCTCGCGACTGAGCAGCTGGCGACGGGCCGGCAGACGGGAGTTCGACGCTTCGACTGAGGCGTCATCTGTGGAGACAGAAGAGGTCGGCTCGGACTCTGTCTCGCCGTGCGACTCTGAGGCCGCCGCGACGACGCTCATTTGGGCCGCGACTGTCGGGGGCACAACATTGCGGGGAGGCGGAGGCGGCGCCTCGACTTCCGATTGGCTCTCGGCTCCGGGACGGTTCGCGACCTCGCGCCAGAACCCTGTGGTGTCCTCTCCTTCAGCGAGGGGGCGGCGTGTTGCTGGGTTGCGGGCGTCAGGGATGTCGCTGAGCAGGGCGATACGGCCTGCGCCGACGGCGAGCACCAAAATACGAGACCCTGCCTCGACCAGCGCAATGTGCTGCCCGCCTCCCAAGCTCACACTGCCAAGGTGCTTCATCGAGACCCCACCAGGCGGGATATAATGCGGGCGGTGCTTGAAGAAGTAGAACGCCCCGCCACACGCCAACACCACCAAGAGGACCGCTAGGTGGAGGGTCGTGTGGTTCGGACTCTGTGGCGCGAGGACTTCGTCGGCGGCCGACGGAGCGGCGGTCTGGGCAACCTCGGCGGGACGCGGCACGGGATTTGTAGGCAGCGTGCTTGGCAGCGCTTCATCAGGGACTGGCAAGTCGTCCTCGAATCCCTCGCTCAATGCTTCCTCCTCCGCCGCCTCAGGCTGGCTCGGCTCCGCCTCGACGACCTCGTCGGCGGGAGGCAACACGTCCTCGGCTTCAGCAACGACGGGCTCGATGGTGGGCTCGACCCCTTCGGAGTCAGGCTCGGGCGGGACGGAGTCCACCCCCACCATCGGTGGCGTGTTGGCGGCCTGTGTCTGGGTCAGGGAGCGGGCCGAAAAGTTGTCCCCGCCTTTCCAGATCGCAGAGTAGATGCCGCTACCCTTCATGTAGCGGAGCTCGATGATCGTCCCCTCGTCCGAGACCCACGCCTCGTAGCCGTCGCCCTGCCGCGACTTGCGGAAGTTGAAGACTGTCGACAGCGCGGCCACCGCCGGCTGGATCTGCTTCATGCGAATGCCGTCCTGATTGAGCGCCTTGGAGAGCGATTCTTTGCTCTCCAACTCGCCAATCACGTGGCGTGCCGCCGAGCGGTCTACCTCCTCAAAAGTCTCTTGAGCCAACGCCGAGCCGATGGCGAGAGCGCTGATGAGGAGCAAACTCGAGAGTAAGGCGAGGAGCACATTCGAGGGTCGATTCATCAATTCGGACGCTCCAATTTCGATTGCTTGCCCAACGGGGCGACAGAAAGGCGGCTTACTGACCCGCGTGCCCTCTTGTCAATCTTTTGCTGGGCTTGCCCCCGAGCTGCGCTCGCAGGGTGACTTTCCACGGCGATCCGGGAGCGAAGAGGAAGGCTCGAACCATTTTGCGCCCGAGGATTCGAGGTCCGATACTATCACTTGCGGGCGACGGTCGGTAGCTCTGGTTTCGTCGAATCCTTCTGCTGGCCGCTGACCGCCAGGCATCGAAATCGACGTGGTTGGCCGCTGAGCGAAGTCAGTTCCCTTTGAGAGTCGATAGAATTCACTGCAGATAGCGCGAGTGGACGAATTGCGATGACCTTCTTCCGACTGCGCCAATAGTAGTGCTGTTCCCCGCAAACTCCTGAGCCCAAAGACCTCCGGCACCGGTTTACTGGGTCAACTTCCCTCGCCTGGGGTCCGGCTCCTCGGTGGAATCGAGGAACCGCGTCTGAGCGGTCTTGCCCGTTTCTTGTCCGGCGGGCATCCCTTGCGCCGGTGCTGGACCCTGGACCGCTCTCGGCCGCGTCGCGCCTCACCCTCCGCGTTTCCTGAAGAAATCAGGAAACCTTTGCAGGCGAGTGGCCGACAACACCCCCACACCTCCGCCGAACCCGCCGTTCGGCTCACGGCTCCCCTTGCCGGCAAGAACTCTATGATTGGCCACAAGTTCGACGCACAGCTCTCCCTCGACCGCCTCCCCGAGCTCCTCTCCGAACGGTTTTTCGGGGCGAGCGGAACGGACCTGTCGGCGAGTCTCTTGCGCGAGAGGTCGCGGACCGAGGACCTACGAGAGAGCTTCTCGGAGCTGCATGGGCAGGGCAGTCAGCTCTGCGGCCAGGCGATGTCCGCGCTGCAGAGAGTCTTGGGCAACGCCGGAGTCGCGCGGCTGCATCAGGAGCTCAGCGCGCTCGCCGACGCCAACGCCAATGTCAACGCTGACGGGGGGGGCGCAAGGCGTCCAGATGAAGCAAGCGACCCTGTTCGCTCGCGCGGAGGTCCCTGAGAAGCGCCGAGCTCCCGAACCATTCGGCGAGCGTCGTCAAGGACCATCGAAACCCCGGCGAACGTAGTCGAGGACGTCGTTCCCGACGATCCGCTGCGCCTCCTCGGGCCACTCGTCGTCGCTCTCTTCATGGGGGCGATCCCTGAGGGCTCGTTGCAGCCTGAAGAAATCACTGGGTATGCCGCCCACGAAGGAATTGTCCGTGTCGAAGAAGGGATCGAGGGTGGCGGCGAGCACCGAGCCCCAGCGCTCACCGACGACCCACTTGATGGTCGGCCCGATGCCGTCCCAAGCGCGGTAGAGGAACGAGGCGGGGGCTGCTCGCCGGGGTCCGAGATGAGCTCCTCGCTCGGCAGCGGTGATACGAAAGGCTCGGGCTTCGCCGTTCAAGGCAAACAAGCCCGCACAAACCCAAACCCATCCCGCTGATACCACCGCCGCATCGCCACCTCGTCATCCCCGCCGGTCACCAGCGCCAAAGTCTGCTCCGCTCCAGCAGGCGCCGACATCAGCGCCGCCTCGCTCTCCCAAATCGGCACTCCCTTGACCTGCAACAACGGCTCGCCCGCCGGCCACACCCCGAACGCCCGAACCGCCATCGACGACAAGGGCTGCACCGAGCACTCGAGCGACTCAGCGGGCGCGGACAAGACCCAATAGTTGACGGTGGCGTTCGGTCCTGAGCCGTCGTTCTTGGCGAACGACAAATCGGCCAGGTTCCCCATGACGTGGTCGACACGACCGACGTAGATGGCTTGGCAGGTTTGAACCGCGGAGCCGTTGGCGCAACCTGAGCAGTCGGACACCCACTCAAATGGATCGGTCCAGAGACCCTGTGGAGGGTGGCTCAAAGCGGTGCACGCGGGCTCCTCGCTGGGCCTGCTGCTCGGGACACAGGTCCAGTCACTCTGCGGGTTCTCGGTGTTGGTCTCCACACAGTCCCAGCCGCCTTGGCTGCCAGGCGCCACATTGCTCGCGCCGGTCTCCTCACAGAACCAATGGGTGCCACCGCTGCCCTCGAAGCCGGCGAGCTCGACACAGCTCCAATGGGTTCCTCCACTGCCCTCGAAAGAAACCTCTCCGCCTGCCGTTCCGTCGGCAACGACGTCACGCTCGCACCACCAATGCAGCTCGTCGACGCTCGAGCGCGCGGCGTCGAGCTCACAACGCAGCCGACCTGACCCAGCGCGTCGATGGTCAGAGTCTGCGGGAGCGTCGCGGCCCGCTCGTCGCAGCCAAAGCCGAAGGCGCCGGACGCCAGGGCGAGCAAGAATCCCACAAATGCCTGACGAAACACGCGCATGATTCAGCTC
>PFUG01000116.1 GCA_002789955.1 Deltaproteobacteria bacterium CG_4_9_14_3_um_filter_63_12 | reverse complement strand
GGCGTTGATGGCCAAGGGCTCGCCGTACACGAGGTGGCAAGTCGGCCCGCCGCGGCGAACGGTCGATTTGTCCTGGATGTCGTCAATAATCAGGGAGCCCACGTGCATGAACTCCGGCATGGCGAGCCAATGCACGAACTGCCGGCTGTCGCCGCCCACCACGTCGCAACAGGCCAGCGCCGCATAGGAACGCCAGGACTTGCCGCCGCGATCGGTGATCTCGCGCACAGGCGCGACGAGGGTGCGCGTCAGCTGCGGGATGTCGACCCCGTCCATGTAGTGCGAGCGCTCCTTGGAGGCCACGAGATCCCGGGCCTGCTCAAAGGTCGGCTCGAATGGGATGATGCTCTCGACCGACTTGCGGACCTGCACGCCGACGGCGGTAAAGAAGTCGTCTAGGTCTTGCAGCTCCTCGAAACCGCTGCGCTCGATGAACGAGAGCCCACGCACAGTGCGACCGTTCCAGGTTCCTTCTGCAAGGCAGCGCCCTTCCCAGAAGGCCGGCGCCGAGATGACGGTGACGAACTCCTGGTCTTCGAACGCCGCCGTGATCGTCACGTCGAGACCGGCCGCCGGGACTTGCAACCGCCATTTGACTGGGTAGGACGCGAACGTGCGGGTGCTCGTCCACCATTCAAGGGGCTCGAGCTGCATCTCGTCGTAGAAAGTGCGCGCGCCATCTGGTCCGACAACAATCACCCAACTGGCGATGCGCACGTTGTCTTCGCAACGGATGATGCTGGAGGCGCTCAGGTCCGTGCCATCTTCGAACTGGATGGCGGTCCAGTCCCAGGCCGCGTTGTGGAACGCGCCGGCCGACGGCAGCTCCGCAGAGTTCTTGGGCGACTGCGCTTCCTCCTGGCTCTTGAGGTGCCCGCCGAACTCGTGGTCGTACCAGCCTTGGCCGTGGGCCAGCGGACGCTGGACCCCGTCCAACGTGACCGTCCCAGTCAGCTCACAGCGAGGAATGAAGTAGTAGAACATGTGCTCGCCAGCGCTTCCTCGAACCACTCCGTCGTCGCCGTGGCGGGTCGGCGGCTTTCGGGGGTGGAACGTCAGGTCGCAGCCAACCTTGCGCTCGCCGTCGAAGAGATGCAGGCGATAGGCCCCTGCGTCGTTCTTGCACAACGTCAGTCCGTCGAAGTCGAGCTCGAGGCGCCGGGGATTCACAAAGACATCGCCTTTGAACATGCGGTCGGGGCGTGGCACCTGACCTTGCTCGAGCATCTCCTTGAGGGCGCGGTTCATGCGCCCGTCTTTCGAGGCCTGATTCTGCGCGATCTTCTGCAGTCCGACCTCAGGGCTCGCTTTGTCAACCAACGATTGGGCGAAGTAGGTCTTGCGACCTGGGTCACTCACCCCCCACGTCACGGAGTAGGCGTACGTGACCTCCCCGGTGAGCTCGTCAATCTGGCGAATAATCTTGAAGAACGATGCAAACAGCGAGAGGGAGCGCCCGCCTTCGAGCTCGAAGTGACAGTTGACGTACCACCACTCTGTGGCCGCCGAGTCGTGTGGCAGATCGTGCAGGGTCAGGTCGAGAGCGCCGGGGCCGGGCCAGTCCGAAGGAAAGAGGGGAGTGCTGCCATCGATATTGGACATTGGCGTTCCTTTCTGACCATAGGATATCGGTGAGGCGAACGGATTTCGCGCGCTACTCGGAACCAAGCGGGCTCGAAGCGAGCCAGCTTGGTTTCAAGCAGCGATCGACTCCGTTCGCATCCATCGTGGACGGCAAAAGTCGGGACCCTCAAGGGTTTGACGCTGAGGAGACTGGCGTTTGCCGCCCCAAATGACAAGGTGATGGCGAGGCACGTCAGGTACCGATGAAGTATGGCCCCTTTCACAGCATCGAAGAGCTCGTCTCGAGCCGCAGAGACGTACCCGCAGGACGTGGCTCGCTGCTGGGCCACTGCAATGGGACGTTGATGGCGAGCTGGGGAGAGAACCTCACCCGCCGATTCGGCCCCAACGCCGCGTCCGACCTCCTCGTGGCGCTCGGTCCCGACGCGGCAGGTCTCATGCTCGCGCCCTCGAAGCGAGACTGGATCCCGGTCGTCGCCCAGCTGCGCGTGACAGAGCTGATCGTCGAGCGCCATTTCGCAGGCAGCTGGTCAGCGCTGTACCCGGCTCTGGCCGAAGACACACGGCGAGGAAGCGGTCGAGTGGCGCTGTTGCTGTTGCGCAAGCTCGGGCCCGCCAAGGTATTGGGGTACGCGCCTCGGTCCTTCTCGAGGCTCTACGACCGAGGCGTTGTCGAGGCCGAGGTGAGCGAACGGCGTGCGACTCTGCGGTTGAGCGGCGCCGAGTTTTTTGGCCTGCGGTCGTGGCAGTTGCTGCAGGTGTTTGGGCAGCGGGTCCTGATTGAGCTGGCTGGTTATCAACTCGAACGCTTCTCGGTGTCCGGCGACGAGGACTCGTGCGAGCTGAGCCTCGAGTGGGCGCGTAGGTAGAGCGGCTCTCCAGCAAATGGAAACGCCCTCTCTCTCGAGAGGGCGTTTCGGACTTCGGAAAGCCCGTTCGAACCTATGTTCTAGAAGCCCAACCCGCCGATGCAGCCCAGGTCGAAGCCGGGGATGCCGAAGGACAGGCAGGTCTCACCGGGCCGGCACCCGCCGGCCACCATGTCGCAGCCTTGGCAGGAGTTTCCGAGCATCCCGGCGCCGCAGGTCGTTGGTGGCGTACACGGCGCGATGGACGGATCGCCTGGATCGCAAGTGCCTGGCGTGTAGCACTTGGAGCTTGCAGGGTCACACATCCAGCCAGCTCCCTTGCTGTTCTCACACTCGGCATCGCTCGTGCAGGAGCCGCCAGTGATGCACTGTCCAGAGGCGTTGCAGGTTTGCGGGGGCGGGCAGGAGCAGACCGCGCACGTGTGATTGTTGCAGGTCGCGCCGTTGCAGTGTGCGTTCTCGTTGCACTCCACACAGACGCCGGAGCGTTCGGTGCCCAGGTAGCCGAAGCAGTGTCCAGTTGTGCACTCAGCATCGGACAGGCATGCGCCGGTTCCAGGGACGCACTGACCCACGCCCTGTGCACAGAGCCCAGTTGTGCAGTCGCCGTCCACCAAACAGGTGACACAGGCGCAAGCTTCCTCGTCGAGGACCATGCCCTGCGTGGTGCAGGTGGAGGCGACCAGCGAGCAAGAGGTGCACGCACCAGTGTCGGGCTCACAGGTGCCGTTGCCGGTGTTGCAGGTGGAGCCGGATGGGCACGTCCCGTTGACGCACTTCTCCAAGCAGCGGTTGAGACCTTGGTAGGCCGTGCAGGTCGCGGTATTTCCGCACTCGATGGAGTTCTCACAGGCGGCGCAGTTGGCGGTCTTGACGTCGCAAGCGGCGGTCTCGGGGTTGCAGACTTCGTTGGTATTGCAGCCGCTGACGAAGCAGCCCTCACACGTACGGCTCAGGGGGATGCAGCCGCTCGCGGTGGTCGTGATGGGTTGGCACTCGAAACCGGAGGGGCAATCGGCGGAGGTTCCACATGCGAACGTGCAAATCGAGGTGCCGCCCAGCGCTGCGCAGCGGTCACCAGGACCCCCACACTCTTCGGTGCCGAGGGTACAGGTCTCGCAGATCGCCTTGCCCGAGCGAGGGGCGCATTGCCCACTGTCGAGGTCACACGCCATGCCTTGCGCCGCGCATTCCGAGGCGGTGCAGTCAGCGCCCTTGCAGGTGCGATCGGTGAGGTCGCAGGTCAAGCCACCTTCGCAACCGTCGACACGGCATCCTGGCTGACATTGACCGCTGGCGGCGCAGTACTTGTCGGCCGAGCACTCGCTGTCCGCGGTGCAACCGGAGGGGGTCTCGCACTGGCCACTGAGGATGTTGCACACCTGCCCAGTGGGGGTGCACTCGGTGTCGGAGGTGCAGCCGGAGGTCGTGCCGGCCGAGCAGAGCTGGGCCTTGCAGACGAACCCTGAGCCGAAGGAGGCGCAGTCTTCGTCCGAGACGCACTCGCTCGCCGTGCAGGTCCCCTCGGGCGTGCAGGTCTGGGTTGGCCCGCAATCCGAGCGCGACGAGCATTGAACCGTCACGCACTCGCCGGCTTCACCGCAGACCGTCCCGCGATTCGGGCAGTCCTTGTCGATCGAGCAGCCAGCGGCGGTGCCAGCGTCGTCACAGGAGCTCATCGTCAATTGGAGCAGGCAGAGACCCGCCAACAGAGCGATGGGGGCGATAACACGTTTTACAATCGATCCGCTTTGCACGAGCAACCTCCGCGATACTGAGGACAAGTTGGTCCTCACTGCTACCCACTTGAAGATGAAGAGTCCCTACTCTCGCAAGAATCCAGGCGAGAACGGCTGGAGTATACGGAGATAGTTCAGTCGAGACAATAACTCAGTCCTGATCTTGTCCCTTGTCGAGGGAATGTGGGCCAATGCGTTCATTCGGAGAACAGATCTTCCTGCTCCTCGAGCGTCTTGAGCCACTCTTTCAGCGTACCAACGGTGGTGGTGTACTCGTCTTCTTCAAAGGCGGCCAGAAACCTTTGCTTCTTTTGGTACTCCGCCAGCAAGTCGGGGTGGCTCTTGACCACCTCTTCGAGCACGCGAACACGCCCCAGGAGTTGCTTACAGACGTTGAGTAACCCTGCAGCGAGCAGATTCTCTGAGTTTGCCATGTTTCCTCTTGGCCGATCGCGCATGGGAGCGCGAAATGCGTCGGCTAAGCTCCTGCCCGTCGAGCCAGTTGTCAACTGTCACGCTTACTGGTACTCGGGCCCGTCGTCGTCAAGGCAAAGCCTGGCGGTGACTTCACTTCACGAGAGCAGGAATAGCACCATGACGGTGAGCGAGCTTCATGTCATCGGGCTCGAGTTCGTGGGCCGACACGGCGTCGAGAAATGGGAGCGCGAGCAGGGACGGCGCTTCCGGGTCGACGTCAAGGTTCGGGTCGAGAACGTGCGCGCATTCCACACCGACCAGTTCTGCGACACCCTCAACTACGAAGACCTCGCCCGCGTCATCATGGCCGTCGGCCAGGGGCCCTGCCACCTCCTCGTCGAACGGCTCGCCGAAGAGATTGCCGACGGCTGCTTGGAGCTGCGCTTCGTCACCTCCGTCGAAGTCGTTGTCTACAAGAAGGCCCCAGGGGTCCTGGGCAGCCCGGACTGGGTCGGCGTGCGGATCGTGCGCGACAAATCCTCAGAATAAGCCCGACTTGCCGAGGCGATCGGCGAGCCTCTGCTGCTGCTTGTGCCGCTTGCGCGCCGACAGCTCCTCTTCTAGCAAGCTGACGTAGTCGACCTCTTCGTGGGAAGGCTCGGGCAGCTCGGCTTGATAGCCGTGCAACGCCTCGATGCGCCCCGCGAACTCGTCTAAGAATCGCCGCGCGATCTCGTCGACCGCATAGTCGGCGAGCAGGCTGCGGCCGATATTTTGGATGGTTTCGGCGGCGAGATGCCCGCGCCGCACGACGTCCTGCATGCTGTTGGTCAGCGCGAACGGGTTGTAACCGTCGTTCTCGATCATATCGAGCGAGATGGCGACTACGTCGTTGGCCGTCAGTAGAGAGTCCTGGAACAGGACCAACGCGGCCTGGAAGTAGTTGTAGACCGGCACCAGGCGCGGCATGTAAGGCCGGAATCGGCCGGGCGGGCTCTTGCGGTCGAGCTTGATGAAGATCCGACGCACCCGGTCCTGATGGGGCATGGCCTCCACACGAGCGAGAATCGCCTTGGCGTCTCCGCTGTAGACGTTGGCGCTCTGCAGCAACCGCGAGAGCCGGTCACCACGGATCCGCCCGGCGAGCACCTCGGCGTAGATGGAGTAGATGACGGCGTCTTGTTCGGCGTCGTCGCCGAAGAGGGTCTCGGGGACGCCGTCGAGCTCTGCGGGCTGGTGGTCGAGCAGCGCGCGCAACTTGTAGCCCAATTGTCCGCGTAGCGCGCGAAAGCGAAGCAGCAGGAGGTTTTGTAGGTTTGGCTTGAGAACGAAGGCATCGGGCCGGATGCCATCGATCTCCAGCTTCTTCTCGAGTACTTTGCGCATCTGGCGAGGGCTACCGGAGATAAAATACACGGCCCGACGCGTTTCGGGCACTTCGGCGAGGAGCGCCCGCAGAAGCGCACCAGCGCCAGGGATCGTGCGCTTCTCCTCGGCCTTCTGGAAGGCGGTCTTGACCAGGTCAGCGACCTTGTCGAAGTCGGTGTCGAGGTAGGTCTTGTCGAGGTCCCAGCGGAAGACATGCTCGACGCGTTTCGAGTCTCGCTTCATGCCCTCACCCCAGCTTCCCTTGGATCTGCGCGACCAAGCCCTCACGCACAGCGCGAGCCGCGACGCGTGCCGCGTTCACCAGCGCTCGCTCACCGCTGCCCGAGTGCGTCACGAGAACGGGCTTCTGGAAGCCGAGGAGCGGCGCGCCGCCGTATTGCTCCCAGTCCGTGAGCCGGCGCAGCTGCTCCAGTCCGCCAGACAACATCGACAACCCTAACCGCCAGCTGAGCTTCTTCTCGTAGGCCGCCTTCGCAATGTCGACGGCCGCGTCGGCCATGCCCTCGAGGAGCCGCACCGTGATGTTGCCGGTAAACCCATCGCACACCACCACGTCCGCCTCACCGCTGAGGAGCTGGTGCCCTTCTATGTTTCCAATGAACTCGAAGTGCTCGTCGACCGCTCGCCCCGCCAGGAGTCGATGCGCTCGCACGACCCAATCGGGGCCTACATCCGCCTCGCGGCTCACCGAGAGCAGCGCCACAGTTGGCCTCGGGTTCTCGCTGATGCAGCGCGCGTAGGCCGCTCCCATCACTGCAAAGGACGACAGGTCTTCGGCCTCGGTGTGAACGGACGCTCCCACGTCCAGCAACAAGCAAAAGGGGTCCTTCTTGGCCCCCCTGCGCCGCGGTGTGGGAATGACCGCTGCGATGGCCGCGCGGCGAATCCCCTGCAGCATGGGCACGTGCCGCTTGATCGCCAAAGTCGCCACACCGGCGTTGCCCGCTGTCACCAAGGCATCCACTTGGTCGCTGCCGAGCAAGGCCGCGGCGCGCTCGATGCTAGTGTCCCCCACGCCGCCGAGAGCCTGGTCCGGACGGCTGCCCAGCGAGATCACACCCGCGGCGTGATGGATGCTGAGCTTCTCCGGGTTGTGGGTCTCGTTCTGCAACAAGGGATCGAGCTGCGAACCGTCACCGACCAAGACGCAGTGAAACGAGTGCTCGAGGCTGGCTCTGGCCGCCGCTTTGACCACGGCTTGCGGAGCGTTGTATCCACCCATGGCGTCGAATGCGATCCGGACCACTGTGTTTTCGAGGCGTGTGTTCATCGGGAAAAGGCTCGTCTCGAAGCTTGGCGCGCCAGGAGAGGTGTTGGGCAGTCACCGTTCGGACGGCGAGCGCTGGGAACCTGGCCGCAAATGGCCCACAGAGTTGATGTCGTGGCTTTGGAGCCTAGCCCAATCCGGCGGCATTGCATAGATCGGGCGGCGACCTCTACTGGCGGCTGGATTGATCGAGGAGGGCCTCGCTGCGTTTGAAAGCGTGGCCATCGAGGAAGCTGCAGAGCGCGTCGCCAAATATGCTGCGTCTTATCCCAAGCAGCCCACCGCTGTATTCCCCAGTGGCTGGAGCTCATCGCCAGGAAGACTCGAGCCGAGGGTGTGCGACGATTCGTAGTCCTCCGATGAGCATCGCGGCGAGCGTGTAGCCTTGCCGAGCCAAAACGAACCTGGTATCTCAAAGTCCTCTGAAGGACCGGCTCGCAGGAAGGTCTAGCTTGGTGCTCTGCACCGTGGTCGGCGTCGCGCCGCCCGAGAGTTTCCTACCACGTCGCGTCACAAGGAAGGCTATTCCAGAACGTTGCTATCGGGGAGGGTGCCCCAATTCGGCGACGGGCTGGAACAACCGCGCCAATCGTGGTTCCGTACGCCGAATTGGGGCACCCTCCCCGGCAAGTTCGGTGAGCCTTCCATGTCCCAGGTCTAGTAGTAGGCCCTGCGACTCTGTTCTTCGACAAAGCAAAGGCCGCGCTTGCTCGAGCGCGGCCTTTGCTTTTTGCTCTCGGCTTCAGGCTCGAAGCCGTCGCAGCGCGACCAACCCCAAAACCATCAAGCCCCAGAGCGGCCTGCCGTCATTTCAGATGAACTGAGGGCGGCGATAGTGCTCTTCTTCAGCTTGCTCGATGAGAAGCAGCGGCGTTTCATGCCGGGCTCGAAGCAGTCAAGACGGGTTGGGCGGCGACGTCCGCATTGCTGAGTTGCTGAATCTCGATACGAGCACCGCGTGTGGACACCGCGAGTTGGGTGGCTTGAGCAGGATGTCGAAGTTGCGCGAGTCCGCAGAACCAGGGGGGCAAATCGGCGGAAAAAAACCGCCAGGGATAGTCGCTCGTACCGCCGAGTTGATGGAGTCCATCAGAAGCCCAAGAACCCCGAGAAGCGGAACGCGCTCTCGTCGAGGCCGTGCTCCCTGACGTAGTTTCGAGCGCCCTCCATGACTAGGGCTTTCAGCTCCTCGTTGTCCCAGGGTTTCGTGACGTACTTCCACAAGAGCCCGCGGTTGAGGCCGTCAATCACTACGTTGATGTCGCTGTAGCCAGTGACCAAGATCCGCACGGTGTCTGGGTTGATGGCCTTGATGCGCTCGAGGAGCTGCAAGCCGCTCATCTCGGGCATCCGCTGGTCGCTGAGGATCAGCTTCGGGGCGTGCTCTTTGAAGAGCTCCAAGCCTTCGCGCGCGGACACCGCCGAGAAGATGTCGAAGCTCTGCTTGAAGATCTCGCCCAGTGACTCGATGATTTCGCTCTCGTCATCGACCACCAGGAGGCCAAGCTTCTTGAGCGGGCTCCCCTCTGGCAACTTGCCAGATTCTTTGAACGTCTTCCAGGACATGAGGACCACCTTGTTGAAGGGAGACAAATATTTGAAGCGGCGGCGACCCGTTGCCGTCGACGCTTAGAGCTCTCGGAACGTGGACGCAAAATGGCGAATGCCTTGGGCTTCTTTAAGGAAGGCGAGCCCACGGCTGCGGCTGTGCTGCCCGTCGAGGACCGTCTTGGCGGCGTCGACGACGTGCTCGAGATGCTCGGAGCTGTACACTCGCCGTGGGATCGTCAGCCGACAAAGGTCCATCGCTGGGCGAATGTTCTCGCCGGTGTCCGGGTTGCGGCCGATCAGGTTCGAGCCGATCTCCACAGCCCGCACGCCGCCCTCTTTGTAGAGCTCGACGCAGACGGCCTGCGCAGGGAACTCGTCTTCGGGGATGTCTGGGAAGAAGAGCCGTCCGTCGATGAACACGGCGTGTCCACCGACTGGGCGTACGATCGGGACGCCCTCCTCCTCCAACCAAGCGCCCAGCTGGGCCACCTGTCCGACGCGGTATCTCAGGTAGTCCTCGTCGAGCACCTCTTCGAGACCGGTGGCCAGTGCCTCCATGGTCATCCCGCTCATGCCGCCGTAGGTGAAGAACCCCTCGAAGAGAATGGTCGGCGTCTTCAACGCCTCGAAGAGCCCCTGATCGCGCACGCCGATCAGGCCGCCCATGGGCACGATGCCGTCCTTTTTCGCGCTCATCGTGCAGCCGTCCGCATAAGAAAACATCTCGAAGACGATCTCCGCGATGCTCTTGTCGGCGTAGCCCTCTTCTCGCTCCTTGATGAAGAACGCGTTCTCGGCGAAGCGGGCGACGTCCAAGTACACGGCGATGCCACGCGAGCGCGCATAGGCGCTCACTTCTCGCATGTTCTGCATCGAGACTGGCTGACCACCGCCCGAGTTGCAGGTCACCGTGATGAGCACGTAGGCGACATGCTTGGCCCCGTACTCTTCGACGGCCTGACGCAGCGCGACGAGGTCGAGATTCCCTTTGAAGGGGTGCAGCTCCTGCGAGCTCTTGCCTGCTTGGATCGTGCAGTCGATGCAGCGGCCGCCCGAGAACTCGATGTGGGCTTTGGTGGTGTCGAAGTGCGAGTTGCCCGGTACGATCTGGTGTTTCTTGACCAGCACCGAGTTCAAGACCCGCTCTGCGCCGCGTCCTTGGTGAGCAGGAATCACGTAGGGTAGACCGGTGATGCGAGAGAAGTTCTCCGCCAGGCGCTCGAAGCTGCGCGAGCCTGCATACGACTCGTCGCCCATCATCGCCGCGCCCAGTTGCTGCGCGCTCATGGCGCCGGTGCCGGAGTCGGTGAGCAGGTCGATGTAGACGTCTCGCGATTCGAGGTTAAAGAGGTTCAACCCAGCGGCGATGATCCGCTCGATGCGCTCCGCCCGAGGGAGCAGCCGAATGGGCTCGACGATCTTGGCCTTGAACGGCACGATCGTCTTGTTTCCGGTTCGTCTCATTCTCTTCTCCCGGCGCCTCTCGGAGGCAGCTCGATGGTGAAGGTAGTGCCTTCCTCTAAGGAGCTCTTGGCCCAGATTTTTCCTCTGTGCTCTTCGATGATCTTGTAGCTGATGCTCAGACCCAGGCCGGTGCCGTGGCCCACGGGCTTGGTGGTGAAGAAGGGGTCGAAGATCTTGGTCAGGTTCTCGGGGGGGATGCCGCACCCCTCGTCGCTGACCACGATGCGCGGTCCATTTGTCGTCTCGAACGTCGTGATGGTCACCTTTCGTCCCGGAGGGGAGGCCTGGATGGCGTTGGTCAGCAGGTTGAGCACGACCTGATTGAGCTTCGCTGGGAAGCAGGGATAGGGGTCCGCAAGCCCGGCGTTGTGCTCGATGGCGACCTGCCGATCCTTGACCAAGTGCGCGACAATGGAGAGCGTGCTGGTGATTCCCTTGTCGACGTCTGCGTTTTGGTACTGGGCCTCGTCGAGGCGCGAGAAGCTGCGCAGATCGAGGACGATGGCCTTGACCCGTTCCAGCCCACGGTAGCCGCGCTCAAGCAGGTTGCGAACCGCCGCCATCGGCTCGTCACGCTGCAAATCCCGCTTCAGGCAAACTTGCACGTAGGTGAGGAACTGTGCGCAGTGGTCCGCGGCGTCCTTGACGCTGAGCCCTATGAGCTCGGCCTCGAACATCTCGACGTCGGCGGCAAAGCGCTCGTCGCCGACTAGACCGCGAATGAAGGTCTGAGAGCGCTCGAGGCGTTCGGCCGGCGACACAACCTCACGCAGGTCGTCGAGGGTCAGCATCAAATTGACGAACTCTTCGAGCGTCGAGAGTCGAGCGGTGGCCAACCCGACGTTGCTGATCGAGTAGGCGAGCGGGTTGTTGATCTCGTGCGCGATCCCCGCTGTCAGCTGGCCGAGGCTGGCCATCTTCTCGTTCTGGACGAGCTGCGTCTGGGTCTGCTTGAGCTCCTCGATGGTGGCGGCCAACTCGGCGTTGATGGCGTCGAGCTCGGCGGTGCGTGCCCGAACCTTGAGCTCCAGGCTCTCATTGAGCTTCTGGATCTCGGCGTAGAGCCAGGCGTTATCGATGGCCGTCGCTGCCTGTGCGGCGAGCACCTCGAGCATGTAGAGGTCTTCGTCCGAGGGCTGCGCCTCGCCCTCCGCCCAGGTCAGCGCCAACACGCCTTTGACCTTACTCTTGGCGACCAGGGGCACAGCCGCGGTGGCCCGTGAGCCCATGGGCGGCGGCAGCGGTTCGGGCAGCGGGTGCGCGAGCGTCCCCTCGGGCGCGGTCAGGGGCACTGCAACGACCGAGGCTGGCGTGTGAAAGGGCTCGACCAACGTGGGGTCGCGCAGGGCCGGATGCCCTTCCCGGAGGCACACCAAGCGCTGCTCGGCCAGGGCCGTGCCCGCTGCGCCCCGACTGGACTTCAGGCGAGTGTCTCCAGGCTCTCCAGACTGCCCGCGGAGCCGCTTCACGTAGAGCTCGGCGCCTTCGTCGTCGGAGAACATCAGGGCCAGGCTCTCGGCGTGAAAGACGCGACTCAGGTGCTCTACGACAAGGTCGCAGAGGGTTTCCATGTCCAACTCCCGCGAAACCGCCTGTCCCAAGGCGTAGGACGCCTCGAGCACCCTGGCGCGGACGCTGAGATCAGCGACGATCTCCTTGGCATTTTCCATCGCGCATCCAGTGTTGTCGCCGCAGCCCACGCCAATCTCGTGGGCGTCAAGTGCAGTGGTTCGCCGCCCCCTGTTCGGGACCCTGGCCTCACGGGTTCTTCGAAGCCAGCACTATCCTCTAACCTGCGCGTCGGGAGCAAGCGCTCGCTCAGTCCAGACTGGGCTCGAGGGTCACGCAGGTCAGCGCCTCGGGGAGTGTCCCGAGCGCGAGGTCGTAAGCTCCCGCCGGCACGGCGAGCACTCGCTCGAAGCGCTCGACGAAGGGCTCTCGCGGGGCGATGTCGAAGCCACAAGAGCGACTCTTGTAGTGGCATGGGATCACGACTCGCGGCTCGAGCTGTTGCGCCACGAAATGAGCGTCTTCGGCGTCGAGGGTGTAGAAGCCGCCGACAGGCAAGAGCAGCACGTCGATGGGGCCGAGCGCTTCGAGCTGAGATGGGGTGAGACGTTGTCCCAGATCACCTGCATGACAGAGGGTCATGCCGTCCAACGTCAACACCTTCATGTCAATGCTCCCACCGAATCGCCTCCCCTGCTCCTGGTCGTGAAACGCAGACACCGACCGGATCTCCACCTCCACCACGCGACCGGCGGTGCGCACCACCTCGAAAGGCGGGGTCAGTGAGCCGGTAAAGCAGTGGTCTAGGTGATCGTGGGTGATGACGACGCCGTCGCAAGGCCCTTCAATGGGCCTGAAGCCCACTCTTCCACTGAAGCCGCCGGATTCGTAGGGATCCAACACGAGCCGCGTTCCCGCACTCGAGACGAGGCGGAACGCGGCGTGGGCCAGAAACTCGATGATCATGGAGGTGGAGCCGCTTCGCTGGGGAATGAGCTCCCTTCGCTGGGGATGGGCTTGACGGGCCTGCTCATCGCCGGTCGTCGAGTCCCGTTGGGCGACACTGCCGCGGGCGGCAGCGCACCATCGACGTTGGGCGCAATGACACCCTCCCCTGGAGTTGCACGGCCCGGAATAGGCCGCTTCAGCGGGTTCTTCTTCGGCGTGAGCGCCCCCCCTTTCTCCGCTGGGACCTCGGCCTCGGCGCCAGGCTTCCCGGCGGGATAGAACTTGACCATGATGAACTTGAGGTTGTCGTCCCACACTAACTCATGGTCGAACTTGCTGCCTCCGAAGTACTTGCGCACCTCTCCGACGAGGCTGCCAGTGCCCTTGCAGTCGTCGCCGAAGTTCGGAGACATGTCGCTGCCGAGGCAGTACCGAGCGCGGTCGGCCATGAAGTAGAAGGGCGTTTCGCCATTCGCGGACGCGAAGTATTTCAGATCGTCGTCGCTGCCGATGGGGATCGCCTCGTTCTGCGAGTAGTAGTGCTCGCCGCGCCAAGTCACGCGGTAGACCAAGGAGCTCTCCTCGCACCAGATCTTCTTCGGGTCGGCGTCGGGCGGGGCCTCGGTTCGTGTGCAGGTGTCCCAGTAGGACATCCACACACCTTTCTGGCTCCAAGTGGGCGAGATGCCCGGCATGTAGACGTTCAAACCCCAGACGGTCAACGCGATGCTGGCGCCGACCAGCACGACGACGCCGGTGCGACGAAGCCAGCGCCGGGTGAACCAGATCAAAACAATGCCGACAAATGAGGCCACCCCTACCCATATGGCGAAGGACTGGAACTCGGCCTGCAGCTCGGCGCCCCCCACCACGGTGGGATGGCCGAAGAGGTTCGCCGTAAACTCCGGAATGCGGTCGATCCACTCGCGGTCGTATTTGTAGGTGAAGAGGTTCTTCCAGACTTGCGGGTCGTTCGAGACGTCCCAACCGATCAGGACCAGGAATGCGACGCCCATGACCATGGCTGGAGCGAGGCGTTTCATCTGGCCCTGGAAGATGTCGCAGAGCAGCAGACCGACCAGCGCCGCGAGCGGTGGCACGATGGGGAAGGCGTAGTGGTGGAACTTGGTGCTCGACAACGAGAACAAGGCGAAGGCGAAGACCGCCCAGATGCCGAGCATCAGCGTGGCCCGTGACTTGTCGTCGCGCAGCAGCACGCCACGCCCCATCCCGAAGCGCAGGATCACGGCGGGAAGCAGCGCAGCCCAGGGGAAGAGCCCATAGCCCAGCCAGCGCACGAAGTGTTCGAACGTCCCAGAGTCGATCTGGTGAACACCGCTGGCCAGCCGCTTGAAGTGGTCATGGACAAAGAAGCGCTGGAAGTAAGCGTTCTCGTGCAGGATCAGCATCGCCGCGTACCACGGGAACCCGACGCAGATGAAGGTCAAGATCCCACGTGGAATCTCGAACTCCGACAGCCGCCGCCACTCGACGGTCGAGATCAGGTAGATGAGAATGATGGCGCCTGGCAGCGCGAACCCCAACAGACCCTTCGCCAAGGTGGCGAGCGCTGCAAAGATATAGAACCCCAAAAAATTCATCTGCCCGACCGTCTTGCGCTTTGAGGCCACCAAGCTGATGGCCATGATCGCAAAAAAGAGCAGGTAGATGACGACCTGTACTGGGCCCCATTGGAAGACGCCGCCGACGAAGCGCCCGGCCACGCGGCCGAACGTCGAGAGCTGCCCGTCCATGGAGATCGGGATGTAAAACACCGAGACGCAAAGGAAGATTGCCGACAGCAGCAGGACGAATGTCGACCAGATAACCAGCGAGTTGCGCTCGTCCCAGAACTTGCTCTTGGCGCTGAGGAGCAACCACGCCGCCAGTGCCAGGAAGAGCCCCAACAGGATCGGCGCGTAGACGCTGTTGAGGATGATCTTGACGAATCGCAACGGGGGAAACGCCTCGTCGTCCCAGAACGACATCCCGTCGAAGCCCAACGCCTTGGCCTTCATCACGAGGAACACCGGGCTGAGCACCAGCACCAGCGTGGCCAACCCAGTCAACCCCGCGAAAATCTTCATCGAGCGGTTGAGCTCTGCATCGCCCTTCTTGCCATCCTCGGCGGCCCAGAGCTTCTTCAAGCGCTGGATCATCAACACCGTGCTCCCGATCAGCACCAAAGAGAGCGCGACGCCGCTGAACTTGACGAGGTTGAAGACCGCGCCGTAGTTGGACTCCCAGTTCATCCCGTAGGCGTCGAAGAGGCGCTTGACTTGTAAGCCGAGGGCCATGAACTGCGAGAGCAGCGCCAGGGCCATCAACAGCAGCGCTGGGAAGCGATTGGAGCGCCGAGACAACAGCCGATCTTTGAGGCGTCCCCTGATTCCTAGGTAGAGCAGCGCGAAGATCCCCAAGACCGCCAAAGCCGTGACGAAGAGGGGCGCGGCGAGCTCCAAGAGAAAGTCCGGCAGCTTCGAGCGCGACGCCTCGATGCGGGCGCCGGCCTCCTGTGGGGAGAGCTCGGCGAGGCCTTCGCGCTCTGCAGGGGAGAGCTTCGGCGAGCTGACCATCACGACGTCTTCGAAGACTCGCTGCCCCTTGAAGTCGTTCATAGACACGGCGCGCAAACCTGGCCGCGCCGCGCGTTGGGTCTCATCGAAGCCTTGATCGACACCAATCAGATACAACTGTGGCAGCATCAGCGCCAAAGTCGTCCCCAAGACCAAGCCATAATGTACTGCGTCGGCGGGTTTGCGCCGATCGCGCCCGAAAGCCCCCATGATGAAGAAGGCCATCGCGCACAGCATCATGGCCACGAACGGCATGTCGGTCTGGGTCTGACGAGAGAGGAAGAAATAGAACGGCGAGGTCGCCATCACCGTCGCCATGAAGTAGCCCACGCGGCGGTTCCAAACGTTGGCTCCCATCAAGAAGGTCAGGGCGACGCCGAAGATCGCCATGAGCGCGACACCAATGCGTATGGCGAACTCGTTCCAGCCCCAGATCTCCATCCCGATGGCCATGGACCACAGCACGAGGATGGGTTTCGAGTAGAAACCTGCTCCTTCGGCGCCGGCATCCGGTCGGTGCCAGTGCGACCCCCACCAAGGACTGATCCAGTCTTGGGTCTCGGTCATGTGCCTCGAGACCTCGCCGTAGTGAGTCTCCCAAGGATCCCACAGCCCGAACGAACCGACGAACGGAATGTAGAGCAGCGAGCACAACAGAAGAACAATCCCCAGCCCGATCCAGTTCTTGCGCCGCTCCGAATCGAATCGGAACCAAGTCGCTTTGGGATAGCCTTTTGTGGTTAGGGGATCGTCGAGGGTGACCGGCGCCTCCCACTCTTCTTCCCAATCCTGAAGGTTCTGGTCGCCGTTCGACCCGACGTAGTCCTTGCTGGTCGACCCCGTCGTGCCGCTCGGCGGATCGCCGTCTTTGAGCTCGAACGCGGCGCGGCCCATGAGCCGCCGCAGTCGTGTGAACACCTGGCGCTTGATGGTGTCTGCGGGAAGTGAATTCCGCGGGCTCGCCGCGGGCGGCGGCGAAGGGCCCGCTTTTGCTGCGGAATCCGAGTCGGCAGCGGCGTTCAACGAGGCCTTGGCGTCGTCTTCGTCGTCTTCGTCCGCGTCGTCGTCTTCAGCGGCTTCGTCGTCGTTGTCGTCTTCGTCGTCTTCGTCGTCTTCAGCGGCTTCGTCGGCTTCGTCGTCTTCGTCGTCTTCGTCGTCTTCAGCGGCTTCGTCGTCGTTGTCGTCTTCGTCGTCTTCGTCGTCTTCGTCGTCTTCGTCGTCTTCGTCGTCTTCGTCGTCTTCGTCGGCTTCGTCGGCTTCGTCGGCTCCTTCGGCTTCGTCGGCTTCGTCGGCGTCGGCGCCATCAACGTCAGAACCGTCTGCGTCTTGTACCTTCGGTGACTCGTCTTCAGGCCGCTCGGAGGGGTTCGCGGCCGCTGGGTCGACGGGATCGATGGCGTCGGTGGACTTGGGGGGCTTTTCGTTCGTCATAGGAACGACCATTCCGCGCCGAACTTCGGCACAACCTATTGATAACATTAATAATGATCGCACACGGGCGACGCGCGCGAGCGGACACGCTAACCAAACCCCCCGAGGGCGTCAAGCAGCCCCTTCCCCTGTGGATAAGGTGGTTCGCTGGGCGTCGGCGCTCCGGTGGTCAGGCGGTCTCGGCAAATATTGCGTGGTCCGCCCTGACGCGATGTGGTAGAAGGCCGTAACAACTCGGCCCCGAACCGTCAGTCACTGGGCCGCAAGCAGAGCTCGAACCGTGAGCACGCCGCACACAGACCGTCTCCGAGTCTCGGAGATCTTTTACTCCATTCAAGGAGAATCGACTTACGCCGGCTGGCCCTGTCTGTTCGTGCGACTCACTGGCTGCAATCTGCGCTGTTCCTGGTGCGACACCTCCTACGCCTTCGACAACGGCCATTGGACCGATGTCCCCTCGGTCGTCGAGACCCTACGTTCAATGGCGAGCTGCAAACTGGTCGAGATCACGGGCGGCGAACCGCTGTTGCAGAAGCCAGTGCTGTCTCTCATGCAGACCCTCCTGGACTTGGGCTACACGGTGCTCCTCGAGACGAGCGGCAGCGTCGACATTCGCGAAGTCCCCGTGAGCGTGCGTCGCATCGTCGACATCAAAGCCCCTGGTAGCGGCGAAGCGGACAAGAACCTCTGGCAGTTGGAGGCGCTTCGACCGAGCGATGAGCTGAAGGTCGTCCTCGCCGACCGCGCAGATTTCGACTGGGCCGCCGAGGCGGTGCGCTCGCGCTCCCTCTTGGACCGTTGTCCGGTTCACTTCTCCCCAGTCCTCGGTCTGTTGGATCCGAAACTCCTGTGCGAGTGGGTCTTGGAAGCTGACCTAGCCGTTCGAGTGAACCTGCAAATCCAAAAGTTTATCTGGGACCCACACACCCGCGGCGTGTGAGACGCGGGCTGAAAAATACAATGAAGCTGGAAAACTCCTCGTGTCGGTGTTAGCTTCGGTCTAATGTTGGATTGTCGGGCACACGCTCAATTTCCTCCCAGGATCGAGCGTGACCGCGAGCGCCCACGGCAGAGTGTTTTCTGGGCAAAGGGCCGCTGCGAACCGAATCAGGAACGCGACGTGATCATTGAACTGAACAAGACGTTTCGCTTTGAGGCGGCTCACCTTCTTCCCAACGTTCACGACGGCCACAAGTGCCGCCGACTGCACGGCCACAGCTATCAGATCGAGCTGGTCCTGGTCGGTGAGATGGACGAGAAGATGGGCTGGTTGATGGATTTTGCGGATGTCCGGGCGGCCTGGCAACCCGTCCACGACACCCTCGACCACTACTACTTGAACGAAATCCCAGGGCTCGAAAACCCAACCAGCGAGGTCTTGGCTCACTGGATTTTCGAGCGGCTTACCGCAACATTACCGGATCTCGACGCCGTCATTGTCCACGAAACTTGCACCTCCAGCGCGACCTATCGCAAGCGCTGACGGCCCGATTCGGGCTGTTACCTTCGACCTTTGGGCGACCCTCATCGAGGGCCACCAGCGGGGTAGTGCTGCACGAGACGTAGTGCGGAGCAACGCGTTGACCCACGCGCTGCACCGCAACGGCTCCCTCGTCGACCACCAACGGGTCCAAGAGGTCATGAGCCTCGAAGCCACACGATGGGAGCGAGTCTGGCGCGAACGGTGGGTCACTCTGCGCAACCCCGAGCGGGTCGCCTGGATGCTCCAACAACTCGAGCTGCCTGCCCTGAGTGCGGCGCTGACCGCGGATGTCTGCCGCGCCTTTGATGAGAGCCTGTGGGAAGCTCCCCCAGAGCCCAATCCCGGCGCTCGAGAGGCGCTGCAATCCTTGAAAAACATGGGCGTCGAGCTCGCCGTCATCTCGGACACCTCCTATTCGACTGGCAAGATGCTGCGCAAACTGCTGGAGCGCTACCATCTGCTCGAGTTCTTCGACTGTTTGACCTTCAGCGACGAGGTCGGCATCTCCAAGCCAAACGCCGAGATGTTCCTCGCAACCCTGCGAGCCCTCCGCGTCGGCCCGGCCTTCGCCGTCCACGTGGGAGACAACCCCTTCACCGACGTGTTTGGGGCCAACGAAGCAGGCCTGCGCTCCGTCGCTTTCGGCTCGCCCTGCGACGAGGCCACTTGGAACGTCGAAGCGCTCAGTGAGCTCCCCGCCTTGCTAAAGCCCTTGGTGGCAGCACGCCTGAGCCCTCTGTCCCGCTGACCTCGGCCCACTCTCGTTCGTTTGCCGTTGGAAACGCACGACGAATTGGAGGATAGTGCGACGCCGTGCTTCCACAGGGGGACTAAAGCGTGAATAAACAACAGAAATACACAGCCGTAGTGCTCGCCGCCGGACAGGGCACACGCATGAAGTCGGACCTGCCCAAGGTGCTTCATCCCGTCTGCGGCGAGACCATGGTGGCTAGGGTCTTGCGAGCGTGCTTCGACGCAGAGCTAGAGACGGTCGTGACGGTGGTGGGCTACGGTCGGGAGCGAGTCGAGGACTCGCTGCGGTCGGACTTCGCGACGGTCCCCACGCTCCTCTTCGCCGTGCAGGACGTGCAGCGCGGCACCGCCGACGCCGTGCGTTGCGGCCTAAGCGCCCTCGAAGACTTCGCTGGCTGGGTCTTCATCCTCTATGGCGACGTCCCCAATATTCGCGCCAGCTCCCTCGAGGCCCTGAAAAGCATCGCCATCCAAGACGGCGTCGCGTTTATCTCGATGCGCGTCGACGACCCCACCGGCTACGGCCGCGTCCTCAGAGAGAACGGCGTTCCCGTCAGCATCGTCGAGCACCAGGAATGCACCGACGAGCAGCTCGCGATCCACGAGGTCAACGCCGGACTGTACCTCATCCACTCGGATTTCCTCCGATTGCATTTGGGCCAAGTCGACTCTGGCAACTCCGCCGATGAGTTCTATTTGACCGATTTGATCGCCATCGCCGCCAAACGGGGAGGTGTGCACGCCTGGACCGTGAGCGATCCCGCCGAGGTCATGGGCGTGAACACTCTCGAGCAGCTCGCCGCCGCGGAGCGGTGGGCATTGTTGCACCACTGAGCCCACCAGGTGCGCCAGCGGAATATTTGTCGGGTCAAGAGTCGGTTGAGGCATACTGTCGGTTCACGCGCGGGACAGGGCGAGCCATAGAAGAGGGAACATGTGCGGAATCATGGCCTATGTTGGAGAGCAAGAGTGCGCCGAGATCCTTCTCGAGGGCTTGCAGAAGTTGGAGTACCGCGGCTATGACTCCGCTGGAGTCGCTATTTGGGACGGCCAGCGCATCGAGCTGCGACGTTGCGAGGGAAAGCTCGTCAACCTGCGGCGGTCGGTCGCTGCGGAGCCCATCTTGGGGAGCTTGGGGATCGGCCACACCCGCTGGGCGACCCACGGGCGTCCGAGCGAGCAAAACGCACATCCCCATACCTGGGGCGGCATCTCGCTGGTTCATAATGGCATCATCGAGAACTACGTCGCCCTCAAACAGGAGCTCAGCGCACGAGGCCACGACTTCAGCTCAGAGACCGACACCGAGATCGCGGCCCACCTCATCGGCGCCTCCGTGCAATCCGGGCACGACCTCCACACGGCCGTACGCCTGGCGACGAAACGCATGGAGGGCTCCTACGCACTGGTGGTGATCAGCGAAGACGAGCCAGACCGAATCGTCGCAGCGCGTCAGCAGAGCCCTCTCGTTGTCGCCATCGGGAACGGCGAGACCTTTGCGGCGAGCGACATCCCGGCCATTCTTGCCCACACCCGCGACGTTATTTTTCTCGAGGACGGCGAAACCGCCGTTCTCACGGCCCAGTCGGTCCAGCTCTTCGACGCCGACGGGCTCGCCTTCGAACGGCCGACAAAACACGTCCTGTGGGACCCCATCTCCGCCGAGAAACAGGGCTTCAAGCACTTCATGCTCAAGGAGATCTTCGAGCAGCCCGACAAGCTCGTCGACACCCTTAGAGGCCGGATCTCGCTGGACCGCGGGGACATCGCGCTGGACGGCGCCGAGCCGCCCAAGGCCATCCTCGACGCCCTGAAGCGCGTTGTTCTCGTAGCCTGCGGGACCAGCTACCACGCCGCTCTGGTTGGCAAGACGCTCATCGAACAGCTGGCCCGTATCCCTGTCGAGGTCGACCTCGCTTCCGAGTTCCGCTACCGCGATCCGCTCATCGGCGCCGGGGACCTGTTCGTCCCCATCAGCCAGTCTGGAGAGACGGCGGACACTTTAGCCGCACTGAAGATGGCCCACTCGCGCGGGGCCCATGTCCTCGCCGTCTGCAATGTGGTCGACTCCAGCATCCCACGCATCTCCGACGGCACGCTCTACACCCACGCCGGCCCCGAGATCGGCGTTGCTTCGACCAAGGCGTTCACTACACAGCTGGCGAGCATGATGCTGCTGGCCGTCTATCTGGGCCGGCGGAAGGGAACCCTCGATCCGGCGCGCGCCAGAATGCTGCTCGAGGACCTGCGAACCATCCCGACGCAGATCGAGAAGCTTCTCGAGGCGAGCGACGCCGTCCGAGAGATCGCCAAACACTTCATCCATGCTCGGTCCTTCCTCTACCTCGGCCGTGGGGTCAATTACCCCATCGCCCTCGAGGGCGCCCTGAAGCTCAAAGAGATCAGCTACATCCACGCGGAGGGATACGCCGCCGGAGAGATGAAGCACGGACCCATCGCGCTCATCGACGAAAACATGCCGGTCGTGGTTATCGCCCCAAAGAGCGAGACCTATGAGAAGGTGTTCAGCAATCTCGAAGAGGTTCGGGCCCGTGGAGGCAAGGTGCTCGCCGTCGCCACCGAGGGAGATCTTAAGATCGCTCGCTTCGCCGACCACGTGATGACCATCCCTGCGGCGCCCGATTACCTGCAGCCCCTGCTCACCATCATCCCGTTGCAGCTGCTCGCCTACCACATCGCCGACATGAAGGGCACGGACATCGACCAGCCTCGGAACCTGGCCAAGAGCGTCACCGTCGAGTGATTTCTTTTGCCGGGCCATACAGCGCTAGGCATCTCAAGTCCGAGTGGCCAGCCGCTGAGCGAGAACACTTGTCTCTGTAAACTATCGCCAATTCTGAGGCGCCGGGTGAGAAGTTCCGCGGAGCCAGTGTAGACGAAGGGTTGCGTGACACGTAAGCCAAGCGACGACCAAACCGACGCCCCTAGCGCGTTCGGAAATGCGCCAAATGCAAGGAGGCGACGAGCGAACGACGCAGGCGTACTCCGGTACGCCGAGGAGAGAGCGAGGGAGCCGACGAAGCAGATGGCGTATTTCCGGACGCGCTAGAGGAGCATCCCGATGGCAAAGCCAAACCCAAGCCCCAACAGCAATCCGGCGATCGCTCCGTAGACGATGAAGGTCGTTCGCTGGCTCTTCATCTCGGCCTGCATCGCCGCGATGACCGCCTCGGTGTTCGATGAAGTGGCGGGCAGCGCGGGTGCGCTTCTCTGCACCTGCTGCGGCGCGGGAGTGGGGTCTCGCGGGGGCGGCGCGGGCGCGGGGGAGGGTGGGGCCGCAGCCTCTTCGACCGGAGGCGCTTCAGCCTCGACGGGGCCCAGGTCCTCGTCATCGAATCCGACGTCTTCGAAGACGTCTTGCAGCCAGTCTTCCTGAACTTCGGACGACTCGTTGACGTCTTGCGCGACGGAGATGTTGGTGACGAAGGTCTTGAGGTGCGCTGCCACACCAGGCGGGAGCATGCCTTCCATCTCGGACTGCAACGTGAGCAGCATCGACTGGTTAGAACCTGCGGCTGCTGGGAACTTGGTCCAAGAGCCCCCAGCCAGCTGGTTGACCAGGTCGATGAGACCGAAGCGGTCGAGCTGGATGTTCTGGGAGTAGCTGGTCTTGTAGAGGTCGCGCGCGAGCTCGGCCGCGTCGTTGTAGCGGCGCTTGGGATCGCCAGCGAGCGCACGGTTGATGACGTCGGCGAGTTCTTGGGGGACGTCGGGGCGAATCTTGCGGATGTCGGGGACGACCACGTTTCGGACGGCCTGGAAGGTCTCCAGATCGGTGGCCTTCTGGAACAGGCGCTGGGCGGTCAACAGCTCCCACAGGACGATGCCGACCGAGAAGATGTCGCTCTTGCTGCTGACCAGGCTGGGGTCGCGGGTGCTCTCAGGGGAGATGTAGGCGAACTTGCCTTTGACCATCCCTTCTGGGGTGACGACATCGTGAGAGGTCGCATCCGAGAGTCCGAAGTCGGCGATCTTTACCTCGCCGTGTCGCCCGACCAGGATGTTGGGCGGAGAGATGTCATTGTGGATAAGCCCCATGGCTTGTCCTTCGTCGTCGGTGAGGTTGTGGGCGTAGGAGAGCCCAGCAGCCACCTGCACGCCGAGATAGAGACAGACGCCCAAGGGCATCGGGCGGCGCGACTCGACCAACCTTTCGAAGATACGTTTGAGGTCCATGCCCTCGACGTATTCCATGACGATGAAGAAGGTGTTGGCGCTCTGACCGACGTCGTAGACGCGAACAATGTTGTCGTGCTCGAGCTGAAACGCCAGCCGGGCTTCGTCGACGAACATCTGCTCGAAGAGGCGGCTCTGCTTCTTGGCCAAATCGGGGAGAATGCGCTTGATGGCGACTTTGCGTCGGAGCCCACCCACCGAGTTCATCCAGCCCAGAAAGACCTCGGCCATCCCCCCTTTGCCAAGGGTGGTGACGAGCTCATAACGTTGCGCCGGTTGTTGAGACGCCTCAATGGAAGCCATCAGTCTCACCCTTGTTTTGGCTCGGCCTTCGATGCGCCTTACGAGGCCATCGAGGGACCAACAAAACGACACCTGAGGGTCTGGATTTCTCTTGAATCACTGTCGATGACAGGAGGGTAAGTGTAGTCCGTTAGGTGCCTTCGTGCTAGCGTCCGCGGCGAAGTGCTGGGCTCCATATTGGAGGCCCACATCACGCCATCCCTTTCATTCTCATCTGGAAGTCATGCTGCTGGAATCCAAGCCGGTGGGTCCTTTCGCCCTGAACACCTATCTGATCGCCTGCAGAGAGTCGTCGAAAGCCGCCATCATCGATTCCGGCGGGGGCGCGGACTGGCTCGCCAGGCTCATCGAGGCAAACCAGCTCGAGGTCGTCTACCTCCTCCAGACCCATGCCCACGTGGACCATGTCAACGGGTTGGCTGAGAACAAGCGACGCTGGCCAAAGGCCCCCATCGCCCTGCACCCCGGTGAACAGAGCCTCTACCAGGGAGCTCCCATTCAAGGGATGATGTTCGGGATGCACATCGACACCCTGCCACCGGTCGATCTCGAGATCGCACAAGGCCAGATCTTCGAGATCGGTGAGCTCGTGTTGCGAGCCATCCACACGCCCGGGCACACGCCAGGGCACATCGCCTTCTACGAGGAGAAACAAAAGACCCTCTTCTCCGGAGACCTGCTCTTCGCCGGCTCGATCGGTCGCACCGACCTGCCGGGCGGCGACTTCGACCAGATTATGGAGTCTTTGGCCATCGTCGCGAAGCTCCCCCAAGACGTCAGGGTCTACAGTGGACACGGGTCCCCGACCAGCATTGGGACCGAGCTGCGCCAAAATCCTTTCCTACGAGGGCTGCGCTGAACCCGCTCGAGCCTCGAACACGTCATCGTGCTCGAAGTGCTCGAGCAACCACTGCGTCGCCGCGTCAACCGCTGCAGGGTCACGAGACTCGATGGTGATCCGCACCTCGTAGTCGTCGCGCCCCCAAACGGGGTAAGAGCCGAAGGAAACTGCGGCAAACTTCTCGTCCGCTGCGCTGAGGATCGGGGCCACGACCCCTTCGTGGCGGCGGTGGTAGAGCGTGCGCACGACGAAGGGGGAAAGACACTCCAGGTGCCCCTTCAGGAACTCGAACTGGCGCCCGAAGATCTGGGGGATGCCCGGCAGGACGAAGACGTTGTGCACCTTGAAGCAGGGCCAGCGGGTTCCTTCGTGATAGAGCAGCTCGCAGCTCGTCGGCACCTCGGCCATCTTCATCCAACCGGCGCTTCCGCCGTCGTGGTGGTAGGTGTTGATGATGTCGACCAGCTCGGCCCGACGCTCCAACGTTTCGCCGAACGCCTGCCCCATCGCCAGCATGGTCTTGTCGTCATGGGTCGGGCCGATGCCACCGCTGGAAAAAACGCAATCGTTGCGCGAGGTCACTCGCTGCACCGCCTCGACGATTCTGTCCACGCGGTCGGGCAGCACGACGATCTCGGTGAGCTCTACGCCCATTTGCCTGAGGGCGACGATCAGCAGAGCCCCGTTCTGGTCTTGCACCTTGGCGCTCAGAAGCTCGTCTCCGATCAGGAGAATCGCTGCGGTCTTGGCGGTGGAGAGCGAGACCATGGAGCACCCCAGGGAGTTCACGCCCGACTCGAAGTCTTTCTTCGATGTCGCGGTTTCATGTCAGCAGTGCCCTCAACTTTGCGCCGGCCCATCAAGAAATCAAGCGGCGCCCAATCCACGCTGCTCTGCACAAGGGAAATAGGGCTCGATTTGGAGGTATTGCCACGCTTGCCCACGACCGCTTTTCGGACCTTCCGACGAGTTGCGGAGAGGACATCGGTCGTCCGCTCGGCAATGCGCGCTCACCGTCACATGGGGTGCGCGTGAGCGTGTCCGGGCTTGAGCAACGCCTTGTCGAACCAGATGTTGCCGTCGTCTACCGTACCCACTGTGCGAGCGAACGTGCTCTTGTCCCAGGCTTCGATGGTCTCCGGCGTGAGCTCGGAGCCCGTGTCGCGACTTTGTCCAACCGCGACCGCTGCACACCAACTCTCGCGCGGGATCGCCTTGAAGACCTCGACGAGGACAGGATCGAACTGACTCCCTGAGTGCTTGCACACCTCCTCGTAGGCCACCTCGTAAGGGAGGGCTTTGCGGTACGGTCGGTCGCTCGTCATGGCGTCAAAGGTGTCCGCAATCGAGAAGAGGCGAGCTCCAAGAAATATGTCTTCGCCTTTGAGGCGATTGGGGTAGCCGGCGCCGTCGAAACGCTCGTGGTGCTCGAGCACGATGCGCTTGCCCTCATTGAGGAAGTCGATGCCGCTGAGCAGACCGTACCCGAGCTTGGGGTGGGTCCGCATGATTTCCCAGTCCTCCTCCGTGAGCTTCCCAGGTTTGAGCATGATGGCGTCGGGAATCCCGATCTTACCGATGTCGTGCAGCAGGGCGCCGCGCGAAATCTGGGCGAGTGACTCGTCCTCGACGCCCACCATCCGAGCCATGGTTGTCGTGTAGAGGGCCACTCGGCGCGAGTGCCACTGGGTCTCGCTGTCGCGGTACTCGAGCGCCGCGAGAAGTCCGTCCAGCAGCGCTCCAGTTCGCTCGCGGACCAGGGCATCGAGGTAGTGATTCATCTGCTTCAGTTCGATGTTCTGCGAGCGCACACGCGCCTCGAGCAGCTCGTTCTTGCGCTGCAGCAGAACGTGCTGCCGCAAACTGTTGAGCACCGAGAGGAGATGCTCGGAGGTCACGGGCTTGTGCAGCAAATGAACGACGTGGGCGTCGTTGATGGCCCGCAGCGTCGCTTTCAGGTCAGCAAATGCGGTCATCAACACGCGATTGGCTTTCGGCTGGAAGACAAGGGTTTGGCTCAAGAACTCGACCCCATCGACCCCAGGCATGCGGTAGTCCGAGACGATGATGTCGAACGGCTTTTCCTGCAGCCTCAGCAACCCCTCCCGCGCAGACGAAGCCGTCTCGACCCGATAGGGGCTGTCTTCTAGGGCACGTTTTAGCGCTCTGAGCAGCAGCGCCTCGTCATCGACGAAGAGCACATCGAGCTCGGAGCTCACCATGACTTCTGAGTTGGGCAACGGTTCCATGTTCTACGCTCTCTGTGCGAGCCCTACGGCTTTCCTGACCGGCAAACCTCTGAGTGCCCGTTGTGCAACATCGGTGGAAAAAATTGATTCCCATGGGCAAACTCCTGCCCACTCTTCGGAGTAATCACGTCAGCTGGACCCTGTCGTTGAATTCTCTGGACCTGTGTGCTACAGGGTCCAATCCCGTCGAGGCCTTGATTTCAGCGAGCCTCGCATCTCTCCCCCTCGTATGAACAGTCGGCCTCAAAGTGCGCTCGAGGCCTCGCCTTTGACCGAACACCACATCTCGGAGGCGTCGATGGACGCTCAGGTCCTTCGCAGTCGTTTTCTCGCTTTCTTCGCTGAGCGCGGTCACACCGTCGTCGACAGCTCGGCGGTCGTCCCTAAGAGCGACCCCACCTTGCTCTTCGCCAACGCCGGGATGAACCAATTCAAGGACGTCTTCCTCGGCAACGAGGAGCGCGACTACAAGCGCGCGGCGAGCTCGCAGAAGTGCATCCGGGCCGGTGGCAAGCACAACGATCTCGACGAGGTCGGCAAGGACGGGCGACACCTCACGTTCTTCGAGATGCTCGGAAACTGGTCTTTCGGCGACTACTACAAGGAAGACTCCATCGTCTGGGGCTGGGAGTTCCTCACCGAGGTCATGGAGCTTGCGGCCGAGCGCCTCTACGTCACGGTGCAGACCAACGACGACGAATCCTGGGACATCTGGCGTAACAAGGTCGGAGTGCCCGAGTCCCGCATGATGCGCCTCGGCGACTTGGCCACGGGCGACGAAGAAAACTTCTGGAGCATGGGGCCTGTCGGGCCTTGTGGGCCTTGTACGGAAATCCACTACGACACTCGCCCCGAGCTCCCCTCGAGCTTTGCTCCCAACTACGACGGCGAACGCTACGTCGAGCTCTGGAACCACGTCTTCATGGAGTTCGATCGGGACGAGTCCGGAGCCCTCGAGCCACTTCCCATGAAGTCGGTCGACACCGGAATGGGGCTAGAGCGCGCCGCCGCCGTCGTGGTTGGCGTCGCCACCGTCTACGAGACCGCCCTCTTCACTGGCATCCTCGAAAAGACCGCTCAGATGCTCGGCCTCAACCTCAGTCAGAAAGAGATCCTGGACCGTGAGGACATCAACGCCTTCCGGGTCATCGCCGACCACGTGCGCACGCTGACCTTTGCGGTCAGCGAGGGCCAGCCTTTCTCCAACGAAGGGCGCGGCTATGTCTTGCGAAGAATCCTGCGACGCGCCGTCCGCTTCGGCCGTGGCTTGGGGTTCGACGGGCCGTTCCTCCACGAGATCTCCCAGGCCGTCGTCCGCGACTTCGGTGAAGCCTATCCCGAAATCGTCGCCGTAGCCTCTCAAACACAGGAGGTCCTGCGCATCGAAGAGGAGCGCTTCTTCAACACCATCGACCGCGGCATCGCGCGCTTCGAAGACGTCGCTGCCAAAGCCGACGGCGCCATCAGTGGGAGAGATGCGTTCGCACTCTACGACACCTTCGGCTTCCCGCTCGACCTGACCCAGATCATGGCCGAAGAGCGTGGCCTCGCGGTCGATCTCGTCGGCTTCAACGAGGCCCTCGAAGAACAGCGAGCCCGCTCCTCGGAGGCCAACCGCTTTTACGCCCAGGCCGAAACCGGGCCGTGGCTCGTCGTCAAGAAGGCCACCTCGGACACCTTCCTCGGTTACACCCGTGACGAGACCGCCAGCCGCGTCGTCCGTTACCGGGCCCGCGGTGATCTCTACGAGATTCTCCTCGACATGACCCCCTTCTACCCAGAAGGCGGCGGGCAAGTCGGAGACATGGGCAAGATCGAGGCTGAGGACAAGTCCTTGGTCTTCACGGTCTTGGACACCCAGCGCGTCGCCGCTGGCATTCTGCACCTGGCGCGCCTCGACGACGGCTTCGTCACCGAAGTCAGCATGTCCAAGGACGTCATCGCCACCGTCGATCGCGAGCGCCGTCGGCTGACGGCCTGCAACCACACCGCGACCCACCTCCTGCAAGCGGCGCTGCGAGACATCGTCTCGACCGAGATTCACCAAGCCGGAAGCTTGGTGCGTCCCGACAAGCTCCGCTTCGACTTCACCTACCCCAAGCCTCTAACCGCGGAACAAGTCGACGCCGTCGAGGCCAGGGTCAACGCCGCCATCCGGGCGGGTAACCCTGTGGTCAAGCACGCCGACGTGAGCCGTGAAAGCGCCGAGGAGTGGGGCGCCACCGCGATCTTCGGCGAGAAGTACGGCGACCGAGTGCGCGTCGTCGAGGTCCCTGGCATCAGCATGGAGCTCTGCGGCGGCATTCACGTCGACACCACCCGTGACATCCTCTACTTCCGCATCACGCAGGAGACCTCGATCGCGGCGGGCACTCGTCGTATCGAAGGCATCACGAACGTCGCCGCCTTGCAGGCCGCCGGCGAGGACCGCGTCTTGCTCTCGAGCATCGGCAAGGCCGCCAAGGTCGACCGTCCCGACCTCATCCTCCCGAAGCTCGAGCGCTTGCACAGCGAGCGCGCCGAGCTCGAGGCGCACTTGCAGGGTTTGCTCGGGCGCATCGCTGCCAACGAGGTCGACCGCATCCTCACGCGAGGGCGAAAGGTCGGCGACACGATGGTCTACGCGTCGAAGGTCGAGATTCGGGACCGCAAAGAGCTGCTCACCTATGCCGACCTGTTGCGGGATCGAATGGGCGAAGCGGTTGGGTTGCTCGGCGCGATCATCGACGAAAAGCCGGCTCTCATCTGTGTCGTTGCCAAATCGCTGTGCCCCAACCTGAAAGCGGGAGACCTAGTCAACGCCTGCGCTGCCGTCGTCGGCGGCAAGGGAGGAGGCAAACCTACCCTCGCTCAAGCCGGCGGAAATGACGCCACGCGGCTCGACGAAGCCATCGACACGATCTATGGAGAGGTCGAGGTTCGCTAGACGAATCTCTGAGCGGACGACCAATTTTCCACCTGACCGACGGTTCAAAACGAACTTGTCGCGAGTTCAGCAAGAGACCAGCCGAGGCCCCGAATGCCATCCCACGTCGAAAGCCAGATTTGTCGAACCATTGCAGATGTCTTGGAGATTGATGTCAGCCAAGTCTCCCCTGACCAGCATTTCGTCAACGACCTGGGGGCGAACAGCCTGGATGTGGTCGAGTTTGTCATGCGGCTAGAGGACCACTTCAAGATCGAAGTGCCCGATGACGCCGCAGACCGAGTGCAGACGGTGGGTGACCTGATTCAGTACATCTGTCAGCTCGTGATTGGTCCTTGCGAGGCCGAGACCAAGGCCCTCGTCGCGGTCGCCAGCGATCACGCCGGCTTCGCGCTCAAGTCAGCGATCATCCGTCACCTCACTAAGGGCGAGCGCAAGCTCCTGGATCTCGGCCCGGCCAAACCCGAACCCTGCGACTACCCAGAATACGCGGTCAAGGTCGCCACCGCCGTCGTCACGGGTGAGGCCAAGTACGGGATCCTAGTGTGCGGCACCGGCGCGGGGATGTGCATCACCGCGAACAAGGTCCCTGGAATCAGGGCGGCCCTGGTCCACAGCGCCTACGAAGCGCGCATGACCCGAGAACACAACGACGCCAACGTCATCTGTCTCGGCTCCCGCGTCGTTGGGGAGGGCCAGGCCATCGAGGCCGTCGAGCTCTTCTTGGCGACTGCCTTCGACCCAGGTGACGACGGACGCCATCGACGGCGTGTAGAACTCATCGACGCGGTCGAAAAAACTTTTGCGAGTTGAGGGTCCCAAGATGAGCACACCCACGCAACGCGACGAGCGCTTCATGCGTGAAGCCCTCGTAGAGGCAGAGCGTCCTGGGTGGCGCACACATCCCAATCCGCAGGTCGGCGCGGTCCTTGTCAAAAATGACCAGGTCATCGCCCGCGGTTTTCACGAAGCACCAGGCCGCGCGCACGCTGAGGTCGCGGCGCTGCGACAGCTTCACAATCCCAGAGATGCCGAAGGCGCCGAGATCTTCGTCACCCTCGAGCCCTGCCATCACACGGGAAGAACCGGGCCCTGCACCGAAGTGCTCCTCGAGTCCGGCGTCTCGCGCTGCATCATCGGTCACGTCGACCCCGACCCCAGAGTTTCGGGGAAAGGCATCGCAGCCCTTCGCGAGGCTGGCATCGAGTGTGTGGTCGGCGTGCTCGAGGCCGACTCGAAGCGACTCAACGAGGCCTACCTCAAGCGTGTCCTCTTCTCGCTGCCCTTCGTCACGGTAAAAGTCGCCGTCTCGCTCGACGGCAAGATCGCGACCCGAGCGCGCCACAGCCGATGGATCACGGGCAAAGAGTCCCGCGAGGAGGTGCACAGGATGCGCGACCAGCACGACGCCATCCTCGTCGGCACCAAGACCCTTCTCGACGACAACCCGGAGCTGACCTGCAGACTCCCAGAAGGCGGCCGCAACCCTCTGAGAGTCGTGCTCGACCGCAAGCTCAGAGCGCCCCTCAGTCGCAAGGCCTTCGCCGAGCAGGACAAGGCCCCCACTCTTGTGTTTACGGGGAGGTCCAGCCTGCAACTCGCCAAAGGCCGCTTCGAGGGCTCTGGAGTGGAGGTCCTCGGCGCCAGCGAGCTCGGTGGGGTTTTGGACCTCGAAGAGATCTTGCACCAATTGGCGGCCCGTGGTGTCACCACCTTGATGTGCGAGGGCGGCTCCGAGCTCATCGCAGGGTTGCTCGGGAGAGGCCTCGTCGACCGCTTCGTGTCGTTCATCGCTCCGAAGATCATCGGCGGCTCCGATGCCCCTGGCCCCGTCTCGGGCTTGGGGTTCGAGACCATGGCCGAAGCGGCGCAGTTGGACATCGAGAGGGTCGATCGCTTCGGCGACGACGTGCGAATCGTGGCACGTTACCGAGTCGACAACACGTTGCGTTGACCTTCGCTCGGTCGGCAAAGAGACGGGAACATGTTCACTGGGCTGATTGAATCGGTGGGAACGATCGCCTCGATCGTGAAGGAGAGCCAGGACTTCAAGCTCGTGATCGCCAGCGCTCTGCCGCTCGCCGAACTCTCTCTCGGTGACAGCATCGCCGTCAACGGAGCCTGCCTGACCGTCGTCGAAAAGCGCAGCGCTGGGTTCGCCGCACAGGCCTCTCTCGAGACCCTGCGGCGCACGAACCTGGGCTTGTTGCGCAGCGGCGACACGGTCAACCTCGAGCGTGCCCTGCGCCTTGGCGACAGGCTCGATGGACACCTCGTGCTCGGCCATGTAGACGGCGTTGGCCAGGTCGTCGACGTGCGCAAGGAAGGTAACGCCGTCTACGTGGGCATCGAGGCTCCGGCCGAGCTCCTCCCGTACATCGTCCTCAAAGGCTCCATCACCGTCGACGGGATCAGCCTGACCGTCAACGAGCTTGCGGGCTTGCGCCTCGTGGTCACCTTGGTTCCGTACACCCGAGGCAAGGTCTCGCTCGCTGAAGTGCCCCGCGGCACCAAAGTCAACCTTGAAGTCGACGTGCTGGGCAAGTACGTTGCGCGTCTGCTCGAGACCGGAACAGTCGGACGGTCGTCCGTCGCATCCCCCAAGGCCTCGAGCCTCAGTATCGAGTCGTTGCGGGCCGCAGGCTTTCCCGTCGACGACTGAGAGTTAGCCAACCCCCATGAGGATTCATGTCAATCGCAAGCATCGAAGAGGTTCTGCAAGCCCTGAAGCGGGGCGAAATGATCATTCTCGTCGACGACGAAGCTCGAGAGAACGAGGGTGACCTTTGTATGGCGGCCGAGTGCGTCACCGCTGAAGCCGTCAACTTCATGGCCAAGCATGGCCGAGGGTTGATCTGCCTCACCCTCACGGAAGAGCGGCTGGAACAGCTCGGCATCCCCATGATGGTGCAAGACAACACCTCCCGTTTGGGGACGGCCTTCACCGTCAGCATCGAAGCCAAAACTGGCGTCACGACGGGCATCTCGGCCGCCGATCGCGCGCGCACCATTCAGGTCGCCGTCGATGACGACAGCAAGCCCGCAGATCTCGTGAGCCCCGGCCACATTTTCCCCCTCGCAGCGCGGGCCGGGGGGACCCTGGTGCGCACAGGTCAGACCGAGGGCAGCGTCGATCTGACTCGCATGGCTGGCTTCAAGTCCGCCGCGGTCATCTGTGAGATCATGAACGATGACGGGACCATGGCGCGAATGCCAGACCTGGAGGTCTTTGCCGCCCAGCACGGATTGCTCATCGCGACCGTCGCGGACATCATCCAGTTCCGACTCAACCAAGAGGCGCTGATCCTCAAGGTCGCCTCAAATCCATGCCCCACCAACCTTCACCAGGGTTTTGTCGCTCACGTCTTTCGAAGCTACCTCGATGGCAGCGAGCACCTGGCGCTGGTGCTCGGTGAGATCCGCGGCGACGAGCCAGTGCTCGTGCGTGTCCAGTCGCAGTGCACGGTGGGCGATGTCTTCGGCGCCGTCGGCGTCGACGATGGGGATCAGCTGCGCAACGCCATGCGCCAGATCGCCGACGCCGGAAAAGGCGTGCTCCTCTACGTCGGGCGCCCCGATCGACCCCTCTCTTGGGAGGTCGAGAACCTGCTCTCGGCCAAAGCCCTCGAGCCGACACCGTCGACCCAAGACGAAGCCATCAATCGCCCAGCCCCAGAGCTGAGGCTCTTTGGCATCGGCGCACAATGCCTCAGAGAGGTTGGCGTCCGCCAGATGCGGCTGCTCACCAACAACCCACGTAAGATGGTGGGACTGGAGGCCTACGGCCTCGAGATCGTGGAGCGGGTCGCCATCGAGATCCCAGAGACCGACCAGAACGCCCAGTATTTGCAGAAGAAACGTGAACTAGACCACATGCTGAGTGCCCCCCCGCAGCACTAGGCACGTATGAAATTGCCGAACGAACGACCCGGTTCCGCACCGTGAGTTCTCGCTCGTGGGCAATTGACCCGTATGACATTCGCTGGAGAGCCCACATGCCAAAGATTATCGAAGGTCATTTGAACGCCACTGGACGACGTTTCGCTATCGTCGTCGGCCGCTTCAACAACTTCCTCAGCGACCGCTTGGTCGAAGGGGCGGTCGACACGCTGTTGCGGCATGGCGCCGCCGATGACGACATCCATGTCTATAAGGTCCCGGGCTCCTTTGAGATCCCGATGATGGCCAAGAAAACCGCCATGAGCGGGAACTACGACGCAGTCATCTGCATCGGCGCCCTGATCCGTGGGGCAACGCCGCACTTCGAATACATCGCCTCGGAGGTGACCAAGGGCATCGCCAACATCTCCCTCGAGTTGGGCATCCCATTGACATACGGGATCATCACCGCCGATACCCTCGAGCAAGCCATCGAGCGCTCGGGCACGAAGGCCGGAAACAAGGGCGCTGACGCCGCCAACTCGGCCATCGAGATGGTCGACCTCTACCGCCGCGCTCAGTAGCCGCACACCGCGCTGCCGATGCCCAGAGTCCTCACCACAGAATCCCCCTGACAAGACCCCATGACCGAACAGATTGAACAGAAGAAGACGTCGCGAAAACGTCGACGTTTCGAGGAACGGCGACAGGGCCGCGTTTGGGCACTCAGCATGCTCTACGCCCTGGAATACGTCTCCGACCTCGGTGAGCTCTTCGGCTCCTTTCATCACCTCATCCCCCGCTGCATCGAAGAGCCCGAGCCCTTCGAGTTCGCCCGCACCGTGGTCTTGACCATTCACGGCGGTCTCGAAGCCCTGGACGGCAGGGTCCAAGAGTCCAGTAAACGATGGCGCATCAAGAGGATGGACCTCATCGACCGCAACATCTTGCGGTTGGCCGCGTTCGAGCTCTTCGAACACCCAGAGACCCCGCCGAAAGTCGTCATCAACGAGGCCGTCGAGCTGGCCAAGAAGTTCGGCGCCGAGCCCTCCAGGAGCTTTGTAAACGGGATCCTGCAGCAGCTCTGTCAAGACAACCAGATCGATCTCGGCGTATCATGAGCGCGCTCCGAAAACTCTCCCTCTGGTGGCTCGCCTTCTCGCTCGCTGGTCTCGTTTTGTCGGCCTGCATGGGCGGAGAGGACGATGAGGCGGTCGATGTCGGGGTCGTCGCCAGCCAGATGAGTGCCGCACGGCGCTACCCCATCTACGGCCCCAAAAACGACCGCGTCTTCGTGCTCAAACGCAGAGGTCCAACCCTGATCCTGACAGACGATCAGTCGCGTCCCCTCGCCAAGGCGAGCCTCCGGCGCGACGAGAAACAGGTCGTCGTCCGCAACGGCGCTGGCGCCATCGTCGCCCATGTGAAACGACAAGGTGACGTCGTGGAGCTGACCGAACCAACGGGAAAGAGCCTCGCCACGCTCGGTCCCTTAGATGGCAAGAGCACTGTCGAGCTGCGTCAGGGCGAACTCGCCTTCACCTTCACCGCCAGTGAACCGATGCGCGTCGAAGGCTCACTCGAGTCGCCGCGACGAGTGACCGGCACCACCGATAAGATCAACAAACTGGCCATCTTCGACGACAAAAATGAAGAGGAGAGCCTCTTCAGCGTCGACGCTCGCTCCGGACTGGGCACCTTGGCGTTCGCGGTCCTCACCCTCGAATCCCTCTCGCCGCCGACTCGACTTGGCCTCGCCGCCTATCTCTGCGAATTCGAAGCCTCCTACGGGAATTGATGACAGCTGGACGCATGGGTGCGTTTCACTTTTTCGGAGTTCGTAATGAAGAAGCTATGGTTGGTTTTGCTCTTCTCCTTCCTGTTCGTCCCGCATGTCTTCGCTGAGGAGGGTGGGTGTCCTGGTGAAGAGGCCGCGGAGAAAGGATTCGACCCAATCAAAGAGTTCCACCACGCGATCGCGCCGGTCTGGCACAAGGCCTACCCCGCCAAGGATTTTGACGCGATGATGGCCGCCGCACCAGAATTTGAGAAGGCTCTCGAGGGCGTGATGAAGCTCGAGCCGAAGTTCACCGATGCCGAAAAGGCGAAAGCCTTCACCGACAGCCGTGATGCCTTGGCGGCCGTGGTCGCCAATTACTCCAAAGCGGTCGCGGCTCCCGATCAGGACCTCGTCTATGAGCTCCTCCCCAAGGTCCACGAGCAATTTGAGGCCACCGCTTCGGCAATTCTCGCGTCCGACGGTTAGTTCCTGACATTGCAGGGCAAACTTGGTCCGCGTCCCCAATAGATGGCGACAAACCTGCCTGGGCCGCCCGCTCAACGCAGGCGCAAAGACCTGAATGACGGACCTCGAAAGGAGACCCAATCCCGTGCCGAACGGGGTTGGGTCTTGTCGCATCCTCCCTCGCAATGCGCTCGCGGCGCCCTCGTTGCTCGACTCGGCGATTGACAAATGGGGCGGCAACGGTAGTTTGACTGCGCTCTCCCATCGAGGTGCTGGGGATGGATTCGAACCCGATTCAAACAGGGCCGCAGGAGCCCAAAACTGTCTTGCTCGCCCACGACTCGCCGACCGTCGCGAAGCTCTTTGCCTCGATCTGCACTCGCCTTGGCGCCAACGTTACCCACGTCAAGACACGCTTCGAGTTCTCCGAGAAGGTCCATCAACAGCCTTGGGACCTCGCCGTCATCGCGGCCAACTTCGATAACACGCAAGGCGCGATCCTCTGCGAAACTCTCAGGGAGCATTGGAGCTCGGCCAGCGTCCCGGTGGTCATCGTCTCAGCTGACGACGACGAGTGCGCGCGGGCCTATGAGGCCGGCGCCGACTTCTTCCTGACCTTGCCCATCGACCCCGTTTGGACCCCAAAGATCTTCGAGCGCTTCCTCTTCAATCGACGCTGCATCGTCGCCGCCGACGACTCGCCGACGATTCGCCTCCAGCTCTCCAACTCCCTCAAGCGAGATGGCTACTGGGTCATCACCAGCAAAGACGGCGAAGAGGCGTGGAACCACATCCGCAGGTTCGTGCCCGACGTCGTCCTGCTCGACGTCCAAATGCCGCGGCTCGACGGCTACGCCCTCTGTGAGCGGATCCGCGAAAACCCCGTCACTCGGCACACCCCGGTCGTCTTCATCACGAGCCAGGACACCCCTGCCGACCTCGAGCGCAGCTTCAACGTCGGCGCCAACGAGTTCCTGCCCAAGCCGGTCGACGAGACCGATCTCAGGCAGCTCCTCCTGCGCATCTTCCGCGGCATGAGACTGCGAGGCCGCGACCGCATCCTCGTGATCGACGACAGCCCAACCGTCCTGGGCATGCTTCGCTACGGGCTGGGACAACACGGCTTCCAGGTCATCTGCGCCCGAAACGGCGAAGAGGGCCTGCGCAAGGCGCTCCGCTTCCGCCCCACGGTCATCATCTCCGACTGGCAAATGCCCCGGATGACGGGCACCGAGCTCTGCCGAGAGCTCCGCCTGCACGACGAGACCAAAGACACCGCCATCATCCTGCTCTCCTCGCGCAGCACCCGCGCCGACGCCATCCGCGCCCTGCGCGAAGGCGCCGACGAGTACATCGTCAAACCGTTCAACTTCGAGCGCCTCATCGCGACCGTCGAGAGGCTGGTCGCCGAGCGCCTCCTCAAACGCGAACGAGAGCTGCTGCGCACCTACCTCAGCTCTACCGTCCGACAACTCGCCGAGACCCTCGCCCCAGGAACCGGCGACATCAACGAGCTGCGAGCCGACGAGCGCACGCTGACCGTGATGTTCGTCGACATCGTGGGCTTCACAAAGCTCTGCGAGGACCGGGCTCCTAGAGCCGTCATCGAGTTCCTCAATAGATTCTACGAGGAGATGGCGACCCAAATCGTCAAGCACGAGGGGCTCATCGACAAGTTCATCGGCGACGCCATCCTCGCCCTGTTCGGCGCCAACGACGAAGTCCAAGGTGCGCGCAACGCCATCGCCTGCGCCCGTGACCTGATCGCCGTCGCGGCCAAATTCCATCACGGCTTCGACACCTCCCCGTTGCAGATCCGCATCGGCATCAATACGGGTCCGTTGATCTATGGCGACCTCGGCGCCGCCAACGTTCGGCGCGACTTCACCGTCATCGGCGACGCCGTCAACGTCGCCCAACGGCTCGAAGCACTGGCCCCGCCGTCGCATGCGCTGATCTCCTCCGAGACGGCCGCACGGCTGCCCGAGGAGCCTTGGGCCTCGCCGGTTCTCGCCGATCTCAAAGGCCGCAGCTCGCAGGTCCGATGTTACGTGCTTCACATGAAAGACGAGGAAATCGCCTGAGCCCTGGCATCGGGGCTCCGCTGCCCACCGCCATTGCGGCGTGAACCGTCTTCGAGGGGTGAGCAGATGCACAAGACGCCGACCGAGAGCGACAAGCAAGTCCTCTTCGACCTGATCGACACCCAGGCGCCGCCCGAGCGCTGGCTGCAACACGCTTCCCAACTGCGGGACGAAGGCCAAGACTCCCGCGCTTGCGCGTTGGTCGAGGCCAGCCTCGCGAATTTTGGCCTCGACACCGCACGCACCTTGCTCGTCGACCTCTACCGTCGGCCCTTCGAGCAGCTCGGACACCCGTTCGCCAAAGCTCGACAGCACCCCAGCCAGGACCCTCGACGGGCCGAGCTCGCACCGGGCTCCGCGCACTGCACGATTCCCACCGACCAGGGCTGGGCTGTCTTCGAGACCTCGAGCCCACTCCCCTGCTTCGAGTGGACAGGCACCGAGCGACTCTACGCCAGCTTTCTTGCGGCTTGGGCGTTGGGGGTCGCACGCGGGGCTCAGCTCTACGTCACTACTCCGAAGGGCGAGGGGCTCCACCTCGTCCATACTTTCGACCGTGAGATCAAGGCGCTCAAAGGGCTGGACCGACACTTTGCGTTGGTGAACTTGGCGGCCAGGGGCTTGGGTTCGGACGACCTTCACCTCGTCCACCTCCACAGCGGCCAAGTCTTCGAGATGCCGAACATCGCGCTCAGCTTCGATGGAGACACGACGCGCTGGTCCGATGGCTTCGCGTGTTGTGGGTCTGGAATTCAGAAGAGCGAAGTCCGCTTCGTGCGGCGCGATGGCGGCTGGAAGACCCGCTTCGCCCACGTTTCGAACGTTCGAACCCTTACCCCCGGGCCAGAGCGCGACACCCTGTCGGTGGATCGTGAGGGGCAACTCCTTCGGTGGCATGCCGAGCGCGAGAAGGTGCGGGACGATCGACGGCTCCCGGAGAGCAGCTCGAATTGGTTGCTGCGCTCGCCCACTCGCATGTTTTGTACGCCAACCCTGCAAATCGCCCTCACCCACCCAGAGGAGGGCACGCTCTTCATCCCCCATCTCGGCGATGGCGCGCCCACGCTTAGAGCCGGACTGCGCTCTGCCCCCATGGGGTGTTCCACAGTCGCGCCGTTCGAATCGACCGAGGGGTGGTATTGGCTCGACGCAACACGGGGTCAGCTGTCCGAACCTTGGCGCCTTCCATGGGCCCTCGCCACAAGGGATGAGCTCGTCGCCTTGCCTTACGTCGCTCCGCTGGTCTTGGACCGCGTCCTTCAGGCCGCTGCGGAAGGCGCTCCGATCGCTGAACTGCTCGTACGAGAAGGTTGGGATTTCGGGCTGCGCGCGCCTTCGGACCTTTGACCTACCGAGGGTGCAGTTTGCGGCGCGTCACAATGCGGCCCTTTGTGAGTGTGAACGAAG
>PFUG01000475.1 GCA_002789955.1 Deltaproteobacteria bacterium CG_4_9_14_3_um_filter_63_12 | reverse complement strand
TGCCGATGCGTCGCTCGAGCTACTGTCTCCTAGTCATGACCTTGATCCTCGCCGTTGCGACGTTTGCTTGCAGCAACGAGCGCAAGTCCTCCAAGGGCGGGGGCTCCGAGTCCTCTACCGAAAAAGGAGAGAGCGGCACCGCCAAGGGCGGCGAAGACAAGGTCGACGAGAAGCCCAATGACGAAGGGGCTGACCCCGACGACGACAAAGGGGCCAGTGACCCGGTCGGCGACATCGACAGCACCTCGAACAACGGTGGCGGCACGATCTCTTCGATCGGGGTGCGCGAGGGTTCGACGGTGAGCAGCGACAAGCTGGCCGACGGCGGGGGGATGACCAAGCACTTCAAGCAAGGCTCGGGCAACGGCTTCTTCCTCTTGGCTGGTTCGAGCATGCCCAACTCCTCCGGTGGCGATGTGCTGCGTCGCGTCGACCTCGACGGGACTCCCACTGAGCACGACTACAACTCGCAGGTCGAGGGCAACCAGGGCATGCACATCTTGGTCTCGGCCAGCGGGCGCGGGGACTGGAAGACCAAGGATTTTGGCAGCGACGGGCTCTTTCAGTCTTCGGTTTGCGGCCTGATCCCTGGTCCTGGCAACAAGGTCATCGCCCTGGCAGCCCGCGGCGCCTTCGTGATCGATCCCACGGTCGACGACCAGTCGGTGACCCCGGATGCGGTCATCGTCTTCCCCGGTGGATTCAACGTCTGCACCGGCGTGTACTCCGAGAAATGGAACCGCCTCTACGCTACGGACGTCGTGCGGGTCGAAGGGCAGGGCGGCCAAAAAGGCATCTACGTGGCGGAAATCCCCGAGGGGACTGGCAAAGCGGTCAACTCCGACCTGTTCAAGGTCGACGCCAACTACGGCTTCAACCAACACAGCAAGAACCTCTTCTCCGCCGTCGAGCTCTACAACGACGTGCTCTACTTGGTGGAGTCGGGCGCTCGCTTCGACGCGAACTACGACACCGGCGTACACCGCGTGCCCCTCAATGACGCCGGGGAGCCGCTCTTCGCCAAGGCGACGCAGTTCCGTGGCGAAAACCCCATCGAGCGCGCGCAAGGTTGCACACTGAACCCAGACAACACGGCCGGCGCGCTGGTCGTCGTCGCGGGGACGACGCCGATCCTGTTCACCGGTGGAACCCAGGGTGTGGTGGGTTGGGATCTCAGCAGTGACACCATGACCAAGCTCGACCTCAACAAAAAACGTCCGGGCTCGCAGCCGTTGGACCTCGACCCCTTTGGCCAGGGCTCTCCCGAGATCAAAGTCTCCCCAGCAGGCGACAAGGCGTTCATCCTTCCACACTGCCGGTCGCGCTCGACCCGCGTCGACATGGGCGGATACGGCAAGATCTTCGCGCTGCGGGCGGCCCAGATCGACGTTGGCGAGACCATCAGCGTGTCGGGCAACGGGGTCGACATCGGCTACACCGACACCCTCAAGCAGCTGATCAACGACCTCGAACCGGCCTACTTGCCCAAGTTCTCCATGTCGCTGCGCGATATGGCCGTCGGCCCCAAGCACATCGCCGTGATTGGCGCCGGAAAGTCAGGCGCCAGCGGGCTCGATGCCGGGACGAACGTGATCATCATCGACTTGGACAAAGGTGGCCCCATTGCGTTTGGTGAACACACCAACCCGAAGAAGGCCCACGAAGAGAACTACGGACTGCAGCTCGCCGCAGGCGACCCCGACTTCTCCGGCATGGAGCAGACGATCCACGCCGCCATCTGGGTTCCTTGAGGCGTCGGCTCCGGAGCTCGGCTCCCGGCCTCGCCGGCCTCGCCCGGTGCGCCGGGTGAGGGCGTTCTTTGAGCCGAGGCCCAATCCCCATAGGTGTGGTGAGCCTGTCGCTCACACCACTCGCAACCCTCTGATTTTCGCGACCTTAACCATTCCTGGCTGAACTCCTCCCTCACTCAATCGCCTCTATTCTTGCGCCAATGGGCCCAATCCCTCACCTCTTGAACGCGGCGACGCGTTGGGGTAACAGGCAGATCGCGCGTGCGCCCTCTCGAACGCGACGCGGAAGAGAACAACGCTCGGCATGTCGTCGAGCACTTGGGGAAAGGTCTTTGGAATCGGTGGGCTTTGCCCGCTGGCCGGTTTCGACGGGACCAATCCCTCGGCGGTGGACGACCCATCACAAGGCCCCCACGCCTTCAGTCGGCCAGAGTATGGACGACCGTGGCGTGGTCTGGAACATCCCCACGAGCTCAACGGAGTATCATGGACGCCTGGCAGATCATCAAAGCACTGATTGTAGGAGCGGGAATCGTCGTGGGCTTCGGCCTCGCGGCTCGTACCGTCTTCTGGCTCCTGCGCTACATCGCTTGGGGCAGCAGCGACAACACGCGCTTCGATCGCTTCGGTGAGCGACTCTTCTCGTTCTTCGTCTTCGTGTTTGGCCAAAAACGTGTGATCGGCGAGTTCGGCGGGGTGCTCCACTTCTTCGTGTTCTGGGGCTTCCTAGTGCTGCAAGTCGAGACCCTGGAATACATGATCCGGGCGTTTTGGCCGAGCTTCAACTGGGGCCTAGTGATGGGGAGCCAGGGCTACCATTTGGCCCTTTTCTTACAGGACATCTTCGGGCTCTTGGTTTTCGTGGCGCTGTGCATCGCGCTTCTGAGACGCTACGTGTTCAAGCCCGACCACATCGTCATCTCGAACGACGCCTTGGTGATCATCCTGCTGATTCAAGGGCTGATGGTGACCAAGTTCTTGGCCAACGGCACCGAGATTGCCCTGGGTGAGTCGATCCACGATGTGGCTTGGACACCGATCGCGACGTTCTTCTCTGGCGTCATCGGCCACGGCCCGGCGAGCGTTCACGGCACCGGCTACGACGTCCTCTACAACGCCAACTACTTCATCCACATCGGCATCGTCTTGTTCTTCGCGAACTGGATCCCGAGGGGCAAGCACCTCCACCTCATCGGCGCCATGCCGAACGTCTTCTTCCGCCGTTTCGACTCGGAGATCGCGACCCTCCCCTACGTCAACATGGAGCGTGTCACCGAGGCCATGATGGACGAGAACGCCGAAGTCGAAGTCTACATCGGCGCCAAGCAGATCAAGGATCTGACCTGGAAGCAGTTACTCGACACCTACGCCTGCACCGAGTGCGCCCGCTGCGAGGCCTACTGCCCGGCCTACAACACAGGTAAAGCCCTCAACCCCATGATGGTCATTCACAAGATCAAAGACGCCATCAAGGAGCAGGGCCGCACGGTCTTCTTGGACGGGAAGAAGGACGCCGAATTCCCCAACGCTGCCGGCGGCATCATCACCCGCGACGAGCTCTGGGCCTGCACCACCTGCGGCGCTTGCGTCGCCGCCTGTCCCGTCCTCATCGAGCACGTCAACACCATCGTCGACCTGCGCCGCTACCTGGCGTTCACCGCCGACGTGCCGCAAGAACTGGCCAACACCTACAAGAACATGGAGCAGGCCGGGAATCCCTGGGGCATGTCCAACAGCAAGCGCGCCGATTGGGCCAGCGACATGGGCATCCCGCACATCAAGGACCTCAAGACGCCGCCAGATTACCTCTTCTTCGTCGGCTGCGCTGGCAGCTTCGACGACCGCCAGAAGAAGGTCACCCGCGCCTTCGCCAAGATCATGCAAGCCGCCAACGTCAGCTTCGCCATCCTCGGCAAAGAGGAGAAATGCAACGGCGACACGGCGCGGCGCACGGGCAACGAGTACCTCTACTGGACGCTCGCCTCGGAGATGATCGAGAAACTCAACAAGTACAACGTCACCAAGGTCGTGACGACCTGTCCGCACTGCTACAACGTCATCAAGAACGAGTACCCACAGCTCGGCGGGAACTATGAAGTCGTCCACCACACCAACTTCATCAAGGACCTGATGGACAGCGGACGAATCGGGCTCGAAGGCGAGCTCGGGTCGGTCACCTTCCATGACTCCTGCTACCTCGGCCGCTGGAACGGCATCTACGACGCGCCCCGCGAGATCTTGAACGCCCTGCCAGGGACAGACCTGCGTGAACCGGAGGCGAACCGCGAGACGAGTATGTGCTGCGGCGCAGGCGGCGGGCGGATGTGGATGGAAGAAGACGCAGGCAAGCGCGTGAACTACGCACGCACCGACCAACTCCTCGCCACCGAGGCGCGGACCGTGGCGCTGGCCTGCCCGTTCTGCATGACCATGATCGACGATGGCTTGAAGCATCGCGGTGCCGACGAGCACGTCAAGGTCAAGGACATCGCCGAGATCGTGGCCGATGCCATGGTCGTCCTCTTCGACAAGAAGGGGCACCACAACGACGAGAGCGAAGAGTACTGAGAGAACGCGGCAGAGGCGACCGCACGGCATCGCTCCGTCTCGACAGAGCGATGCTGAACGTTTGGGCGCGTGCCGAGCGACAGGGTCAAGTTCTCTTTCTCAGCGGCGAAGTTGGATTTGGAAAACCAGCCCTCGACGGTCAGCAAAAGAAACGGGCGGCAACGAGCAGGGGCCAACGTGAGCGAAAGTGACGGCGGCAAAGGTCAGGAGACCGCGCCGAAGAAGAAGGGCGATCTGCTGCCCAGAGTGATCACGTCGGTCATCATGGTCCCGATCTTGTTGGCCATGATCATCGTCGGTCCCCATTGGCTGTGGGCCGCGTTCATCGCAGCGGCGACGGCCGTCGGATTGTCCGAGTTCTACGGCATGCTGCAGAAAGACGAGCCCAAGAGCGTGCAGTGGGGCTCGACGGCCATTGGCACGGCTTTCGCGGCCTCGCTCTACCTCTTCGTCGGACCCAAGCCCATGCTCGGCAACGGTTCGCACGATCCTTTGGTGATCTTCGCCGTTTTGGCCGTCGTGCTGTGGGCGAGTTTCTTGTTCAACTTGGGCCGAGACCGCGACATCGGCCGCGTCGCCGTCACGATGTCCTCGGGCTTGGCGGGCGTGCTCTACGTGGGCCTGACCTTCTCGTTCATCGCCTTGCTCAAGCGAGACATGGGCGATTGGGGCGCCGGTTGGATCATCATGCTGCTGGCCATGACCTGGATGAGCGACACCGGCGCCTACTTCGCTGGACGCGCCTTCGGCAAGCACAAGCTCGCCCCCAAGGTGAGCCCCAAAAAAACCGTGGAGGGCGCTCTGGGCGGCCTCCTCGCCACGATCGTCGCGGCCTTCGTCGTGCGCGCCTTGATGCTCCCCTTCCTCAGCCTCATCGACGTCGCCGTAATCGCGCTGGTCGCCAACGTCCTGGGGCAGACAGGAGACCTCTGCGAGTCGCTGCTCAAGCGCTCGACGGGCGTCAAAGACTCAGGGACCATCATCCACGGGCACGGAGGAATGCTCGACCGCGTCGACGCCGTTCTCTTCGCGGTGCCCTGGGTGTACCTCTATGCCTCGATGTGTGGAGGCGCAGCCTTGCTCTGAAGTTACTCTTTTTTCCTAGCCTGAAACCTCGGGCTGGTTCAACCTGTCCGTGCAGCGCAGCGCCTTGCGGGGCCGCGCTTGGGTGCTACATTGGCTTTTTGCCTCGCTTACCTACGACCGATTTTCGCCTGATTCCAAGGGCTTGCGGTGCGGAAATCGGTCGTCCGCGCGGCAGCTAGCCCGCCAGAAGGCCATTCCAGGCCTTTTTCGGTTCGAACTCCTGCGAGAATATGGCCGTCATACAAAGCATTCTTTACGTCGTCGTCCTGATCGGGGTGCTCGTCTTCGTTCACGAGTTCGGGCACTACCTGGCAGCCAAGCTCCTGAAAGTCAGGGTCATCAACTTCAGCATCGGCTTCGGTCCCCGGATCTTCGGCTTCCGCAAGTGGGACACCGACTGGGTCGTGCGCTGGTTGCCGCTGGGCGGCTACGTCCAGATGTTCGGCGCCGACCCGATGATGCCGATCCCGCAAGAAGACTTGGAGGTCTCCTTTCAGCATAAAGCGCTCTGGAAGCGCGCCATCATCATCCTCGCCGGCCCCCTGGCCAACCTCTTGCTCCCCATCCCAATCCTGTTCTTCGTGCTCTTAGGGTCCTACGAGCAAGATCATCCCCCAGTCGTTGGCCAGGTGATCGAAGGGCAGCCCGCGGACGGCAAGCTGGAGCGCGGCGACGAAGTGGTCGCCATCGATGGACATGAGGTCCGCTACTGGTCGCAGCTCTTGGACATCGTCAGCGACGCCGCCGGTGAGGAGCTCGAGTTTACCGTGCTGCGAGGCGGGAAGGAACTCAATGTCTCCATCGTCCCGCAAGAGACCCTGCTGCGCGACCAGTTTGACCTCTTCTCGCCGACCGTTGGCCGCATTGGCATCGCGGTCGACCAGTACGGCCCGGTCATTTCGGTGACCGATCCCGGCGGACCCGCGTCGAAAGCCGGCTTGAAGACCTTCGACGAGGTGGCGTCGGTCAACGGCGAGGTGATTAAGACCATCACGGATCTCGAGAACGCCCTCGACAAAGCTCGAGGACAGACGGTCGAGCTCATTGTGCTGCGGGAAGACATGGCCGACGTCCCATTCGGTCGGTTGGGAGTGCAGCGGCCTTTCGCCACCGCGATGAGCCTCGAGGAACGCGAGGGCGCGGCCTACACCGGACTGAGCTCGGCGGAGATGATCGTCTCGCAGGTGATGCCAGACTCTCCAGCCGCCAAAGCCGGCCTGCAGCGCGGGGACAACCTGCTCGAGATGGATGGACGCAAATACAACCTCTTCGGTTCGCTCATCGGCGAGCTGATGAAGACTTGGGAAGACCCCCATAAACTCAAGCTCCAGCGCGGCGAAGAGACCCTCGAACTCACCATTCAGCTCGAGAAGGTCACCGTGATTGGGGAGTTCAAAGAAGAGCGGCCGGTGATCTCGGTCGGCTTCTACAACCACTCCAAGCGCGTCAAGCCCGACCCTCGGGACGTGGCGCTCGGCGATCGCTTCGCCTACGCCGGGTCCAAGTCCATCGACATGACCATCGACGCCTCCACCATGCTAGTCGTCGGGCTGTACCGCATGGCGGAAGGACGCGTTTCGACCAAGTCCATCGGTGGCCCCATCATGATCGGGGCGATGGCGAGCAAGGCCGGAGAAGCAGGCATCGAGCCGTTTCTGCGCATGCTGGCGACCATCTCCATCAACCTGGGGATCATCAACCTGCTGCCCATCCCCGTGCTCGACGGCGGCCAGCTCATGCTCTTCGTGATGGAGGCGATCAAACGGGGCCCGCTGAGCATTCGCACCCGGCAAATCGCTTCTTACGTCGGCATCGCGCTGGTCATCTTCCTCATGCTCTTCGCGTTCAAGAACGACTTCGAGCGCTACTTCCAAGGACTCTTCGGATGAGCGCATTGCCTTTGTTCTTGGCCGTAGACACTTCGACACTGCGGCTCTCTGCGGCGCTCGTCCAAGGGGAAGAGGTGGTCGCGCAGGTCGACCTCGAGGCAGAACGCGGACACGGTCGCCAGCTCCTCGCCCTGTGCGACAAGATCACGAAAGAGGCCGGTTCGAGCCTCGCGCAGATCGATGCCTTCGCGGTGGGGTTGGGTCCGGGCTCTTTCACGGGGCTGAGGATCGGCCTTGCGCTCTTCAAAGGCCTGGCGTTCGCCTATCAGAAGCCGCTCTTCGGGGGCTCGAGCCTGCGGGCCGCGGCGGCGCGCTACGCGAAGGTGGGGGCGCTGCTCTGCCCTTGCATGGATGCGCGCAAGGCCGAGGTCTACACGGCCTTGTATCGGGCACAGGAGGGGTTGGTGCTGCAGCCTCGGCTCGACGAGAGGGTCATCGCCCCGCGGCTGCTGGTCGAAGAGCTGCTCTTTGCCGCACCTGGCGACGAGAAAATTTGGTTCGGTGGGACGGGCGCCCACGAGTATCGCGGGGTGCTCGCCTCGGCGTTTGGAGCGCGTGCTGAGTTCGTCCCGGAGGACGAGAGCGCGCCCTGGGCGGTGGACCTCGCCCGGCAAGCCCAGGCGCGGATGGCCGTCGGCGAGAGCCCTTCGATTCACAGTATGGAGCCCAAGTACCTGCGTCCCAGCGACGCGGAGATCAGCGGCCAGGTTGGGCGAGGAGAGGGTTTGTGAACCGCCGCGCGAAGGTGCTGGTCGGCTTGCTCGGTGTCGCGGGGCTCTATTGGGTCGCGCCGGTGCGCGCCGCAGACCCGCCTCCCGTCGAGGGCGAGAAGGGGATGGTGGCCAGCGACAGCGCCTTGGCCAGTGAAGTTGGCGCCGAGATGCTGGCGTCCGGCGGGAACGCTGCCGATGCGGCGGTCGCGGTGGCGAGCACCTTGGGCGTCGTGCATCCGTTCGCCAGCGGCATCGGAGGAGGAGGGTTCTGCCTGTACTTCGACGCGTCTGATGGCGAGGTCGACGTCTACGACTTCAGAGAGACCGCTCCAGCGGCCGCGACGGCCGATATGTACCTCGATGCGGTGGGCGAGCCGCAGCCTGAGCTCTCTCGCCGCGGCGGGCTGGCGGTGGCGGTGCCTGGAGAGGTGGCGGGTTTGGCGGCGCTGCACAGTGAGCACGGCGTCAGGCCTTGGTCCAGCGGGTGGCGCAGCGCGACGGCCTTGGCGCGCAGCGGGTGTCCAGCGGACAGGCTGTTGGTCGAGCGCATGACGAACTACCGCGATGAGGTGCTGACTCACCCTGAGCTGGCGGCGTGGCTGTTGCCCGGCGGGCAACCGCCCAGCGAAGGTCAGACGCTGCAGAACGAGGCGCTGGCGGCCACCTTGGAGGCCATCGGCGAGGAAGGCCCAGGTGAGTTCTATGCTGGCGAGCGCGCTGAGGCGTTGGCGAAGACGGTGACGACGGCGGGCGGGTTGCTCACCGTGGAGGACTTGGCGGGCTACGAGGTGAAGCGGCGCGAGGCCTTGCGCTCGAAGTACCGGGATTACGAGGTGGTTTCGATGCCGCCGGCGAGCTCTGGTGGGGTTGCTCTCATCGAGGCGCTCAACATCTTGGAGGGGTTCGACTTGGCGTCGATGGGGGCTGGGTCGAGCGCGTCCTACCACACGCAAGCCGAGGCCATGAAGTTTGCGTTCGCCGATCGGGCGGCCCACATGGGCGACCCCGATTTCGTCGAGGTGCCAGTCGCGCACTTGATTGAGCCGAGCTACGCCGAGACTCTGCGCTCGAAAATCAAGCCGGACCAAGTGTTGCCGTTGGACTCGTATGGGAGCGCCACGCAGCTGACCCCTGACGATGGCACAGCGCACTTCTCCATCGTCGACGAGCGAGGAAACGCGGCGGCGTGCACGACGACGATCAACATGGGGTTGGGCTCGATGGTGTACGTGGCTTCGAGTGGAGTCCTGCTGAACAACGAGATGGACGATTTCGTACAGAAGCCTGGTGCGGCGAACGCCTACGGTCTCGTGGGCACCGAGGCCAACGCGGTGGCTCCTGGAAAGAGGCCGTTGTCCTCGATGAGTCCGACCCTGCTCTTGCGCGACGGGAAGGTCTTCATGGCGGTCGGTGGGAGTGGTGGGCCGCAGATCATCTCGTCGACGTTGCAAGTGATCGTCAACGTCGTCGACTTTGGGATGAGCGCTCGCGCGGCGGTGGAGGCGCCGCGAATTCATCACCAGTGGCTTCCTGACGAGCTGTGGGTTGAGCCAGAGGTTGCGCGCGACGTGGTGGTGAACCTGGAGTCCCGCTCGCACAAGGTTCGCAGCGAGGCTCTCTACAGCGCGGTGCAGGTGGTGGTTGTGGACCTCAAGAGCGGTCGGCGAAGTGCAGCGAGCGACCCGAGAAAGCTTGGAGCGCCGTCTGCGCAGCCGAGTGTGGGTGCGTCGACGCCGAAGAAATGAGGTTCGCTTCTTTTTTGGGCGGCTTGGGTCAAGGCGCTGGCGAGTTCTGCGTTGTGTCGGCGAGCTGTGCGGCGAGGGAGCGGACCAGCGGGTCGTCCGGATAGGAGATGGACAAATTCCGGACGAGCTCTCTGCCGAGCGCGTGCCGGTTGGAGTGCAGCGCGGTCCATGCGACCCAGGCCAGCGTTTGGGGGGGGGTGTTGGGCTCGACGAGGAGCTCCGATGACCAAAGAAAGGCTTGTTCGAGGTTGCCGGACTGGAAGGCTGCAAAGGAGCACCAGTGGGCGGTGTGTGAATTGAGACGGTAACGGTCGGTGTTCAACGACCAAGAGCGGTCTGGTCCGCGGGTCAACTTTGTGAGCACGGCGCGCAGCGCGGCCGCCTCGGTTGCTGACCCGCAAGATGCGGATGCGAACGCCTTCTGGAGCTCTTGGTCTTGTGCGAGGATGGTCTCACTGCACAAGCTGAAGGCTTTGCGGTAGTCTGGAGAGTCGTAAGCGATCGCAGCGGGTCCGAAGCCGACGGAGACTGGGTTTGTTTGAGGCGGGACGAAATTGGGCTGACTCGTCGCACAAGTGCTGAAAACCATCGAGACGGCGCAGGCCAGCACGAGCTGAGGAAGGTGTCTATGGGCGAAGGCGACGGTGCTATTCAAGAGGGAACTCCGAGTGTGGCGCCCAAGTCATCGGGCGATGGTTGACTGAATTCTCGTTTTCTTGGTATTCAACGCAGGGTTGCAAGTTGTTGACACAAGGCAACGGCGGCGAGAATCAGGGCACCTCCCAGCCCACCAACGAGCTGCAGTTTGCCGACGGTGTAATCGCGTGATCTTGACTGTCGTCTCAATAGCCAAATTCTTCCTTGGGCGGGGAGATGAGCTCAATTTGAAAGGGCTTTCTAGCGATCTGCGCAAACAGGTCAAGAAGCTGCGTCAGGACGGCGATCTGGTCGGCGCCGCCGAGTTGCTCTTCGAAAGCGAGCAATACGAGGCCGCAGCGGCGCTGTTTACTGAAGTAAAGATGCCAGCGCGCGCCGCCGAGTCGCAGGAGCTCGCGGGGAACGCTGCGCAGGCAATCGCGCTGTACAAGACGACCGGAAATCGGGTGCAGGCGGGCGAACTCTACGCCAAGATGGGCCAATACGAGGCTGCGGCGCTCGAGATGGTGCAGGCCGGCGCAGAGAAACGGTCGGCAGAGTTCTTCGCCCTGGCGGGTCAACATCGTCGTGCCGCGGAGATCTTCGAGGAACTGGGCGACCTTCAGCGAGCAGCCAAGAGCTACCAGGACGCGGGCGACCTCGCCCAGCAGATGGCGATGTTCTGCCGCATCTTTGAGGATGAATACCAAGTGGCCATGGGGGAGCTCAAGGTCATCGAGTCCGGACGCGCTTTGGCCAAGCAGGCCGCAACATACTACCTGAGCGAAGGGGAGGAGTTCGACCGCGGAGTCGAGCTGCTCGCGAAGGCCGGGTTCAACATGGAGGCAGCCAAGGCCTACGAAGACGCCGGGCAGTTCTCGAAAGCAGCCGAGATCTACGAACAAGCGAGGATGTACGACGAAGCTGCCCAGATGTACGAGGACATGAATATGCCGCAGCGCGCCGCCACCTGTCATGCGGAGGCGGCGATGGTCGAGGGCGACCTGGAGCAGGCGGCTGGACTGCTCGCCTCGGCTGGTGAGTACTCGCGCGCTGCCGAGCTCTTCATGGACCTTCGACAACCTGGGAAGGCCGCCAGCATCTTTTTGCGCGCCAAGCAGTTCGACAAGGCCGCTGCGCTCTTCGAGAAGATCGGAGATTTCGCGAAGGCGGGCAAAGCGTTCGAAGCGAGCAAGGACTACGCCCGCGCGGCAGACCTCTTTGCGAAGATTTCGGACACGGCTGGAGAGCTTCGGGCCTCAGCGGGCATGGAAGACTTCTACCGGGTCGGGCGAATCTTGGTGTCTCTGGGGCGGCTCGACGAGGCGATCGAGGCCCTCTCCCGTGTCGATCCAGCGGACCCTCGGCACCGCGAGGCGCTCGAGCTGCGCGGGGACATCCTCTGGAAGAAGAAGAGCCACGAAGCGGCGTACAATGCCTACATGGCTGCATACGGCGACGCCAACCCGAACGCCTCAAATATCCAGCTCCTGTACAAGGCGGGACGCTGCAAACAGAGCGATGGCGACCAAGAGGCAGCGCTCAACATCCTCGAGAAGGTCGTCGTCGTCGACGCCAACTTCCGGGATATTCAGCAGCGACTCAGCAAGGCCAAGAGCGACGTGCAGTTCAAGCAGGTCGGCTCGGCCATCCTCAAACGGCCCACCAGCCGCGTGTCGAGCCCTCGGATGGCCGCGGTCGCGGTGGCGAGGCCAAAGTCCGAAGAGATCCCTGCGGCCTCCAATCAACTCGTCAGCACACTCACCCAAAGCGAACGGCGCTACGAGATCCTCGAGGAGATCGCGCGCGGTGGCATGGGAGTGGTCTATCGGGCCAGGGACGTGCTCCTCTCGCGCATCGTGGCGTTCAAGATCCTTAGCCAGCAGCTCCGAGACAACGCCCACGCCCGCGAGTACTTCATGCGTGAAGCACGCGCGGCCGCCAAACTCAATCACACCAACATCGTTCAGATCTACGACGTCGGAATTCAAGATGGTGAGTACTACATCGCCATGGAGTTCATCGACGGCCGCACGCTCAAGCAGTACGTGACGCGCCAGGGCCCGTTCCCTGAGAAGCTCGTCCGCTACGTGCTCACCCACTCCTGCAAGGGCCTGCAGTACGCGCACGATCGGGGCGTGGTGCACCGCGACATCAAGAGCGGCAACATCATGCTCGCCAACGAGAACAAAGCCCTCAAGATCATGGACTTTGGTCTGGCCAAGGTGGTCTCTGAGACGCAACAGGACCACACGCGCGCCATCGGGACTCCGTTCTACATGTCACCCGAGCAGATTCTCGGCAACGAACTCGACCAGCGCAGCGACATCTACAGCCTAGGCGTGATGCTCTTCGAGATGTCCACCGGCACCGTCCCCTTCTTCAAGGGAGACCTCGCCTACCATCACGTCCACACGGCGCCGCCGTCGCCGAGGTCTCTCAATCCGTCGGTCAGTGAAGAGATGGAGCGCATCATCTTCAAAGCCCTGCAGAAGAAGCCAGCCGACCGTTTCGCGTCGTGCAACGAGATCGTCGAGTTCATGAAGGGCAACAACGGCTAATGGTCGCGAGCACAGCGCCGCGAGCGAAATCATCGCATCGCCGCACGTCCGTCTAAGGGCGCTTGGGTGCGGGCCGCTAGCGTGTAGATCGGCAGCCCATCTTCGAGGCAGTGCCGCTCTCGAGTGGTCAGCTCCCAGCTCGCGAAGCCGTCGATGTCCTCAATAGGGACGACGGTCAGCGCGGGGAACTCGGCCAAATCCTCACGGACCTGCTCAGCGTAGGACGCGACATCGGTCTTGATGACCAAGGCGCCGCCTGGGGTCAGCAGCTCGCTCGCCATCTCGATGAAGGCTGGGTCGAGCAAGCGCCGCTTGGCATGGCGCTTCTTCCACCAGGGGTCTGGGAAAAGCACGAAGATGCTGTGTAGGACTCTTCCTGTGAAGAGGACCGGGAGCGCTAGGCGAGCGTCTGCGTTGACGACGTAGCCATTGCTCAAGCCGGCGCGGGCCAGACGTCGTTGAGCCACACCACAGAGGGCCGTCTTCAGCTCGATGCCAAAGACCGTCCGTTCCGGGTGGGTTTTGCAGAGGCTTCGCAGAAAGCGGCCACGATTGGTTCCAATCTCGACAGACAGGTCACCGGTGAGAGGCAACTCCTCTCGCTTGGCGAGAATCCACCGGAGCTCGTCGGCGCGGTACTTACAGTCCGCCTCAGGGAGCCAGCGACCAAAGGGCTGCTCTTTGAGCTCGGCCCAGTTTGGGTCAGGGCTTCGCATCAGGCCCTCGCGAAATGGCTTGCAGCGCAGTCCGACTCGAGGTTCGGATGGCTTGGCGGACGATGGCGCCGGCGTTCTTGGGAACAGATTCCACCTCGTCGACCTCCTCTTCTATGTCGGCTTCGGGCCCGGTCGAGAGAGTCTTAGGCAGGTCCTTCATAGCTGCGGAGTCTGAAGGTGCGGGGCTGAAGATTGTGGAGAAGCGGTCGGCGAAATCCTTCCCTGCGAAGAGAATGGCGAGGAGGATGACGCTCATGATGACGATCGTCGGCAGCGCCGACGTCCGCTTGCGCCCCATTTTCCTAACGCTGTGACGCCTGCTCCTCATTCTTTTTCTTGCACCGCCAAGAGTTGGAGCTCGATCTGATCGTGATGCGTCGACGTGATGCGCGGTGTGAGAACCAAGTCGACTAGCACGCCACGAGTGAGCACGGTGTCGCCCATGGAGAAGCCGATGACATCGAGCACGGAGCGGTCGATCCTGACCTTGGCTCTCAGATGGTTGCGCCCCACCACGCGACTGCTCAGTGTCCGTGCCCCATGCAACAGGAAAGTAGGCTCCATGTTCCCAGCGCCGAAGGGGCCGAGCTTTTCGAACTTCTTGACCTGGGCCAAGCTTAGGTCGTCGAACCCCACCTCCGCATCGATGCGCAGCATCGGTTCCGAGATCAGTCCGCTCTTTAGCACCTCGAGCGCCTGCGCTTCAATCCTGCGGCTTAGCTCCGGCAGGTTCACCGAGTCCATGGTAAGCCCCGCGGCGACAGCGTGCCCACCGTAGTTCTCGATGAGGTCCTCACAGCCGTGCAGGAGGTTGAGCACCCCGAACTCGGATGGGCTCCGTGCGGAGCCACGGGCGCGGCCATCGCGGACAGCGATGAGCAGCGTCGGTCGATGGAAACGCTCCAGGAGGCGGCTCGCGACGATGCCGAGGACGCCTTGATGCCACCCCTCTTTGTAGACGACCAGCACCTTTCGGCCGTCAGCGACCTGCTCCTCGGCGATCTCGATGGCCTCTCGCAGGACCTCACCCTCTGTAGCCTGCCGCTTCTCGTTGTAGCCCTCGAGATCGTGGGCGAACGACTGGGCCACAGCGTAACGGTCGGTCGACAACATGGAGACGCAGCGGTTGGCGTCCCCCATTCGCCCCGCAGCGTTGAGACGCGGTGCGAGCCGATAGCAAATGGTTCGCTCGGTGATTCGCTCCTCTTCGGAGGTGACTTTCTCCAAGAGGGCCGAGACTCCGCAACGCCGCCTTCTTCGTAGCACTTCGAGCCCGAGACTCACAAAGACCCGGTTCTCGTCGATCAGAGGGACGACGTCAGCGACCGTTCCGAGGCTAACGAGGTCGAGGCTCTCTTCGACCAGGGGACCGGAACCATTGGCGAAGACGCCGAGCATGGCAAAGTGGGAGCGCAGGGCACAGATGAACTTGAAGGCGACACCAACGGCGGCGAGCTCTCGAAACGGGAACCTGGACCCACGAGTGCGCGGATTCAGGATGACCGCTTCGGGCAACAGCTCTGGCATCTCGTGGTGGTCGACGATGATGGTGTCGATCCCCTTGCTCGCGACGTAGGCGATCTCCGCGAGCGCAGAGAGTCCGCAGTCGGCGGTGATCATGAGATGGGTTTGGTGCCCCTCTAGAGCAACGTCGAGCGCCTTCTGTGTGATCCCATGGCCGTGCTTCGCCCGCTGCGGGATGAACGCGCGAACGTCGCCTCCCAAGGTGCGGAGAAACTCGAAAATGACCGTCGTGGAAGTGAGTCCATCGACGTCATCGTCACCAAAGACGAGGATGCCTTCGTTGCGTGCGAGAGCGCGTCGGACGCGGAGCACTGCCTCTTCCATATGGCTGATGAGGAAGGGGTCGTGGAGCTGTTGCAGGCTGGGATTGAGGAAGCGCCACGCGTCCTCTTCGTCCTCGATGCCGCGGTTGACGAGCAAGGTTGCTGTCAACGGATCGAGGTTGAGCGCTTTCGAGATCCGTCCTGCTCGCCGTAGATTTGGCGCCTCGATGGACCAGATCTTCTGCCCAAACGTAGACATTTTCCCTTTGGCAGGAGTGCTGGAATCTGAGTGGGCTAACTCATCTTGTGCGCCCGCGGCACCACTCATTCGACATCCAGCCGTGTCACAAAGGGTAGCCACGCTCGGCGCATTTGTCGCACGACAAAAGTGAGACAAAGAGCAGGGATGGCTTCCGACGCCACCAACACGACGCGCTGTGTTGGGATCGGCTCGACGTGGACGCAGGCCGCCCACGTCGACTTGACGCAACTCGAAGGATAGGAAATCAGGTTGTGACCTCTGCGCCTTCGAGCTTTCGCTTCGCCAGGAGTCGCGCCTTGCGCTTCTCCAACCACTTGTCCATCCAGAGCATCGCTGGACTGGCGACAAAGACGGAGGAGTAAGTTCCGACACAGATCCCGACGACCAGGGTGATGGCGAAGTCGTGAATGACTCCAGTCGAGATGAAGACCAACGGCAGAACCGCGATAACGGTCGTCATTGATGTGAGGATGGTTCGGCTCAGGCACTCATTGATGGAGCGGTTCACGATCTCGGGGAGCGGCTCCTTGGAGCCAGAGCTGACGTTCTCTCGGATTCGGTCGAAGTTCACGATCGTGTCGTTGAGTGAGTAACCGACGATGGCCAAGAGGGCTGCGACGGTCTCCAGTGTCAGCTCCATGCCGGCGACGGTGATGACCCCGAAAGTGATCGTCACGTCGTGGATCAAGGCGATGACGGCGCCAGGTGCATATCGAATGTCAAAACGGATGGCGATGTAGAGCAAGATGAGTCCCAGCGCGAACAAGATCGACACGATGCCGTCGTTGCGGAACTTCTCGCCTACGTCGGCGCCGACCGTGACGATCTCGTCGAGCCCGTTCTCGGCGTCGAAGCGGTCCGGGAAGGCGGCGGCGAGGATGGCGGTGACCTCGGACTGCAGACCAACAGGTCGAACGGCAAACTTGCGTGTGCGAGGATCGAACGAAACCAAAGCGTCGAAGCCTTCGGCCTTGATGACGGTTTGGACGGAGTCGACCGTGATTCCCGAGGCCTTGTCCAAAGTCACGCTGCCAGGCTCACGGAGCGTGGGGTCGGCCACTGTTTCTGTGGTCGCGGTGAAACGAATCGAGAAGTCGCCTCGAACGCCTTCCCCTTCGCATTGTGGCCAGAGGTCCAGAGTGGCACCAGCGAAGCCCGCCTTCTCGAGCCCAGCTGGGAGCGCCGTCTCGAGTGTCCCGAGCTCGGCGCAGGTGATGGGCGTCGTGTTGCTGGTCTTGACCATGTAGGAGTTGCTGCCAGCGACTCCAAAACCTTGGACCGAGACGTCGGAGAAGTCTGCGTGCCTCGTGAAGGCGTTGCGCACCTCTTCGGAGCTGACGTCACCCTCGAAGTGCAAGATGATGGAGGTTCCACCCTTGAAGCTCGTTCCGAGATTGGGCGCAATGATGAACGGCGCGAGCAGTGAGAGCAAAACAGCAACCGTGCTCGCGATGAGAAATGGCTTCTGGTTCGGTATGAAGGGGAATTTTGTGTTTGGCTTGACGATCTGCATGTACTGCTATGCCTCGATGGGATCTTGCTGTCGTTCTTGGCACCTGTTGTGCTCGAAACGCATCCGAAGTTGTTCGTGGAACCGAGCCTCTAGAGAGGGAGTCGCTCCGCCTTGGTCTTGGTGAGGTACGCGTCGAAGATCAGGCGAGTGACGAAGACCGCGGTAAACACAGAGCAGATGATGCCGATGAGGAGCGTGATCGCGAAACCTCGAACCGGTCCGGAGCCAAACTCCATCAGGACCAACGCGGCGATACCTGTCGTGATGTTCGAGTCTACGATCGTCCAGAACGCCTTGTCGTAGCCATACTGAATGGCCTTCCTCAGAGTTTCACCAGCTCGTATCTCTTCCCGAATGCGCTCGAAGATGATGACGTTTGCGTCGACCGCCATACCGACGGTGAGGACGATGCCGGCGATACCTGGCAGAGTGAGCGCCGCCCCGAGGGCCGCCATGATCGCCATGATGAAGAGGACATTGAGCAACAACGCCAGGTTGGCAACAGCGCCACCGAGCTTGTAGTATAAAAACATGAACGCGAAGACGACGATCGAGCCGATGATCAGAGCCATCGTGGCTTTCGAGATGGAGTCGCGTCCCAGCGTCGGTCCAACCAAGGTCTTGAACTCCTGACGAATCGGGGCCGGCAGAGCGCCAGAACGCAACGCCACGACGAGGTTCTGCACGTCATCGAGGATTTGCTGACGGTTGCTGCCACCCATCTCGATCGAGACGTTTCCGCCAGGGATCTCCGAGCGAATCACTGGGTCGGAGACCAAGGTGTCGTCCATCAGGATGGCGAGCTGGTCGCCAACGTGCTCTTTGGTGACGTCGTAGAAGAGATCGCCACCCTTCTTGTCGAGCTTGAGCGCGACATAAGGTAGGTTGGTTGACTGGTTTGTGGCTGGGTAGGCGTCGTCGACGTTCTCACCCGTGAGGATGGGCATGTCGGTACGCACGAGGCGTGTCCTCCACTGCTGAGGACCCACAACCTTCGCCTTGCCCTTCTTCCCCTTGTCTTGGTCTACGCGCTCGTAGGCGATCTCGCGGTCCTCTCCACCGAGGAACTCATTGGCCTCGATGAAGACCTTCAGCAAGTCCTTGCCTTGGTTCTTGATCTTGCCGTCTTTCGTCAGCGTGTCGGTGGCGACCAAGGTCCCCCCCTCGAACTTCACGCCGCTCTCCGCGGTAAGCAGGGGCTGATAGGCCTTGAACACCGTGGCGGCTTCCGGAGCGTCGGCGACGAGCTTGAAAGACAGCACCGCGGTCGTCGCGATGAGCTTCTCCGCAGCAGTGGCTCGTCGGCTCGACAGACCCGGCAGCTCGACGACGATGTGCCGCCCGCCCTCGATGCGAACCGAAGGGGAGGCCACGCCGATGGCGTCGACGCGCTCACGGATGATCTCGACCGCCTGCTTGACCGAGAACTCCTCGGTCTCCTGGATGTAGTTCTCGCGCAGCCCGAACAGCATCGTCGGACCGTCGTCCGAGACGAGCGATAACACTGGGAAGTCGCGCATGAATTCGTCGTCGACCTTGTCCATGTCATCAGTGTCGCCGAAGGTCAGCTCGACGCGGTCCTCCGTCTTCATTGCCTTGGCTTTGACGTCCGTCACGCCGAGCTCCTCGAGGCGGAACTTGAGATCCTGGCCATACTTCTCGAGCTTGTCGTCGATGGCCTGATCCACATCCACGGAGTAGCGCAACAACAGGCCACCCTGGAGGTCGAGCCCCAAGGTCAACGAGTTGTCGGTGACCTTGTTTTGGTACCAGACGTACCACTCAGGGAGCGCAGGATCCCGCTCGTCCTCAGTGAGACGAACCTGCTCTTGTGGAGCACCCTCGGCGCCGTCTTCTGGCGTCGCGGTCCCGTTCTGAGCATCCTGGCCCTCTTCGTCGGTTTGTTCTGTAGTCGGCTGCTGCGGTTTCTCTGGGTAGGCCACCAGCTCGATATAGGTGGGGACAAGCCCCAAAATCGAGAGGACCACCAAGAACAGCACAAAGCCGGACTTGATCCACCAGCTTCTCGGCATCGCGCTTCATCTCCTTGCACGGCGAGCGAATGAATTCGTACGCCCGCGCTCATTATCGCGGCAAATTCATCCGCCTGACTCTTACTTCTCTGGACTAGTTTTCTTTGCGGCCTCGGTCTCCAAACCCAAAATGTGGGACTGAAGAACACGAATTCTCACTTTGTCTGACACCACCAGCGTCACCACCCCATCGGCCACACCGCTCACCACCCCGAGCAGACCGCCACCCGTCACGACCTTGTCGCCCTTCTTCAGCTCGCTCAGCATCTTCTCTTTGGCCGCTCGCTGCTTTGACTGCGGACGAATGACCAGAAAATAAAAGACGCCAAAGATCAGAACGAGCGGCAGCATCATGGCTAGGTCACCACCCTGAGCGACTCCAGCTATTAACGGGTCCATCATGGACCTCCAACGGTGCGTAAACTATTGACGTAAAAAGATAATTTAGGAATCCGCCGCAAACCTGGCGCAGCGAACCGGGATCGTTACCAGAGACCTTCCCTCTGGTCAAGCCATTGATCCAACGGCAGCACTCGACGATCACCCGCAAAACCACCCAATCGATGACCGCCTCAACCCCGCTCACGACGCCAAAGGACCAGAACCTCGACTAATCCGTTGGTTCTGCCGCCAAATCCGTGCCCGTGCGACGATAGGCCTCCAACAACTCCTCCATCGTCCCACCCCGAATCGCACGCCGAATCTCTTCCATCAGCCGCAGGTAGTAGTGGAGGTTGTGCAGAGTCAACAGCACCATTCCCGTGATCTCGTTGGACACATAAAGATGCCGCAGATACGCCCGGCTCACTGTCCGGCACGTCAGGCACTCACACCCTTCCTGAATTGGCCCGTGGTCGAAGCGCACCTCGGCGCGCTTGATGCTCAGACGTCGACCACGACCCCCAGCGTCGTCCGTGTACACCGTGCCCATGCGCGCCGTGCGCGTCGGCAGCACACAGTCGAACATGTCGATGCCCGCCGCGACGCACTCCACCAAGTCCCACGGCGTCCCCACACCCATCAGATATCGCGGCTTTTCCCGCGGCATTGCAGGCGCTACCTCCCGCACACACGCGTGCATCTCTGGTGGAGTCTCGCCGACCGACAGCCCGCCAAGGGCGTACCCGTCGAAGCCGATTTCGACCAGGCTCCGCAGGTGGGCGAGACGCCTTGCGATGTCCAGACCTCCCTGGCCAATGGCAAACAGAGATTGGTGGCTCGGCCGGATACACCGTTTCGCCCGTTCGGCCCACAAGGTGCTGCGACGTAAGGCGGCGTCGAGGCGCTCGGGCTCGCAGGGCATACCAGGGCAGTCGTCGAGGACCATTGCGATGTCCGAGCCGATGACCCCCTGGATCTCCATCACTTTCTCGGGCGTGAAGACGTGCGCGCTGCCGTCGAGATGACTGCGGAACTCCACCCCGTCATCGTCCAACTTTCGCAGCTTCTTGAGGCTGAACGCCTGGAATCCACCTGAGTCCGTCAACAGGCTGCGACGCCAGCCCGAGAAACCATGCAGACCTCCCGCCCCCTCGAGCACTTCCAGGCCCGGACGCAGATAGAGATGATAGGTGTTGCCCAGAATAATCTGCGCCCCCAACTCCTCCACCTGCCCAGCCGTCATCGCTTTGACGACTCCGGCCGTGCCGACCGGCATGAAGACTGGAGTCTCGAGCGCGCTGTGAGTCGTCTCGAGCACCCCGACACGGGCCGCCCCGGACTCAGCCTGAATTTCGAACTTCAATCTCTCATTCAAAATCGACCTCACAATGCAGACTTCCAGATCAACATCGCGTCGCCATAACTGTAGAACCGATAGCGCTGCGCAATCGCCAACGCGTAGGCCTCTTGCATCCGCGCGTAGCCGCCAAAGGCGCTCACCAACACCAAAAGCGTGCTCTTGGGTAGATGAAAGTTGGTGACCATCCCATCGATGGACCCGAAGCGGTGTCCAGGCCGGAGGAATATGTCAGTCGAATACTGGCCGGCACGAAGCGCGCCAAATCGCTTCACCTGATCTTCTAGGGAGCGCACCACCGTTGTCCCCACCGCGACCACTCGGCCCCCACGCGCGCGGCAGCGCTCATAGGCCTCCACGAGCGCCGGCCCGATCGAGTAGTCCTCGAAGTGCATCTCGTGTTCGTCGAGGCGCTCGACCTGTACAGGACGAAACGTGCCAGGGCCGACCTCCAACTTGAGGGAAGCGACCTCCACGCCGTTGTCCCGCAACGACGCGATAAGCTCGGGGCTGAAGTGCAGCCCTGCAGTCGGCGCCGCCACCGCCGCCCCTCCGTCGGCGAAGATCGTCTGATAGCGCAGCTCGTCGCGGGCGCCGTACTCCTCCATTCCCATCTCTCGCCGTCGCTTCACGATGTAAGGCGGCAGCGGCAGCTGGCCAAGATCACTGAGAAGCTCTGCGAACTCACCCTCGGATTCGAAGCTCAAATTCCACGTTCCCGACTCGTTTCGCTTCGTGACCCGGAGCCATTGGTCGCTCAGGGTTCCCGCCGAGAGGCGCTCGAGCTGCAGCCGTACACCCGGCTCGAGGCCACGCCGCGTGCGAACCATGCACTCCACGCCCCAGCCGCCCTCCTCGCGCGCCGGCCGAGAGATGACCAAGAGTTCGACCCGGCCTCCGCTCTCTTTGCGCGCGTAGAGCCGGGCCTTGCACACACTGACGTCGTTGACGACCAGCAGGTCGCCGGCTCGCAGCGCCTCGCCGAGCGCCCAAAAATGACTGTGCGTGATGCCGCTGTCCCCAACGAGAAGGAGCCGAGAAGCCGTGCGCTCGGCGGCGGGCTCGGCCGCGATGAGCTCCTCCGGCAGGAGGAAGTCGTAGGCGTCTGTGCGCTCGAGCTCCGCTCGCCTGTCGCCATCGGTCGAAGCCAGTGGCGAGCGGTCATGCCTATCCTTCGACATCGAACTCGACCCAGCGATCGCCGCCCACCTGCCCCTGCACCTCAATCGAGTTCAGCGGGGCAGTCGCGGGCCCATTCTCCGGCGCGCCTCGAAGGTCGAACCGGCTGCCGTGGCAGGGACAGACCAGATCCCCATCGCGCAGCTCGACTTTGCAGCCTAGATGTGTGCATACCCTCGAGAAGACGCGCAACTCCCCGCTCTCGGCGACGTAGACCACGTCGTTGTCCAGGACGACCCCTTGCTCTTCGATGGTCGCCAACGCGTTGGCGTCGAGCACGACCTTCTTTCGGACCAGTTGGGTCCGAGTGATCATCTTGTAGCCCACGAACGCGCCCGTCGCCAACACGAGTCCCGCCACGAGCTTCCAAGAGCGGCTCAGGAATCCCCGGCGACCCTCCGAGCCAACGCGGTCTTGCGAGCTGTCATTCATCCGTCGTCTCCCTCATCATCACCGGTCGCACTTGGCGCTAGGCGGAAACCGAGCACACCCTATACAATGTCGCACAAAAAAGGGATCGAACTCTCGCCCGAAGCCGACTAAAAGGAGTCGACCGTTTCGCGAACCTCTAGCACGAGAATCAAATGAGACCCATCACATTGCTCCTCCTGCTTCTCCTGTTGTTCGGCGCTGGGTTTCTCGCCTGCGACGGCGACGCCGGCTTTGGGGAGCCCTGCCACGACGACCGCGAATGTGACGCCATGTGCGCGACCGGCGGCGACTTCCCCGGCGGAATGTGCACCTCCGGCTGCGACAACGACAACCACTGCCCCGACGATTGGGTCTGTGTCGGCAAGAAAGGTGGCGTCTGCGCCTTCCAATGTGGCGCCAAGGCCGCCTGTCAGGACATCTTCGGACCCTCGTGGACCTGCCGCGACGCCGACCACCAAGGCTCCGGCGGGAAGATCTCAGTTTGCCTGGGCAAATGACCAGAGTTTTGCCGGGCTGGTTGAAGTCGGGGGTCTTCGGACGGCTCGCCCTCGGCTTCCTTGCGCTCTCCACGCTGAGCGGCCTCGCCCTGGTGCCGACCTACGATCCGGCGGCTCCATACGCCAGCCTCGAGGCCATCACTGCCGGCCTCCCGTGGGCGTGGTTCATGCGCGCGCTCCACTGGTTCACCAGCCAGGCCCTCCTGGTGACCACCGCACTCCATCTATTAGAGGTCGTCCTCGCAAAACGTGAACGTCGCCTCGAGCCAGGACCCTGGTGGCGCGCCTCGGCCAGTCTCGTTCTCATCGTGCTCGCCTTGTTCTCCGGCTTCCTCATGCGTGGAGACCTCGAAGCTGTCTCCGCCAGCCGCATCGCCAGCGCCATCAGCCTCAGTTTGCCCTGGCTCGGCGCGTCACTGCGCGGCTTTCTCTTCGGCGGCGAGCACCCCACCGTGGGCGTCATCGCCATGCACCACGCCGGGACCTTCACCGTACTCCTCTGGATCGTGACCTATGAGCACGGAGGTCGCGCCTTGCCCGACGCCCGCTCGGTTGTGCTCGCCGGAGCCAGCGCGTTGGTCTTCGCCGCCCTGGCCACACTCCCCTTGGGGCCAGCTCCCAACGAGGTCGCCGCCGAACCTCTCCTAGGACCCTGGTATTTTCTGGGTCTGCAGGGCATGGTCCGCGATCTTCCGCCGCTCTCCGTCTGGCTCCTCGGCGCCGCGATGATGGCCTCGCTCGGCACGCTCCACCACTTCGCCGAGTCCCGACGCCCTCGGCAGCTTTTCTTGGCGTTCGTTGCCGTGGTCCTTCTCGCAAACCTCGTCTGGGGTGTCGCCTTCATTTGGGGGCTGTCGTGAACCCCTTCTACCGTAACAGCGTCTTGGTGCTCGGCGGGCTCACCATCCTCGTGGCGCTCCTCGTCGGCCTGGCACGGGAGAACGAGCGAGCCCAAGCGCTCGGCTCCGGTCCCGAGACCGCGGGAGGCCGCACCGAGCGCTGCCTGAAGTGCCACCCGGCGCTGACCGAAGGACCGAGTGGAGCCCACGCCCCAGAGGCGCTCGGTTGCTCGCCCTGTCACTTGGGCAACCCGCTGGCGTACGACAAAGAGCGCGCCCATCGAGGACTCGAGCGGGAGCCTGGGGCGCTGGACACCGTCGAGCGGACCTGCGGGCAGGTCGGCTGCCACCCTGACACCTCGCACCGCGTTCGCAACACCCTGATGACCACCGCAGCGGGCCTGGTCGCCGTCGATCGGTGGGCGTTCGGCGAGCTCGAACGCCCGACCGACACCCAAACCATGGCGGAGGTCCTAACGAGCACGACGCCAACACCAGCCGAAGACCATTTGAGCAAGCTCTGCGGCGGTTGCCACCTCGGCACTCGCAGGAACAATCGCGACGACGCGATCCAAGCCGTCGGCAGCGGCTGCAGCGCCTGCCACATCCTCTCGGGAGGCGGCAAAGCGCTGGGCCGGCACCCCGCGGTCGAGGTCCGTGCCAGCGACACCCAATGCTTCGGTTGCCACAGTCGCAGCGGACGCCTGAGCCTCTCCTACGTCGGTTGGTACGAAGTCTCCGGAGAGCAGGGCAGAGACTGCAAAGAGACCGAGCGACTCCCCGACGGCCGCACCGTCTGCGTCACCGAGCCCGATGTGCACGCCAAGGCAGGCATGAGCTGCATCGATTGCCACCTGCACACCGAACTCATGGGCGACGCCGCGCGCTACAACCACAAAGAGGACCAGGTCGAGGTCGCCTGCGAGTCCTGCCACGGCCCGGTCGACGGACGCCTCGAGAGCCCCTGGGGCGTCGCCGAAGACGCCGTGTCTCGCCGCATCCTCTCCGCTCGTGGGCTGCCTTTGCGGCTCGCCGAGCCCGTCCGCACAGGACTCCGCGGCACCCCGCTCTGGAACGTCTTCCAGGTCGATGAGGGGTGGTTCCTACGCGGCAAGGTCGACGACCGCATCCAGGCCATCGGCCAGACGCCTGCGGACGCGGACCACACCATGCCCGGCCACCTGCGCCTGAGCTGCACCGCCTGCCACTCGACCGCGGCCCCGACCTGCCCGACCTGCCACACCGGCTTCGCTCCCGAGAAGGTGCAGTGGAGCTTCGCGCTGGGGCGCCCGACCTTGGGCGCTTGGACCGAAGAAAACCAAGGCCAAGGCTGGGCCGAGCCGACCCTCGCCGTCTTTCGAGAGAAGGTCGTTCCCGCCGTCCCCGGCATGCTGATGAGCTTGGACAGCAGCGATGGAGCACACGTCGACACGCAGCTCTTCGCCCCCCTCGATCCCCACGCCACGACCCGTCGCTCCCGCACCTGCGTGTCTTGCCACCGCAGCGCCAACGCCTTGGGACTAGGACCAGGGCGCTTGGTCTTGGGGCTCTCGGGACCCGACTTTAGGTTGGACGCGGACGCGCACAAAGGCGTCGTCGCGGGGGTTTGGACGCAGCTCGGGGCGCAGAAGCCCGGTTCGTGCACCCGCGAGGATTGCCGCTCCCTGAACAGCGAGGAGCAAGCTCGGGTCTTGAAGGTCGGACTCTGCATCGACTGCCACACCGCGGCGACCGACGCGCTCTATTCCGACTTCTCAGCCGCCCTCGAGCGCCTCGAGCAGGGCACCTCCTGTGCGCTGCCATCGCCGAGCGCTTTCGCTGTCCGTCGCGCCCCAAACCAATAGCGCGCAATGGCGCGAAATCGGTCGTGGAAAGGCGAGGCAATAGAATCCCAAACGCTTGACGAGGCCGGGGCTTCTTTGCTGTATGCGACACGAGTTTCCGACCTTTCGACAACCTCAGGCTCTTGTGGTTCCCATGAACAGACTCAGACAAACCCTCATTCTCATAGCCGTCACGGGCTTGCTGTCGGGTCGCGCAAGCGCGACGGACAACCCGCGGCTGGCCTTCGAAGAGGTCACGTTGGCCAACGGCATGAAGGTCGTCCTGCACGAGGACCACACGCTGCCCATCGTCGCCCTCAACCTCTGGTACAAAGTGGGCTCTAGGGACGAGCAGCCAGGTCGCTCTGGCTTCGCCCACCTCTTCGAGCACCTGATGTTCATGGGGACCGAGCGCGTGCCGAACTTCGACGTGGTCATGGAGGGAGGCGGGGCCTGGAACAACGCGTCGACCTCCGAGGACCGCACAAATTACTACTCGGTTGGGCCGGCGAACATGGTCGACACGCTGCTGTGGCTGGACGCCGATCGCCTCGACTCGCTCGACGACACCATGACCCAGGCCAAGCTCGACCTGCAGCGCGACGTCGTCCGCAACGAGCGCCGACAGAGCTACGAGAACCAGCCCTACGGGCAGACCTGGCTGATCATCCCCAACGAGATGTACCCCGAAGGGCATCCCTACCACGACCCCGTCATCGGCTCCCACGAGGACCTCGAATCGGCGACCGTCGACGACGTCGTGTCGTTCTTTCGCACTTGGTACATCCCCGCGAACGCCTCACTGGTGTTGGCGGGAGACTTCGACCCAGAGAAGGTGAAGCCGCTCATCGAGGACTACTTTGGCTCCATCGAATCCAATCCGCCGCCGGCGAGCTTGGGTGAAGTGCCTATGCCGACCTTCGCCGCCAAGACGGTGGCCATCACGGACGACGTCCAGCTGCCGCAGGTGACCATGGTCTGGCACAGCGCGCCCTTCATGAAACCAGGAGACGCCGAGCTCGACGTGGCCTCCAGCGTGCTCGCCGGCAGCAAGAACAGCCGCCTCTACAAGAGCTTGGTCTATGACAAGGAGATCGCCAACGACGTCTCCGCTTACCAGGCCTCCATGTCGTTGAGCTCTCTGTTCATCATCGAGGCCACGGCGCAGCCCGGGCACACTCTCGAGGAGCTCGAGGCCGCCATCGACGCCGAGCTGCAGACGCTGCGTACCGAGGTGCCGACGCAACGGGAGCTCGACCGAGCCAAGAACAACATCGAGACCAACTTCGTGCGTCGCATCGAGGCGGTCAACGCCCGCGCCGACCTGCTCAACCAATATCTGTTCCTCACGGGCTCGCCGGACTACTTGCAACAAGATCTGGCGCGCTATCAGGCGATCACGCCCGAAGACGTCCAGAAGGTCGTCTCCGAGACGCTCCTCGAAGGGAACCGCTTCACGCTCGAGACGAGACCTGAGCCTGCTGCGCTCGAGGCCACGGGGGGGCAGGAATGAGCTGCACGCTCCGCCGCCGAACTCCTCTCTCGACCGACCTCTGCCAAGCCGCTCCCATGGGGTCGGCCGACGTGCGAGAACACCATCCAATGAAGTCAGCCTTTCTTCGCAGAGTCGCCCTCGCCGTGGCTCTCAGCCTCTTGGCCGCCTGCTCTGGACCGCAAGTCAGCGACACGAAGTTGCCGGGCAAGCTCGACGTGCGACCCGACAACGGGGTCGCCCCTCTCTTCACTCCGCCGAAGCCAGAGCGTTTCGAGCTCGCGAACGGCCTGCAGGTCTGGCTCTTCTCGCGCACGACGCTGCCGCTGGTCACCGCCTCGCTGACCTTGCCGGCCGGTGCGGTCGTCGATCCCGACGGGAAGGCAGGCCTCGCCTCGCTGACGGCGAGCATGCTCAGCGAAGGCACCGAACGGCTGACCTCTCTCGAGTTCGCCGACGAGGTCGAGGTGCTGGGGGCGACGTTGTCTGCCTCCTCGGGCCAAGACTCGAGCCAGGTCTTCCTGCAGACCTTGCCCCGCAACCTCGAGGCGACGCTCGCCCTGGCCAGCGAGTTGCTGATGACCCCGCGTTTCGACCCAAAGGAGTTCGAGCGCATCCACCAGTTGACGTCCAACAGCCTCCAGCAACGACAAGACGAACCCAAGGCGGTGGCGTCGATTACGGGGACCCGCGCCTTCTTTGGTGAGGGGCACCCCTACGCGCACCCGGTCGATGGGACTCTCGAGTCGTTGGAGAACCTGAGCCTGGAGGACGTCAAGACGTTCTACTCGACCTACTGGCGACCGGAAGGGGCGACCTTGGTGGTCGTCGGAGACGTCGATCGCAAGGGCCTCGAAGGGCTGTTGAACGAGAAGCTCGGCACCTGGCAAGGCAAGGGCCCGGTCCCGGAGATCGCCAACCCGGTGGCGCCGACCTCCCTTGGGCGCACGGTCATCGTCGACGTGCCTGGCGCGCCGCAGACCGTCATCCGCTTCCTCATGCCCGGCCCCGGAATCCGGACGCCCGACGCGGCTACCCTCGAGCTGCTGAACACGCTCTTTGGGGGCAGCTTTACGAGCCGAATCAACCAGAACCTTCGCGAGGACAAGGGATACACCTACGGGGCGCGCTCCTCTTTCGTGATGCTGCGTTCCACGGGCTACTTTGTGGGCTCCTCCTCGGTTCGGACCGAGGTGACGGGCGCTGCCTTGGCCGAGTTTCTCAAGGAGTATCGCCGCCTGGAAGCGGGAGACATCACCGCCGACGAACTGGAGCGCTCCAGAGCGACTCAGAACGCTGACATGGTTCAGCTTTTCGAGACCCAGAGCGGTGTGGTGAGCGCGTTCTCGGACGTTGCCCTCTACGGCCTGGGTGAAGACCACCTCGAGAAGCTCTTGGCCGCATTGCAGGTCGTGCAGCTCCCTGGTCTCAACGACCAGGCGCGGCGAGCGTCGGACCTGAGCAACGCGACGTTGATCTTGGTCGGCGACCGGGCCGAAATCGAGCGCCAGATCGCCGAGCTTCCGATCGCCCCTGCCGAGCTGCGCGACAAAGAGGGAGCCCACCTCCCACGTGAAACCGAGCCCACCAACCGCTGACTCGGGGCGCGAGGACTTCCGCAAAGACGAACGATCTCAACCTGCTGGGCTTGCCGACCTGGAGCCCGACGCAACTCCTGAAATAGCCTCGCGACCGGACGTTGGACATCTCATGGCCAGCCTGATTATCCAAATCAAAGACCGCGTGGTCCAGACCTACCCCATCACCAAAGTCGACACGACCCTCGGGCGAGCAGCCGGCAACGACGTGGTGATCAACAACATGAGCGTCTCGGACTTCCACGCTTCCTTGCGCTTCGAAGACCCAAACTTCTACGTCTACGATCGGGGCAGCACGAATGGCATCTTCGTCGATGGCTGCCATGTTCTGCAGGCGCCCGTTATGTATGGAGACACCTTCGGCATCGGCAAGTTCAACATCCTTCTGACGCCGGAGGGCGGAGCGCCGGTCGAAGCGTTGGAGGAAGGGCTTCCGGGGACAGTTTCCGAGCCTGGCCAGCCTCACTCCACCTTCTTCATGAAGCCCGTCGACGTCGCGAGCCTGATGGAGGCGAAGAAGGCCCTTGGTGTCGCGGAGAAGCCCGCTCTGGGCATAGGCGTCGCCGCTCTGGTCGTGCTGTTTCTGGCGGTCGTCGCGTTTGCAGTGTTGATGATCCTCATGCTGACTACGTGGGGGCGGTGAGCCCGACCCGTCGGACAGCCCTCCGTGCATCGGTTGCGAGCATCGAGCACAGTTCGGTACGGACGAGGAAACGGAGCCACTCTTGCGCTCGACCGCCAGGATGGCTAAGGTGCGGCAACTTCGAGTGGGCGCAAGGGGAGCCTTGCGACGTCGAAGGAGCAGCGCAGGTTGGCGACGCTCACCCCTCGGGAAGGGGGGCGGCTCATCCAACCACGCAGGAACCAGTTGTTTTGTGATGTACGACCGTCCAGAGAACATTTTCGCTGCCATCGCACACCGATGGGCGATAGGTTTAGGCGGGCACCAGGGAAGAGGAGGGGTCGCCGATGTTGACTGAATTGATTGAGGACTTGCGAGAAAACGGGGAGTCGACTTTGAAGTCGCTGCGTAGGGATTTGAGCAAGGTCCGCACGGGCCGCGCCAATCCAGCGATGCTCGAGGGCTTGAAGGTCGACTATTACGGGACCCCCACCGCTCTCAACCAGGTCGGAGCCATCAAGGTTCCCGACCCGCGGATGATCACCATCCAGCCTTGGGAAAAGGCCATGATCTCCCCCATCGAAAAGGGCATCATCGCTTCGGATCTCGGTCTCAATCCCAGCAACGATGGGATCCTGATCCGCATCCCCATTCCGCCCCTCACCGGCGAACGTCGTCGCGATCTGACCAAACAGGTGCGCGACATGGGCGAGAAGGCAAAGGTCGCACTGCGCGCCCATCGCCGTGACGCCAACGATATGGCCAAAGCCATGGAGAAGGACGGAGAGCTCAGCGAAGACGCCCTCCACACTGGACTCGACAAGGTGCAGGAGCTGGTCAACGAATACGTCAAAAAGGTCGGCGAGATCGTCGTCGAGAAAGAAACCGAAATCATGGAAAGCTGACGTCGGCAGTCAACAGCGACAGTATTCTCGCTCTGCGGCCGGCCTCCTGGACTTGAGGGCCAGCAAAGTAATCGTCGACAGTTTACAGGGACAAGTATTCTCGCTCTGCGGCCGGCCACGTGGACTTGAGATGTCTAGCGGTCGGCGGCCAGCAAAAGATCCCTTCAACGGCTCCAGTTGCCCTGCTCCTGAGGTTGCACATGCGCGCACACGTCCTCCCCTCACTCCTCGTCCTCTCGCTCCTTGTCTCGGCGAGCTTGGCTGCCTGCGGCGACGACTTCAAAGAGACCAAACGCGGACAGGTTCAGGTCCGAGTTGGCGATACCGTCGTCAACACCTTCCTAGATCTGGCCTTCGACGCGCGCGCCGTCGGTGACCCGCCCGACGTCAAGATCTTCCAGATCCAAAACGTCGCCGAGGAAGGGGACATCACCATCAATGAGATTAAGCTCGTCACTCAAAGTCCGTGGATCACGATCCACCACGGCTCCGAACAGCCGACCTGCGACGCTGGCACCTGCTCGTTCCCCCCGCTTGTGCTCGCCCCGAATCGGCTGGAACAATTCGACCTCAACTACAAGCTCGACGACGCCGACCTGGGCTGCGGCGAGGTCCCTGTCGGGCAGCCGGCCGATTGGTGTGGCACCGTCGAAATCCGCACCTCGGACCTCGACGCACCGAAGATCACCCTGAATCTGCGTGTGCCTAGTCTCGGCGGAGCGCTGCAGGTCTGTCTCGAGACCGGTGAGTGCTCTTCGCAGCTCAACATGAACTTCAACTCCGCGGTCGTCGGCGACACGCCCCAAGAGCGCCGCTTCACTGTCCAGAACGTGGGTTCCAACGTCCTGCGCATCAAGGACATCGAGAACACCCTCACTCCGGTGGCCGACTTCACGCTCACCGCCGACGTGTCCGCTCCGTTTACGTTGACCCCCAACGCCATGGAAGAGTTCGTCCTCACCTTCGAACCCCAGTCCAATGGTGCGACCTACTCTGGCAGCCTGGTCGTCAAGAGCGACGCCGCCGTCGCCCCCAGCTCCACCATCAGCGTGATGGTCGGCAACGCCAACGCCGCGCGCATCGAGGTCAACCCTGCGAGTCTCACGTTCTCCAACGTGAATCCGCCGGACAGCCTCACCAAAGAGCTCTCGGTCAGCAACATCGGCGGGGCCACGGCCGCACCGCTGCTCGTCGACTTCGCACTGGAGCCCTCGAACATCGGCGTCTTCGCCGTCTTCGACGCCTCAGGCTCACCGCTGGCCGGCCCAGCTTGCGACGTCGCCACGCCACCCTCCACCTGCACTAATCAGCTCCTCATTCCGCGTGAGAACTCGCACGCCGTCCAGGTCGCCTACACGCCGACCAGCACCAATCCCGTGACCGCCACCTTGCGTGTCACCTCAAACGACAGCAACACTCCGATCGTCGAGGTTCCTCTGACCGGAGGCTCTGGCTTCGGCATGCTCGTCTCCGACCTCAACAGCCTCGATTGGCTCAACCCCGCCCTGGGCACGCCCGAGAGCAAGACCCTCACCCTCACCAACGAGGGCACCGTCGCAGTCACCATCGACGACGTTCGCACGAACATCGCGCCCAACGACACGCTCTTCACGTTAAGCGTCGACTTTGCGGCCACCCCCGTCACGCTCAACCCCACCGAATCGACGAGCGTCGACGTCACGTTCACCCGAGACGCCAACGACGCCGCGGTTCAGCAGCTCTTCAGCGGGGACGTCGCGTTCCTGCACAACGGAGCCGGCGGTGAGACCCTGGTTTACGTGGCCGTAACCTACAACTGACCCCGTTCGGGACGCTCCCAAAAGAGAGTTCAATGCGACGAGAGGCGCCCTGCGAGGCGCCTCTCGTCGCTTGGCTTGCGGTGGCTCAGGGCTTTTCGGGACGCTTGCCAAAGACGACGCGGAAGACATCGGCGTAATCCTCGGCGAAATGGAACGTCAGCGACTCCCTGACGTGCTCAGGCACCTCCATCAAGTCCTTGCTGTTGCTCTTGGGCAGCACGATGTCCCGCGCTCCGGCACGCCGTGCGGCGGTGACCTTCTCCTTGATCCCACCGACAGGCAGCACGTTGCCCACCAAGCTCACCTCGCCGGTCATGGCCAGGCGCGGGGGGATGGCCGTCTTGGTGAGCAGTGAGACGAGCGAGGTGACGATGGCGATGCCCGCCGAGGGGCCATCTTTCGGCACCGCACCCGCCGGGAAATGGACGTGGAAGTCGCATTTCTTGAAGATCTCCGGGTCGATCTTGTACTTCTCCGCGTTGGCGCGCACGTAGCTGAAGGCGATCTGGGCCGACTCGGCCATGACGTCGCCGAGCTTTCCGGTGAGCTTGAGCTGGCCGCGCCCCTCCATCTTGGAGGACTCGACAAAGAGGACCTCTCCGCCGAACTGGGTCCAGGCCAGGCCCACGGCGATGCCGGGGGCTTGGCCTCGGCTGATGACCTCGTCGGTGTAACGCGGTGGCCCGAGAAAATCTTCGAGCTTCGAGATGGCGACGTTGACCTTCTCCGCCTTCTCCTTGGCCACCAGCGCCGCCACCTTGCGGCAGATGCGGGCCAGGAGCCGGTCAAGGTTTCGCACCCCGGCTTCGCGAGTGTAGAAGCGAATGATGTGCCTGAGCGCGCCTTCCGTGAACTGCAGCTGTTTGAGCGTCAGCCCATGCGCTTCGCGCTCCTTGGGGACCAGGTGGCGCTTGGCGATCTCCACCTTCTCTTCTTCGATGTAGCCCGCCAGCTCGATGACCTCCATGCGGTCCAGGAGCGCCTGTGGAATGGTCGAGGTCGTGTTCGCTGTGGCGATGAACATGACGTCGGAGAGGTCGAAGTGGACGTCGAGGTAGTGGTCGAGGAACTCAGAGTTCTGCTCGGGATCGAGCACCTCGAGCATGGCGCTCGAGGGGTCTCCGCGCCAATCGGAGCCGAGCTTGTCGATCTCGTCGAGGATGAAGACGGGGTTGCGGGTGCCCACTCGCTTGAGGCCTTGGATGATCTTGCCGGGCATGGCGCCGATGTAGGTGCGTCGGTGCCCCTTGATCTCAGCCTCGTCTCGCATGCCGCCCAACGAGAAGCCAAAGAAGTTGCGGCCAAGAGCCTTGTTGATCGAGCGTCCGAGGCTGGTCTTGCCGACGCCAGGCGGACCGACGAAGCAGATGATCTGCCCTTGGTGGTTGGGCTTGAGCTTCTTCACCGCCAGGAACTCGATGATGCGCTCCTTGATGTCGGCCAGGCCGTAGTGATCTCGGTCGAGGATCTTCTCGGCCCGCACGAGATCGAGGTTGTCTTTGCTCAGCTTCGACCAGGGGAGATCGACCAACCAGTCGAGGTAGGTCCGGATCATGTTGTATTCAGCCGCGTCGGGCATCAGGAGGCGCAGGCGATCGAGCTGCTCGTTGGCGCGAGCCTGAGCGTCTTCGCTCATGTGGGCTTCGCGGATCTTCTCCTCGTAGACCTCGACGTTGAGTCCCTTCTCGTCCTTCTCCTCGCCGAGCTCGTGGCGAATGGCCCGAAGCTGCTCGCGCAGGAAGAACTCGCGCTGGCTCTCCTCGATCTTTTCGCGGATCTGCACGTGGATCTTCTGTCCGAGCTCGATCAGGTCCATCTCTTTGACGAGGTGGGTGTACACCGCTTCGAGACGGTCTCGGACGTTGATGATCTCGAGCAGCTTCTGCCGTTCGTCGATTGGGATGGGGAAGTGCGCGGCGACCATGTCGGCGAGCTTCCCGGGGCTGTCGATGGACATGATGCCGCCGATCAGATCCTTGGGAAGCTGGGTGTTGACCTCGACGAGCTCGCCCAGCGTGCGCTGGATGTTGCGCCAGAGGGCTTGCAGCTCGTCGCTGTCCTCGAAGACATCGGAGATGTACTCGACCTGGGCGATGAGGTTCTCAGAACGCAGGAACTTCTTCACCCGCATGCGGCGCAGGCTCTGCACCAACATGGTGAATCCCCCTTCGGGGATGCGGGCCATGCGGATGATGCGGGCGACGCAGCCGACGACCGCGAGATCTCGAGGCTTGGGGTTCTTGGCCTCTTTGTTGACCTTGACCAAGAAGCCAATGAAGTCGTTGTGCGCTTGAGAGCGCTGAACAATCTCCAGCAGGGGGCCAGGGGGAACCACGATGGGCAGCATCAGATCGGGAAAGACGACCGTCTGCTCCAGCGGAAAGATGAAGAGATTGCTGGGCAGGTCTTCTTCCACCGCGATGATCTGCTTCTCTTTGTCGCCCTGAGGGGCAATGTCTTCGGTCATGGTCTCTTTGGGTCGGGGGGACGGTTCTGCGGTCAGGCTTTGACCGACTCTATTGCTGGCCGCTGACTGCTTCGTGGCACGTCGGCCCGGCTGAGGGTCCGCAAAGTACGGCACCTGTCGACGAGAGTCGATAGCGTTGCGGGTTTTCTCTCGTCAGTCGACCGTCTAGTCACGGTGAAGTCCGTACAGTTGAGCGCAGACAGCGGTCCAGAGCTCGGTACGAACAGCGAAACGTGGAGAGGCGCAACCACAGGTTGCGCCTCTCCAAAGACTCGTGCGCCTCTGGAATCAGAAGCAGGCCGCCTTGTAGGTCACGACGATGCTCGAGAACTCTGCTGGCACCGAGCCGGCGTTGAAGATGATCGCATTGGACGCCGCATCGAACGTGTACGCCGAGGACCCCTGCGTGGTGCCGTTCACTTTGACGACGATCGTTGGAGGCTCTGGAACCCGGCTGAGGAAGAACTGAACCCTCAGGCCGAACGCCGTGTTGCCGATGTTGGCGAGGGCGTTGGCGAAGTTGCCGCAGATGGGCTCCACTCGCCCGCCGAGCCGCGTGGCGACCTCAACGTAGCGGTGGAACGACGAGGTGTTGCACGAATCATCACCGACAATGGAGTGGGCATGCATCAGGGCATCGTTCTGGTAACCCTTGATATTCTTGAAGAAGTCTACGTAGAAGTCGAGGACTGCGGGGGACTGGTCGACCTCGTCCGAAAGGAAGATCACCTCGAGGGACGCGTCGTCTCGCAGGAAACGGGCGTTGTAGCCACCGCAGCTCTGATCGATGGTGTCGCAGGCATAGGGGGCAGCGCAGCCGTTGCTGTTGGGGCTGCCGGGGCAATTCCCGGGGACATTCTGCGTGATCTTCGGGTCGCTGAGCGCCAGCTCGGCTGCCTTCAGGCCGCGCTCGGAGCCAGAGCCCGTGTCGCCGACCTTTACGTTGTTTTGGAAGGCCGTCATGACCTCTGCTGCGGTCATGCTCGTGCTGGCGATGATGCGAGGGTAGCCGCTCTTGTTCTGCAGCTTGCCCTCGTCGGCGTCGTCCATGGTGGTGATGCCGAGCTGGAAGTCGACCCCCCAAGTGACGGCCGCAGCGATGAAGGAGGAGAAGTTCGTCGCCAGGTTCTGTTGGTCGTCGCTCATCGAGCCTGAGTTGTCCACGACGAAGAGGACGTCGACCTTGCGGCCGCTGACTTGGTCGAAGGTGTCGGTCACGAACTCGTCGGTGGTGCCCTCGCCGCGGATGGGAACCGTCAGCGTCTCGGTCTCACCCACGATGATCAGGCTGCAAGTGTCCTCGACGGTGGTCGTCGGGGTGTAGAGGAGCTCCACCTCTTGGTAGGTGCCGGCGGGCAAGGCCAACGGCATGACCGGCACACCGGTGAGCGAGAAGTTTCCGTTGCAGGAGGGAGAGAGCGAGAGGCTGGTGATGTTCGTCGGGGCCGTCCCTTTGTTGTAGACGCGCAACCGGATTGGGGCACTGTGGCAGCCCAAGGTGACCAGACCGAAGTCCGCGACGCCAGGTACAGCGGCCAGGGCAGGATCGCCAGTCTTGCCGGTGAGACAAGCCCAACAGGCCGGCGTTGCTCCGAACGACACCGAGCACTGGCCGGGGCTTGGAAACATGCTCCCCGTGGCGCTGTTGCAGCTCAACCCTGTGACTCCGCTCAGCCCGTCGGTGATGGAGAAGACGGCTTGGGCCGAGAACGTATCGGTCTCGCCAGAGAAGGGGCTGTAGTCGATCTCCACGAGGGCGGTGGCGCCCGGGTCGAGCATGAAGGGCTGGAAGGGGGGCACTGCGTGGCTGAACGGGTTGCCATAGAACATGTTCAGGAAGTCGGCAGCGAACGTCACGGACTGAACGTAGCAGGGCGCTGCGCCGTTGTTACGCACCATGATCGGCATCTGCTTGTTGTAGCCGCCAGGCACCAGACCGAAGTTCACGCTGTTGGGGACGAGCTCGAACTGGCAGGTCCCGCCTGTCACTCCAGTGAAGATCACGTCGATGGACTCGGTGGGAACCTCCGGATCGTTGGAGCGAACCTCGATCTGGGCGGTCGAACGCGGAATCTCCATGGTCGGTTTGAAGAGGACACTGACCCGCTTCTTTTGGTTGGGGCCAACGGTGAAGGGTGCGTTGAGGTTGCCCTCGACCGTGTAGGTCAACGAGTTGTCGCTTGGGAAGTTCAGGTCGGCCATCTCGTTCACAGTCAAATCGAGAAGGCCGTTGTTGTAGACGTCGAAGGTGAGCGTCTTTGTGGCGCCCACAGCCACCTGCCCGAAGTCGAGCACTTCAGGGCGGACCTCGAGATCTGGGCCAGCCCAAGCGCCGACCAGGTTGACCTTGACGCCTGGATTGATCGGGTCGTTGCTCTCAAAAATCAGGAAACCAGAGTCCGTCCCGCCGTTGCTGGGGCTGTAGCTGATGGTCAGCATCTGCTGCTCTCCTTCGTTGAGCGTGACGCTGGCCAGGTCGACGTAGGTGAAGTCCGTCGAGGAGTCGAAAGCAAGGTAGATCTGACTGACCTCGAGGACGCCTTCGCCAATGTTGTGCACGATGATCGTGCGGGTCTCGACGGCGTTCTTCTCGAGCGCACCAAAGTCAACCACCGCCGGCTCGATCTCGATCCTCGGTCCCGCGACGCCGCCCCGAATCTCGACGTCGAGTCGGTTGTCTGCGCCGCCGCTGTTCGAGTCGAAGAGGAGGTGGGCAACGTCAGCGACCTCCATATCTCCCGTCGGGCTGTACTCGACGACGATCTCGAAGGTCTGACTGGGCTGCAGCTCGACGGCCGCATCGGGGATGCCACTGACGATCGTGAAGTCGACGGTGTTTTCGGGCATGTACTGCACCGAGTCGATGCGCAGGACCGCAGAGCCGACGTTGGATACGATCACGGTCTCTTGCGTCGTCGTGTTGAGCGCGACACTCGTGAACAGCACTGGGTTAGGATCCACTTGGATCTGCGGCACGGGCTGCAACGAGTTCAGGAAGACGGACGCCTCCTGACCATTGGAGGCGTGCAGGATCAAGCGGGCCTCGTGCGAGAGTTCGTCTGGCGCAAGATAGGTGACCGCGATTCGGGCTTCCTCCCCTGGTGCCAAGCGCTCGGAGTCCGTGCCGTTGACGGACATGTAAGCGAAGCCGTACGGCGCCGAGGCCGGCTCTAGAGTGTAATTGGAGAATGGCAGCACCAACGTGTCCGTGCCCTCATTGCGCACGGTGACGTACTGGGTGACGGCCTCATCCTTGGCCACATAAGTAAACACCAACGCCAAAGGTGAGACGACCATGTTGGCGTTGTTCCCTTCGGAGAATTGATTCCCTGTCTCGTCACAGCTCGACGAGAGCCCGGCGACGAACAGCAAACCCAGTAGCAAGAGTGCCACGCGGGTCGAATTGGAGGAACACCGCGAGCGTGGGCGAGGATCGATCATGGGTCTGTCTCCGAGCGGATTTGGTCGAGGTGCTTGGGAGGCTTCGCGACGCGAGGTCTTCAGGAATCGCCCACACTAGCACGGACTGGAGAGGGCCGTGTAGAGCGGAGGTGAGTTGCGCGTGAGTATAGGAAGGGCTAGATCCCCTGTCAAACTCGACTTTCCGTGCGCTATCGATGACGCTTTCCCATTTATTTCGAGCAGTTCACCTCGGTGCGTGTCTTCACAATCCTCTGCCCTTGGGTCGAAGGCTATGAACATCAGCAAACTCCCCTCGCAGCTTGGGCTCATTGCCACCCTTGCGCTGATGTTTTCCTGCGGCTGCCCGCATGAAGATGGCCTGCAGAGGGAGCTCGCGAAGATGGCGGCCCTGACCACCACAGCGCCAGCCCCCAGCCAGCACGCCACCCACGTGGCGCTCGTCGTGCCCTTCGCGACGCTCAACGACACCCTCAGCCAGCCCGCCACCCTTTCGAGCCTTCCATCCTTCGCCACCTCGCTCTCTGTCCCGAATCCGCTCCCTGGCGGCCCCATCGACCTCGCCGTCGTCGCGCGCATCAAGGGGCTGGCCTTGAGCCCGTCCAGCCGCTGCAAACCCTGCGTCCGATTCGAGCTCGTCTACCAGCTCGAAATCACCTCCAACCTTCCGGCGTGGGCGCGACAGGGTCTCGGTCTGCCCAAGAGCCTAAGCAGCACGGCGACCCTCGCTTCTGTCGCTCCCTTGGTGGCGAAGGTCGAAGACACCGGCGAGAGCGTGCTCTCCATCGATCTCCCGGACGCCGCGGAGCTCGTCCTCGACACGGCCCTGTCCGAGCTCCCCAAGCCCCTCCGGGCTTCCCTCTCTAGAGCCCTCGACTCCGTCGCGAACACACTCCTCACGGACACCCTCGGTGAACTGGATCTCCTCACCCTTCCTGCGATTCAACTCGGCGACTCGCCTCTGCAGGGCGCTATAGGCGCCATCGAGGTCGACCCCGAGCTCGAGCAGCTCGCCTTCGGCTTGATGTTTAACCTCGAGGTCGAGGCGTTGAGCCTCGAGGTCGGGCGTTGAGCCTCGAGGTCGAGGCGTTGAGCCTCGAGGTCGAGGCGTTGAGCCTCGAGGTCGAGGCGTTGAGCCTCGAGGTCGAGGCGTTGAGCCTCGACACCGCTCCCACCTCGCTCCTCGCCTCGACCGCGCGACGCAAGGTGAAGGACGGTGAGCTGCGCTGGGTGTTTGCGGCCGCGCTCCCTCAAGCCGTCGTGCAAGTGCTCCTTGGAGAGGGCACCATCCCCTCTCGCTACGACGACCAGGGGCACGCCCAGACCGACGGCGACTACGCCTTCACCCTGACACGCCTGCAGCTCGAGCATTCTCGAGCAGCGCTGGACTTGAAGCTGTGGCGACTCGCATCCCCCTGCTTCGTGGCCGACCTAAAAGGCGACGCAGACGTCGTCCAGAACGACCAGGGCAAGTTCGAATTCCACTTGACGAAACTCGAACTCGTAGACACCGATAGGTTTGTCCACCTCATCGAGGTTGCCCTCTGGCGGCAGGCCGAGTTGCTCGGAGCAATCGCCCAAGTCTCACAAGCGGTGTTGAACCAGCGCTCCATCAATGTTGGGCAGGTCAAGCTGCTTTGGACACCCAGCCGCTACACCTTTGCCCCTTCGGCCCTCAGCATCGATGGCGTGCTCACGCTCTCTGCTGCGCCTTGAGTCCAGTGGCATCGCTTCATTCACTCCACCGACGTGCGTTCGCATGTCGCATCGAAACACATTGCAGAAGCCGGAGCCTTCAGAGTGTCACCGCAGCTCACCCAAGACATCGAACAGGACGTAGAGGCCCTCCTAGACGACGCGGATCGCGGGCTTGGGATTGCTCCAACGCTCAGTCGTCTCGCCGCCTTCAAGCTCTCGATTTGGTGGCACGGCGTGAAGGCCGAAGACCCCGCCTCCTCCTGGCTGATTGGCCTCTGTCACGAGCACGGTGTGGGCTTCGAGGTCGATCGAGAGAAAGCCGTCCAGCGCTACGAGGAGGCGGCCCATCGAGGTTTCCTCCCGGCGCTGCTCTCTCTCTCTGAGTTGCTCCGCGACCTCGGCGACGTCGCTCGCGCGCAAACCCTGCTGGAGTCGGCAGCCGAGGCGCGACATCCAGCCGCCATGTGCCGACTCGCCATCGCCCACCTCCACCGCCAGCTCGAACGCTCCAGTGCCGAAACAGGCATGGCCTGGCTCCGTCGAGCCGCGGAAGCGGGAAGCGCCATCGCCCAAATCAACCTTGGTGCCTGCTACGCCGACGGGGACCTCGTCGAGGAAGATCCGCGCCAGGCCGTGCTCTGGTACCGCCGCGCCGCAGAGCGTGGGCACCGGGGAGCCAAGTGCCTGCTGGGCATGTGCTACGAGGATGGCACCGGCGTCGCCCTGAACCCAGTCGCCGCCGCGTCCCTCTACGAGGAGGCAGCGCTCGACGGCGATCTCGAAGCCCACTTGCTCCTGGGGAACTGTCTGGAGAACGGCATTGGCGTCGAACCCGACCTGACTCGAGCCGTGCACTGGTACACCCTCGCCGCCGAGCTCGGTCAGCCGGCGGCGTTGGTCGCTCTCGGCAGTTGCGCGTTACGTGGCGCCGGTATGAAAAAGGACGTTCCACGAGCCATCAAGTGCTTCGAACGCGCGGCAAAGCGCGACAACGCAGACGCCTTCTACCAACTCGGGCTGTGCTCCAGCCGCGGAGTCGGTCTGGAGCAAGATCACTTCAGGGCGCTCAAATACTACCAAGGCGCCGCACTGCGAGGACACGTTGACGCTCTCTACTGCATCGGCGTGGCGTTCAGCCGCGGCGACGGCGTCGAGCGCTGCCTCGAGACCGCGTTCCAGTGGTTCGAGCGGGCCGCGGCGAGAGGCTCGGCGTTGGCCATCAGCGCGCTGGACGAACAGGGGGTCGCGGTCGACGACTACCGCACGGCCATCGCTCACTTTGTTGCGGTCGTTACCGCGTCTGAGGCGACCTTCGATAAGGCTCGCCGCGCTGCCGCCATCGTCTTGGAGGCGACCGTGGGGCTCGAGCGAGCCGCGCTGGATGACGCCTCGCGTCGGCTCTTACCGGCTCTCGAGGTCGCCGACTTCAGTGTCGCCGGGATCGCCGCGGTGCTCGGCGCGACGATGGTGGAGAACGGAGGCGCCGCCAACCTGTCCGTCGGCTCTGTGCTCTCGCGCCTCCCGGGCATCTTGCGGCGAGCCGTGAGCTTCCACGCGCAGGTCGTGGCGCTGCAGCCATTGGCGCCGACCGACGCCAACCCTCTCGACAACGAAGCGCTCTTGGCCACGGTCTCCGAGCGAGAGCCAGACGCCGCCAGTGCATGGTTCGCGCTGGACTTCTGGTGCCAGGCGGCCATCGCCATGCTGAGTCGCGACGCGGAGGTCCGGCGGCGTGTGCGGCGTACCCCCTTCGAGGCCCTAGTCGCCCAGCTTGCCGCCCATCACAGCGGGGCCAAGTACCTTCATCGTCTCCTCGCCGTGCCGGACCGCTTGCCTTTGCTCGTGCTCCACACCCAGCAGAGACGGGGGTTCAGAGTGCTCGTCAGTGGGGTCGACACGATTCGTCAGCTCGAGCTCCTGCTCGCAGAGCGGATGCTCCGCTCCGAGCTCGGTGCGAGCGGGCTCTTTGGTGACCCGCCGCATAAAGATGCCGTCGCTGTCGCCCGCGGGGACGGTCCCCAAACCCTCGACGAGCTCAGCCGAGATCCCTGGGCGGTGACCTCGTGGACCGGCCTGAGCGCGGACTACGAGCATGCTCCGACGCCAACCCTCAATCAAGGCTCGATTGGCGACATCGAGTCTTTTGAGGGGCTCCCGACGCTGCTCTTGGGTCCTCCGACGCGAGATTTGGGCGACTTCACGGTCTGCCGGACGTTCGCGGCACTGCAGGCCACGGTGCACCTCGAAGAGACGTTGTCAGAGGACGACGTCGCCGACCTTCTCGCCCGGATGCACAGCGTCCTCGCGCAGCGCCGAACCGCCTGATTCCTGATTGCAGAATTGCCCAGTGGACGACCGATTTTCGCACCGCACCGCATCGCAACGAAGTGAAACTCGGTCGTGGGCAAGCGAGGCAATAGAATTCAAACGCTAGTGTAACGCTTCACATGTGTCCGTGCTTATGAGCGTGGCCTTTCAGGGAAGCAGGGCTCT
>PFUG01000597.1 GCA_002789955.1 Deltaproteobacteria bacterium CG_4_9_14_3_um_filter_63_12 | reverse complement strand
GGTCGGCGGGGTCACGTCTTCCTCGCTGGGTGGGCCGTCGACAGGTACGGGGAGCTCGGCGTCCGCCGGGCAACCGGTGGCGTCCCATTGAGGTGGATTGGCGGCATCGCCACCCAAATCGAAGAAGGTCACGGTGCGCCCTGCGTCCCAGCACTCGTGGTGGGTGATGCAGACGCCATCGCCCAAGGAGCCACCGCAGACGATGCCTGAGGTGCGGGCCTTGCCAGCCGTCGACCAGGCAGCGTTGAAGCGTCCGACCTCGTTCACGCCATCCAAAGTCTCGACGAGCACGTCGCTGGCGTCCTTGCTCACCATATCGGCGTCGATGATGAAACGGATGTGACCGCCCTTTCCGATGGCGTGTTTGTAGTTGTAGAGCGCCGAATAGGCTTGCGCTGCACCGACGGGCTGGAAGTCGCGCACGCCGACCACGATCTGCCGGAACGGTCCCGCCGCCCGATAGCCAACGGCCATCTTGCCGGTTGGGCCCTCGCCGAGCAGCGCAAAGGAGTTGTCGAAGTCATAGCCAACAACACCGTGGCCACGCTTCAGCTCGTTGTGTCTGGGCAAGACAGCGCCCCAGCCTCCCACCACGAGTTTGTAGTCGGCGGCCGCCGTCGAGCCCAAAGGACGACCTCGCAACGCGTAGAGGTAGCGCTTGGCGGCCCGGTCGCTGACGCACGAGGAGAGTTGCCACTCGTGCTCAGCGGTCTCGTGCGTCCAGATCTTGCAGTCGGTGCCGGCAACCTTGTCGGTCCGAGCTTGGTTGGCGTTGAGAATGGCCTCGATGAGCTGGCGAGTCTTCAGGCGAGCGGTGTTGACGCGGTCGGCGGTGGCTTGGAGGTGCTCATAGACGCGGGAGGGCTGCCCCTCGAGGCCCTGTTCGGCCGTCGCGTAGGTGTCGCCGGCCTGACCTCCGCCGGCTCCGCCGTCGACCGAGAGGGTCAACATCTCGTCGCTGGGTATGGCCTCTGCGAACTCGCTGTCACCGCTGTTCTCGGTGTCGTCGGGGCCGCCACAGGCCGCTAAGAAGCCAGCGGCGAACAAGATAGAGAGCAGCCAAACTTGTGAACTCTTCATAATCTCCTCCCTACAGAGATGGGTTGTGGGGGCACGGAGCGTAAGGCTCTGAGCCGCACCAGTCACTTCTGCAACCGTTGTGCCAGCGGCTCGGCTCGTCAGAAAGATCCATAAACTATTTATTTTACAGTGTTTTACTGGCAAGTGCCGGAGGCCTTTGTCGACGTGACGATGTCGTTTATGTCAAAATTGAGACAAATGTCAGAAGGCGTCGTCCGGGAACAAAATGCGCATTTGGGCGAAGTCAGAGGTGGGAGGGCAAGGAGGTCGATGCAGGCGATGCCAAGCATCGTCGAAGCAGACCGACGCTGCCATCACGCCTCTGGCGATGCTCAAATGGGCAGGTTGTTCCCTGACGACGCCTTAGCCCTGGAACTCCGCCAGCACCCCGATCGCGTAGTCGATGTCAGCCACGGTGTGGTCCGCGGAGACCTGGAAGCGCAGCTCCTCGTCGCCCTTGGGCACGACGGGGAAGTTCAGCCCGGTCACTAGGATGCCGTGCTCCTTCAGGTAGGCCGTGAGCTTGGCGGTCTTCTCGGTGTCGCGCACCATGAGCGGCACCACGGGGTGTGGCCCTGGGATGGTTTCGTAGCCGTGGTCCACGAGGCCTTTTTCGAAGCGCGCGGTCATGGCGCTGAGGTGCTTCAACAGGGCGACGCCCTTGGGGCTGTCCAACATCTCGAGGGCGGCCAGCGCGGCGGCGGCTTCTCCCTGAGTGATGGGGTTCGAGTAGATGTAGAACGGCGATTTTTCGCGCAGATACTCGATGATGCCGGCGCGCGCCACGACGTAGCCGCCGTTCACGCCCAACGCCTTGCCCAGCGTCGCCACCAGGATGTCGGCGCGGCCCTGGGTGACCTCTTCGGTGCCCCGTCCAGTCGCGCCGTAGGCGCCCGCGCCGTGCGAGTCGTCGACCACGGAGATGACGTTCTCTTCGAAGTGGGCGTCGAAGCGCTCGCAGATGGCGACCACCTTGGAGAGGTCGGTGAAGTCGCCGCGCATGCTGAAGACGCCGTCGGTCACGACGATGACGCGCTTGTACTTGCCGATGGCGGCTTCGAGCTGCTGCTCGAGGCCAGCGTAGTCGAGGTGCTTGTAGACCCCCTTCTCGGCCGGGCGAGCCAGGCGCAGCGCGTTGATGATGCAGTTGTGGTTCAGCGCGTCGCTGATGACCAGGGTTTCGCTGGTGATCAACGGCACCAACGTGCCGCAGATGGTGGCGTAAGCCGAGCTGAAGATCATGCCGGCCTCGCGGCCGTGGAACCGCGCCAGCTTTGCCTCGAGCGCCACATGCTGTTTGTAGGTGCCGCTGATGAAGCGGACGGCACCAGGTCCCGTGCCGAAGGCGCGCACGGTCTCCTCTTCGGCGGCGATGATCTCGGGTCGCAAGGGCATTCCCAAGTAGCCGTTGGAGTTCATGCGCAGAAAGGGCTTCTGGCCGTATCCGTCGAGGAGGTAGCGGGGGCCTTTGTCTCCGCTGGCCGGCACGACGCCGACGACGACGGCCTCGGCTCCTTTCAGGGTGCCTTGGGCGCGCTGCCCGGCGAGCTCGGCTTGCAATGTGGCTTCGAGACGGTTCACGGACATCGATTCTCCTCCCGGCCCAGAGGGGCCACTTGGGTCGTCACTGACTATAATAATTCGCTCGGTGGCCAGCCGCGCGGACCTCTGGTCCGCGCTGGCCGGCCAGCAGAGAGTTCAAGCATCGTCGACGTTGAGCTTCGCGGTCAGCTTCTCGAGCATGTCCCGGGTCATGCTCGCCAGGTTGTACTCTGGCTTCCAGCCCCACTCTTCACGAGCTGCAGTGTCGTCCAGCGAGTTCGGCCACGAGTCGGCGATCGCCTGGCGGACTGGGTCCACGTCGTACTCCATCTCGAAGTCGGGGAGGTACTCCCGGATCGAGGCCGCCATCAGCTCGGGCGTGACGCTCATGGCGGTGACGTTGAAGGAGTTGCGGTGCTTGAAGTGAGCCGAGTCGGCGATCATCAGGTCGGCGATCGCGCGGGTCGCGTCGGGCATGTACATCATGTCGAGCTTGGTACCGCCGCGCAGGAAGCAGGTGTACTTCTCGTGGCGGACCGCTGCGTAGTAGATCTCCACGGCGTAGTCGGTGGTTCCGCCACCCGGTGGGGCGATGTACGAGATGAGGCCAGGGAAGCGCAGACCGCGACAGTCGACCCCAAAGCGTTTGTAGTAGTAGTCGCCGAGCAGCTCGCCCGCGACCTTAGTGACGCCGTACATGGAGGTCGGACGCTGGATGGTGTCCTGGGGCGTGAAGTCGGGGGGCGTGGTGGGTCCGAAGGCGCCGATGGAGCTGGGCACAAAGAGCGCACAGCCATACTCACGAGCCACCTCGAGCACTGCGTAGAGCCCGCCCATGTTGATGTCCCAGGCGACCTGGGGCTTATCCTCGGCGACCGCAGAGAGGACTGCGGCGAGGTGGTAGATTGTGCCGATGTCGAAACGTCGGACGGTGTCTTGGATGTGACGGATGTCGGTCACATCGACGAAGGCTGACGGGCCTTCTTCGTTGGACAACTCAGACTTCTGGAGCATCCTGATGTCGGAGGCGACGACGGCGTCGGCACCAAAGCGCGCGCGCAGCGCGGGGACGAGCTCAGAACCGATCTGTCCGAGCGCGCCGGTCACTAGCATTCTCTTCATTTTCGACACGTCTTGGGGTGGCTGAATGTCGACGTGGGCGGCCGCCGCCCAACTTTGATGCGGCAGGCAGGTCCGGTCGCGCGCTGGGTTAGTGCTGGGGTCCTTGTCCGGTCGGCCATCCCCCTCTTTTGGATGGCTCGGCGAGGCACACCCTGCCACGGCTTAGATGCGGCTACAAGCCCGAAGTGTGTGCGCGGTCAAAACGACGCATGTTGGGGTGTGACGTGGCACAGCGGCGAGCAGCAGGGACGGTCCAGAGCCCGACGCCGCGTGCTCCCCGGCAAGAAACAGGGCCTGGCCAGAGTGATCCAACTCGGGTTGACCGCAGTATCTGGATGAGCCAGATCTGCCTGGCTTCCCACTCAGCTCCGCGAGTCGCCCGGAGCGCCCTCGAACCTTGGTGCCAACATGACCCAGTACAATCCCGCCGAGCTGCTTCAATTCGCGGTCTCTATCGAGAAGAACGGCGAGCGTTTCTATCGCAAAGCCAAGGAGCTGACCGAGGACGAAGAGGTTCGCAAGCTCTTCCACTGGCTGGCCCTCGAAGAGGTCAAGCACGACCGGGTCTTCTCCAAGGTGCTCGAGCGCACGGAGACCTTCGAGTCCATGGAGCAGTTCCCGGCGGAGTACTTCGAGTACCTGCGGGCCTTCGTGGAGAATGTGGTGTTCACGCCCGAGCGCATGGACGAGATCGCCGCCAAGATCCGGGACAGCCGCACGGCTATCGAGTTTGCGATGCAGCGCGAGAAGGACACCATCCTCTTCTACTTCGAGCTGCGCGAGCACGTGGTCGAGGAAGACCGCTACATGGTCGAGCAGATCATTCGCGAGGAGCGCGTGCACTACTCGTCGCTCGCGCGCCTACTCGAGCAGCTCGAGGATTGACGGCCTCCTGGGCGACCTGACAGCCCTGCACTGCGCACTGAGCCCTGTGATGCGTCACGGCGTAGCAGAGCGGGACCGCTTTTCGCGCCGCGGGCCATTGACGGGCCATCGTCGGATCGCTCACTGTGAAGCTCCTTCCCAATCGGCGTCCAGCGGAACATCGTTCGTCGCAAACCAGTTAGGGAGAGCGAGGATTTTCGCACCGCACCTTCCCAAAACAAAGCGAAAATCGGTCATGTGCAAGGGGGAATCCAAATGATTTGCGGGCGCCAAACGTGTGGCGCAGACTGGTCCTGAGGCGCGCCGCCAGGACAGATATCGCCCAAAAGGAGCAAGCAATGTCCGAAGAAACCAAGAAACCGATCTCTGGATTGATCAAGAAGCTGCCCGTGGTCAGGGATTACATGATCCCTCGCTCACAGCTGCATGTCGTCAGTCCTGAACTGCCCATCATGAGCGCCTTGGACATCCTCCTCGGGCGACGAGTGTCGGGCTCGCCTGTCGTGGATCCCATCACCGACGAGCTGGTTGGGATTCTCTCCGAGAAAGACTGCCTCAAGCTGGTGGCCACCGGACAAGACCACGACCTCCCCACGGGCTTCGTCCGGGACTACATGACGGTGAACGTCTTCACCATCCCGCCGAAGATGGACATCTATTACGCGGCCGGACTCTTCATGAAGCACGACTACCGCCGCTTCCCGGTGGTCGAGGACAAGCGGCTCTTGGGGCAAGTGAGCCGGCGCGACATCATGCGGGCCTGCCGGCAACATCTCGACTAGCTCTCGCCGGATCGCAGGTCGGTCTGCTGGCTCGTTCCGAGCCAGCTCGCGAACGCCAATTGACAGAAGTCTGGCGCTGAGTGAAGTTGCATCCCGCAGGCGCCAATCGCAGGCGCGATCGCTTGGACGAGTTCTCGATCGGCGGCCAGCTGTGCGGATTTTCCTGTCAAACGGCTACCGCGGACCTGTGGTCTAGACCGAATCGGAGAAGGTTCGATGTCGTTAGTCAACACAGTGCGAGAGGCGGGGATCATCGGCGCGGGCGGTGCGGGCTTTCCCGCCCACGTGAAGGTCGATTGTGCGGTCGAGATGGTCATCGCCAACGGCGCTGAGTGTGAGCCCCTGCTCAACACCGACCAGCGGGTCATGGAGCACTTCGCCGACGAGGTCGTCGACGGTCTGCTCAAGGTCCAAGAGGCGGTCGGAGCCAAGCGCGCCATCATCGGCCTCAAGGCCCACTACCACGAGGCCATCGCGGCCTTGCGCAAAGCCATCGGCGAGCGCGAGGTCGAGCTCGCCCTGCTCAAGAATTTCTATCCGTCGGGTGATGAGCAGATCTTGGTCACCGAGATCACCGGTCGTGTGGTGCCCGAGGGCGGGATCCCGCTGCAAGTGGGCATCGTCGTTTGCAACGTCGCCACCTTGATGAACATGTCCCGCGCCGTGCGCGGTCAGGTGGTGACGACCAAAGAGGTGACGCTGGTCGGCGAGATCGACCAGCCGCAAGTGACGATCTGCCCGGTCGGGACGCCCATTCGGCACCTCTTGCAGCTGGCTGGCCCGAAGCTCCCCGACGAGGAGCTCGTGGTCATCGATGGCGGCCCGATGATGGGCAACATCGTCTCCCTCGACGGTTACGTGAAGAAGACCACCAGCGGGCTGATCTTCCTGTCAAAACACCACGAGCTGGTGCGTTGGAAGCAGATCCCCATGGAGTGGATGCTCCGCCGCTCGGCCGCCGCTTGCTGCCAGTGTCGCGATTGCACCGAGGTCTGTTCGCGCCACCTGCAAGGGCATCGCATCCAGCCCCACATGATCATGCGCGGCCTGGCCTATCCCGAGCGGGTTCACGACCAGGCCATGTTCTCGGCCTTTCTCTGCAGCCAATGCGGGCTTTGTGAGTTCGCCTGTCCGCTCAACCTCTCGCCGAAGATGGCCTACGCCGAGGTCCTCAAGACCATGCGGGCCAAGGGTGTGCAGAACCCTCTGAAAAACGCTCCAACGGAGCCGCACGAGTTCAACGCCACCCGCAAGATCGACAAACGGCGGCTGACTCGCCGCTACGATTTGGAGCAGTACGACTCGCACAGTCTGCCGCTGCGTCGGCTGTCCGCTCCGCCGCCCATGGTCGGAATCGTCCTCAATCAAGCGATCGGGACGCCGTCGGTGACGCTGGTGGGTGTCGGCGACCTGGTCACCAAAGGTCAGCTCATCGCACGCATCGCGGATGGGAAGTTGGGCGCCAATCATCACGCCTCGGTCGCCGGTCGCGTCGTCCGAGTCGACTCGAACCTGATCCTCATCGCCGAACAGAATGCCGGCTGAGCTTCACCGCGGCGGCGTCCTACGGGTCGCAACCCGCGAGAAGCCAGGCGACCCCTACACAGTAGAGAGTGGGCAATGAAGTTCCCCGCCATTGGCCTGATTGAGCTCAACAGCATCGCGCGTGGCATCCTGATTCACGACCTGATGGCCAAGCGGGCCGATATCAAGGTCCTGCAGTCCAACACGATCTGTCCCGGCAAGTACTTCGTGCTCATCGCCGGCGGGGTCGGCGAGGTCGAGGAGAGCATGAAGATCGGGCTGCACTACGGCCAGACCGCAGTCGTCGACTCGCTCTTCATCCAGAACATCAGCGAGGCCATCTTCCCAGCTATGGTTGGGGCCACGAGCAACGTCGACATCGACTCGGTCGCCATCGTCGAGACGTTCTCCGTCGCGGCCGCCGTCACCCTCGCCGATATGGCGCTCAAGCGTGCCCAAGTGCACCTCCTCGACCTGCGGCTGGCGCAGGGGATTGGCGGCAAGGCGTACTTCATCCTCACTGGGCCGCTCTACGAGATCGAAGAGGCGAAACGCCACGTCGTCGAAGAGGCCGAGCCGGGCATGCTCTGCAACGCCGAGGTCATCCCTGCGCCGCACCAGGACTTGGTCGTCGCCATCGGCGGCCGGATCCTCTGATTCCGCGCCGCCTGCGTGAGCCGAGAGCTTTGAGTCCTATGGCCAAGTGAGGCGAGTGGAGAACGACTTCTCGCCGATGTCGAAGTACTCCTGCGTTCCTTTGACCCCAAAGAGGTCGAAGATCGTGTCGTAGAACGCAGGCTGGAAGTACAGGAAGGCCTTCGGATAGGTGTCGCTGCAGTGGACGACGAGCGAGCGCCGGCCGACCTCCTCGAGGTCGTTGACGCCGAAGTTCTGGAAGAAGCTGCTGGAGGTGTAGGACTGCTTGAAGAAGATGCCGACGTCGTTCTCCGCCGCCAAGATCAGGGTCTGGAGCGTGGTGATGTCCTTGAGCTTCTGGCCGTAGCCGAAGATGGTCGTGTGGATGGCCTCTTTGAGCGGCCGACCCGGATGGAGCAGGGTCGAGACCCTAGCCAGCTGCAGCACGAAGACATCGACGGGCACCCAGGAGAAGAGGCCATGGCGTTTGAACTCTTTGGAGAAGCTGTGAAACTTCTCCAACGCTTCGTGGCCGGCGGCGTCGACGGTCGAAAACAGGGGTTGAGCGAACGCTCCGCGGATGCCGTGCTGGTCCTGCGTGTTGCGCAGGGCGTCGATCAGCGGCCACTGATCTTCTCGAGAGAGCTCCAATTGATCTACGTATTTTCTGATATCATCGGTACGCACCGCGCCCCCCTTGAGCCGAGCTCAGGCTGAAACGATTAGGCTTGAAAAGAGGGCGCAGTATCTCCGAAGAGACCCGCGTTGTGAATCCTTCGTGCATCCGGCAAGATGTTGCCGCTGAGACGCCACCAACCGAGCGACGCAATGGCCGAATTCGAACCAAATGACGTGTTCTTACGACCCGGTGAGCTGCTCTCCACAGGGACGTTCAGGGTCGATAAGCCCATGACGGCGGGTGGCTTTGCCATCATCTACGAGGGCACTCGTCTCGCCGATGGCGCTCCAGTCGCGATCAAGACCCTGCGCTCGAACGCCCGCATGTTCGACCCCGTCGCCTACCAACGTTTCGAACGCGAGGCGGCGGTCATCGAGCATCTCGACCACCCGAACATTGTTCGCACCCTAGGCTTCGGAAAGACCGCGGCGGGCGCGCTCTACATGGTTCTCGAGCGCCTCGATGGCTACACGCTCCTCGACATCATGTTCAAGGAGCCCCTCGACGAGGAGTTCGTCCGGGAGATCCTTGGTCAGACCCTGAACGCCCTCGTCTACGCGCACGACCAACACATCATCCATCGCGACATCAAGCCGGCGAACCTCATCATCTGCCGCGCAAACGAGTACCCCCCCTATGAGGAGGGGACCCTGAAGCTGTTGGACTTCGGCTTCGCCAAGGTGCTGCGGGAGATTGAAGGCGACTCGAACGCCCCCCTGACTTTGGTCGGGCAGGCGGTGGGAACGCCCGGCTATATGGCTCCCGAGACCCTGAAAATGGGCGAGGTGACTCCAGCTGCCGACCTCTACTCGCTGGGCACCATCGCCTACGAGCTCCTCACAGCGCAGCGAGCCTTCGAGGGAGAAGGCATCAAGCGGGCCATCAACCAGGCGGAAGGGCGGCGCACTCCCGTCCCAGAGAGGCTCTCCGAGAGCAAGCTCATGCCCATCGTCGACCGCATGATGGAGCGCAAGGTGAAGAACCGCTTCGCGAACGCCAGGGAGGTCTTGGCGGCGCTCGAAGGTTCGACCCCCAAGATCAAGCGCAAGTGGTATCGATTCGGCTTCTAGCTCGTGCCCGTCCGGAAAACCCCCATCTGCGGCGTCGCCTTCCTCCCTCGCTCCTCGGCGTACCGGTGCGTGGCCTGCGTCGTTCGGTCGTCGGCTCCTTGCACCCTGGGCATTTTCGAACTGGCACTCAAAAGATGTCCTATGGGAAGGGCTGCGTGTTTTTTCTGAGATCGGTGGGAAATGCGAACGAACTCTGAATTTCAAGATGGGCACTAGCTCAGTCGCTGGGCGCTGCGTCCTTGAGGCGCTTGCCGTCCGTGTCCACCAAGATGATGAATTCCACACGCCGATTCTTTGAACGTCCCACGGAGTTCGCGTTGCTCTCAATGGGTTGGCTCTCGCCAAAGCCCTTCCATGACAGGCGCCGCTCCAGGTCGTCGCTGCCCTGCCCGTTGTTGATGAGATAGGTGCGGACTGCTTGAGCCCGCTCTTCGGAGAGCTTGAGGTTGAGCACCTTGGTGCCCGTCGAGTCGGTGTGTCCCTCGATGAGGAGCTCCACCTTTGGGTTGTTCTGCAGGATGACGACGATCTCGTCGAGCAGATCGTAGCTCGAGGGGAGGATCACCGCGCTGTGGTAGTGGAAGTGGATTTGCTGGTTGATCTCGATCTTCTCAGCGGTCATCACCGCGACCGGCGGGTCATCATCTGGGCAACCGTCGGTGTCATCGACCTCGTTGAGGTTCTCGGGGTTGTCGGGACATTGGTCGTCGACATCCGCGATGAGGTCGCCGTCGTTGTCCTCGTCAGGGCAACCGTCGTCGTCCATGTAGCCATCTAGGTCTTCGTGGGTGAGCGGGCACTGGTCGGCAGCGTCGAGCACGGTGTCGCCGTCGTTGTCGGGGTCGGGGCAGCCGTCGCCATCCGCGAATTTGTCCTCATCCTCGGGCTCCAGCGGGCACTGGTCCTCGCGGTTGATGATGGAGTCGAAGTCGTGGTCGAGATAAGGGCAGTCAGCAGGGGCCACCAACGAGTATTCATTGGGCTCGAGGTCACAGGGATCGGGGGGGGGCTTGGTCCAAGAGAACTCGGCCCCGACAAAGGCTCGGTAGTCGGGCGAAGCCACCCCGGCGAGCACGCCGAGGCCGCCACCAGCGCCGACGCTGACGTATTCGTTGAAGGCATACTGCACGCCCGCCACCAGCTCGCCGCGGGTCTCCGCTGCGTTGGTGAAGGGAGCGCTCAAGGCGGCCGAACCGACGAACTCGACACCAAAGTCGATGCCCTCTTCGATGGGGGTCTGCACCCCGAGAGCCCAAGTGAGCTTGTGGCTGTCGGTCACGTTGGCCAAGGGGGTCTCGGGCTGGAAGAGCAGGCCGAGGTCGAGGACCACGACCGCAGGATAGAAGACCCTCGAGAGGGTCACCGTCGGCTGGATGCTGAACCCTTCGACGCCCAGATAACTCTGGCTGCTGGTCGTGGGGAAGCCGATGGGCGCCCCGACGGCCAAACCGATGACCGAGGTGTCTCGATCGAGGAGCTGAAAGCGGTTGTGGAGGAGCAAGTTCCCGGTCCCGAAGCTCTCCACCGCGCCCAGCTTGGCGCCGGGAAGCATGGCATCCTGGTTGGCGATGATGGGCAGGAGCAGACCGACTTCGAACAGATCGAAGAAGCCGGCGGCGAACATGACGTCGAATTGCGTTCGTTGCCCGACCAAGTCCCTCTCGGGCGTGTCCGGGTTGTCAGGGTTCACCACGATGGGGTTGGCCAGGAACTGTGCGACGAGCGCTGTGCGCAGCTGGAAATGGTCCAACACCGAGGTGTCGCCCATCGAGAGGATCGACGAACGCGAGATGTCGAGGTGGTAGGGGTTGGCGTCGACGCCGCTGTGTCGGGCGTCGGGGTGCTCACCCGCCGCGGCGACCCCGCCTAAAAGCAAGGAGATGATGAGCCCTGAGAAGAGTTGAGCGAGGTGGCCTCGCCACAGCGTCAGAGAGCACGGATTTGGCCGGTTCATATCTGGTTCCTTGTTTCCCGGTGCTGCGCAACGGTTCGTCGCTGGCCAAGAGCCATGCGATCAAGAGTCTAACAGACCGGGCGAGGTGTGCATTCACCGATCTTCGCCGAGTGGGTCGAGAGCGGGTGGAGGTCCCTGCGATCGCGAAGTTCGGGCGGCGAATCGGCAGGAAACCAAGGGTCGTGGTTGAGAACGACTGCCGATTGTGGCACGATGCCGCCCCTTTGGCACTGAAAGTCGAGGGAAACCCCTCGCCACAGCAGGGTCAAGGCTAGTTAGAGTCCATCTTGAAATTCAGAGTTCGGTCGCATTTCCACCGATCTCAGCGA
>PFUG01000151.1 GCA_002789955.1 Deltaproteobacteria bacterium CG_4_9_14_3_um_filter_63_12 | reverse complement strand
TCGAGCATGGCGTCGTCCTCGTCGGGCTTGAGGCGCATGAGCAGACGGCCCGCGACGGTCGAGGGGGGCTCGTAGGGTTTCAGGCTCATTCGGAGGGTTTGCCCGGCGCGTGAGAAAGCGACGAGGTGAGGTTCGAGCTCTTCAGAGGTCGCAACCTCGTCGTCGTTCACCTCGTCGTCGAAGGGCAGGGCTGGTTGCTTGCGATTCGGGGCCTCGCACTCGGGCAGGCAACGCGGGTCGGTCAGGATCATTCCAACGACCCGCTCGCCGTCCTCGAAATCGAAGTGCGCCTGTACGGGATCCCCGAAGCCAGTGGTGGCCGGCACGCTGTCGATGCGCAGGGTGTAGGCTTTGCCGCGGTCGCTGAAGAGGATCAGGGAGTGGCGGGTGGACCCGTACATGGACCATCCGACCTCGTCGCCCTCGCGGACGCGGATGGTTGAGAGGCCAGTGTAGCTGCGCTGGCGCTTGAGCCAGCCGTCGCGGGTGACGATGACGAAGACGTCCTCGGCGACGATGTAGTCTTCCTTAGAGTAGGCGAGCGTCTTGGTTTCGACGGCGAAGCGGCTGAGCCGCTCGTCGCCGAAGCGGCGCTTGAGCGCCTTGAGATCGTCGCGGATGAGCTTCCAGCGTTCGCCGTCGTCGGCGAGGAGCGCTTGGATGTGGGCGGCTTCGGCGAGGCGAGCGGCGAGCTCGTCGCGGATCTTTTCGATCTCGAGCTGGGCGAGTTTGTAGAGCTTGGTCTCGAGGATCGCGTCTTGTTGGAGCTCGTCGATGCCGAAGCGGGCACCGAGCTTGAGCGCGGCGTCTTTGCGGTCCTGCGACTCCCGGATGATGGCGATGGCCTCGTCGAGAGCATCGAAGAGGATGGCGAACCCCTCGAGGATATGAATCCGGTTGAGGAGTTTCTCCAGCTCGAGCTGCAAGCGGCGAGTGACGACCTGGAAGCGGAAGTCGAGGAAGTGCCGCAACATGGTCAGGAGGTCGAGGCGTTCGGGGCGGCAGACGTCGGAACCGGGGACGGGGACGAGGCAGGTGAGATTGACGTGGAACTTGCTGAGGAGTGGGGTGTGTTTGAAGACGTAGGCCATGACGGCCTCGGGATCGGCTCCGGTCTTGAGTTCGAGGACGACTCGAATCTCGTTGGTGGATTCATCTCGCACGTCGACGAGCAGCGGGAGCTTGCCGGCTCGGATGTGGTCGGCGATGCGCTCCACGAGCTGGGCCTTGTTCACGGTGTAGGGGACCGACGTAATGATGATGCGGTTGCCGCGACCTTCGTCCTCGAGGTGGTACTCGCCTCGCAGCTCGATGGCTCCTCGGCCTGTGGTGTAGATCTCGAGGAGCTCTTCGGCGGTGTTGAGGATCGCCCCGCCGGTGGGGAAGTCGGGCGCAGGGATGACCTTGACGAGGCGCTCGAGGGTACAGTCGGGCTGGTCGATGAGCAGGACGCAACCGTCGATGAGCTCGCGCAGGTTGTGTGGCGGGATGTTGGTCGCCATGCCGACGGCGATGCCGGTGGCGCCGTTGGCCAGCAGGTTGGGGAACCCGGCGGGGAGCACGGTCGGCTCTTGGTTCGAAGAGTCGTAGGTGGGGCGGTAGTCGACGATGTGTTCGGAGAGGTCGTTGAGGAGCTCGAGGGCGATGGGCGCGAGGCGCGCCTCGGTGTAGCGCATGGCGGCTGCGCTGTCGCCGTCCATGGAGCCGAAGTTGCCCTTGCCGTCGACGAGCGTGTAGCGCAGCGAGAAGGGTTGGGCCATGCGAACCATCGCGTCGTAGAGCGCGGTGTCGCCGTGGGGGTGGTACTTACCCATGACCTCGCCGACGACCTGAGCGCTTTTTTTGTGCTTGCCGTCGGGGCTGAGGTGGAGTTGGTGCATCCCGTAGAGGATGCGCCTCTGAACCGGCTTGAGACCGTCTCTGACGTCAGGCAACGCGCGGCTGGTGATGACGCTCAACGCATAGTTGAGGTAGCGGGTTCGGGTGGTTTCGTGGAGCGCGACTTCTTCGATGCTGTCGGACATCACTTATCGATTTTGGTGGCGAGCTGGGTAGCGAGATTAGGAAAGGTCGCGGTGAAGCCCGCGTTGGCAGAGGCGAGAGTGTACCATGAGGCTTCGAGGGGTTCATCTAGTCTTTGACACGGATGACGGGATGAGGTCCGAGAGTTCAAGGCGCTTGACCCACGCACGAACACGAATTAAGGTGCACGCTCTACGGTGTGTCGAGTGGGTTCGCGTGATGGACGCGTGGTGAGAGATGAGGGGCCGAACCGACGCACTCCGTAGAACTCCAAAGGCACGCAGGGACGATTTTTCGTCAAACGCCAAACAAGGATTGCCACCGACCAGCCGTCGCGTGGCTCACCCCGGGTGGTCAAGCGGCTTTGCATCTGAATCGAACGAGTTAGCGAGCGTTCGAGGCTGGCAAGGCGACTAAAGCCCACGCGGACCGTCGGTGCTCGTCCGAGCGTCGGTGACTTTGAACTGCAACACCACGACACCACTCATGCCGCCTCTGGTTCTGGATTGGAGCAGGCCAGCTCCACTTGGCCACAGCGCCTTATTGCTCGTGCTCAGGGACGACGAGAACGGCTCCGTAGTAACAGGATTCGCTGCATAACATGGCAAGACGGCGATCACACTCAGGGAACAGGACCCCCGCGTCCATCCACGCCACGTTCGTGCCCAAACAAGGGTCACCAGCGGACGGCTTCTTGTTTTTATGGGGACCGGAGCGCCCAGAGCGTTTCCCCTGGGCGACTGCGCTCGGGCGGCTCGGCCTGTCGATCGACGAATCGATTGAGCTGCTGCCGACCACGGTGAAGCTGGTCCTCCCCAAGGAGAAACGCTTTCGGGTCGTCGCCAAACACGGGGTCGCCCTCAAACCAGCGGACATCGTCCGCGTGCTCGGCCCCGTGAGCTTCGATGATCCAGTTGAGGAGGCTGCGCCGCGTGGCCACACCCGACGGCGCTACCGGCCGACGGCGTCCCTCACCATCTGGAGTCTAGCTGCGAAGCTTGCCCTCGAATTGGTGGCCCGTCAGTCGTTCATCCCCTCGATTCAAAGGGCCTCTCGAGGTCGTCTCAGGGCGGTTTGGCTCGCCGCGGTTGAGGCCTCCCACGACGTTGGCCGCGTGCGCCGCTTGGCGACCGATATGCCCGGCAGCGCCCACGCCCTGCTCCAACCCGCCTCGCGCCGACGCTGGGATCGCCGCGGCCGCGGAAGAAGACGCCGCAGAGCCCCCCGTGTGTGGCATCCCGAGCTGGTCGTGAAGGTCTTCCTCGATGCAGCGGTCGACTCGTTGGTGCGCTCGACGACCCGGCAAGCCTGGTTCGATATGGACGCCTTGCTCGTGCCGCTCAAAGAGTTGGAGGTCGCCGAGTCAACCTACGATCTCGAGCGCGCTGCGCTGCTGCAAGCGCAACTCGAGCTGCGGGCTCTCGAGGCCGTTGCGCCCCTTGTCGTCGACGCAATCCCCGCGCCTGTGGTGGAGTGCGACGAGGATGAAGAGGGAGACGAGGAGGACCACGACGAAGAAGAGCGCGACGAAGAAGAGCGCGACGACGAAGAAGAAGAAGAAGAAGAAGACAGCGAAGACTTGGAAGGCCGCAACGGGAACGGCGATGGCCGCATGTGGCGGGACGGCATCGCCCTCTCCGAGCTGCCGATGCGCGACCTCGGACGATGGGAGCATCGCTGGTTGAAGGCCCTGCTCGGACCTGCCGAGGACAGCTTCCTCGAGTACCATCACGACGATCCGCCCCTGCTGGACCAGTTCGGCGAGTGGCTCTCCTGGGTCCTTGGCAAGAGCGAGGAGGCCGCCAAAGAGGTCGACTCGAAGACGGGCCTGTGGCTCGAGATGCCCGATGACTCGGCCGGCGATGAGGCGTTTTGGTACTTGCGCTACATGCTGGTCGCCGTCGACGACCCGTCTCTGGCGGTGCCCGCCAGGCAAGTGTTCAACGTGGGCTCGAGCCGTCTGCGGATCCTCGATCACAGCTTCGATCGCCCCCACGAGAAGATGTTGGCCGATCTCGGCCAGGCGGGTCGGCTCTTCGAGCCCATCAAAGAGAGCTTGGAGCAGTCTCGGCCAGAAGGGGTCTTCCTCGACGCAAGACAAGCCTGGAAGTTCATCTCTGAGGCCGGACCGGTGCTCTACGCCACTGGCTATGATGTGCGTCTCCCCGAGGAGCTGACCGGTCAGGGCCAGCGTCGACTGCGAGCTCGGCTGCGCATACGCGACCTCAAGCCCGGCGAGTTCGGCACCGACCAGAGCCACGTCAGCCTCAACGATTTGGCGGCCTTCCAATGGGAGGCAGCGCTGGGCGACGAGGTGATCAGCGCCGAAGAGTTCAGACAGATCTCCGACCTCAAACAGCCGCTCGTGCGCTGGAGAGGGACTTGGGTCTTGGTCGACCCGCTGCAGCTCAAGGGGATCGAAGATCTCCTGGCGGACGCCCGAGCTGCGGGAACCATGAGTCGCTTCGAGGCGCTCAGTCGCGCGCTCACTGGCGTCGCGGACCCCAGCGCCCCGAACAAGCAGATCGAAGTGGTGATTGAGGGGCGGATCGCTGAGCTCGTCGAACAGATGTCTAGCGATGAGCTCGTCGAAGAGCGCATCCAGGTCCCCGACACGTTCCGCGGCGAGCTGCGACCCTATCAGGAGAGAGGCCTGGCCTGGCTCGTTTACCAGTCTCGCCTCGGCCTGGGCTGCTGCCTCGCCGACGACATGGGCCTGGGCAAGACGATTCAGCTCATCGCCGAGCTCCTCTATCACCAAGAGCTTGCGCCCGACGACAACCGTGGAACGCTGCTCTTCTGCCCCACGAGCGTCGTGGGGAACTGGCAGCGCGAGATCGAGAAGTTCGGTCCGAGCCTGCACGTGGTGAAGCACCACGGCATCGACCGCGCGAACACCCTCGAGGCGCTCAATGCGCAGATGAGGATCCCGCATACGGTCATGCTGACGACCTATGGGCTGGCCACACGCGATGTCGACCTGCTCAAGAAACGGAAGTGGGCCCGCTTCGTGTTGGACGAGGCGCAAGCCATAAAGAACGTCACCGCCAAGCGCTCGCAAGCGGTGCGCGAGATCGACGCCGAGTTCCGCGTCGCTTTGACCGGGACCCCCATCGAAAATCGGCTCAGCGAGCTGTGGTCCATTCTCGACTTCCTCAACCCAGGCTTGCTGGGGACCTTCGAGAAGTTCCGACGCAGCTACGCCATGCCCATCGAGCGCTACCACGATGACGAGGTCCTCGACCGCCTGAGGCGGCTCGTAGGCCCGTTCATCATGCGTCGGGTGAAGTCGGACCCCAACATCATCCAGGATCTGCCCGAGAAGTTCGAAGCCAAGGTCTACTGCACCCTGACCCGAGAGCAGGCGACGCTGTACCAAGCGCTGGTCGACTCGGCCATGGGCGAGATCGAAGACGCCAAGGGCATCGCACGGCACGGACGGGTGCTGGCGCTCCTGACGAGGCTGAAACAGGTCGTCGATCACCCGATCCTCTATCTCAAGGACGAGGAACAGAAGACGCGCAGCGGCAAGCTCACACGACTCCTCGAGATGCTCGAAGAGATCATCGACAACGGCGATCGCGCCTTGATCTTCAGCCAGTTCAAACAGATGGGTGACATCCTCGTGAAGGTGCTCTCAGAGCACTTCGACACCGACGTCCCCTTCCTTCACGGCGGCGTGCCTCAGTCCCAGCGAGACGAACTCGTCGACCGCTTCCAGGACGAGGACGGCCCCCCGATCTTCGTGCTCTCCCTGAAGGCTGGCGGAACTGGGCTCAACCTCACCGCTGCGAACCACGTCTTCCACTACGATCGATGGTGGAATCCGGCGGTCGAGGACCAAGCGACCGACCGGGCGTTCCGCATCGGCCAAATGCGCAACGTACAGGTGCACAAGCTCATCTCCCTGGGCACGCTCGAGGAGAAGATCGACGTCATGTTGACGGAAAAACGCTCTCTGGCAGACACCATCGTAGACAGCACAGGTGCATGGGTTACGGACCTCGATACCGAGGCGCTCCGTGAGCTCGTGAGCTTGGGCTCTGACTCGACCATCGACGATGCCGACTGACGAAAAACCAGCTCCCCTCCCCCTCCCGAAGACCGACGATGCGCCAGTGGGCGCCGTGCTGAGACGCAGAGTCTTCGACGCCACTACAACCCTCGCCAACGAGACGAAGACCGACCGCTCCCGAGCCGGGCGCGGCCCGAAAGGGCCGAAACCCACGGCACGTGGGAAGAAACGGCGCCAGGGCCGGCGAGGTCCGGTCAATCCGCGGCCACCCGTGGTGCTCGGAGAGCCGGGCGAGTTTGGCCACACTTGGTGGGGCAAACGCTGGATCGAGGCCATCGAGAGCGTCAGCACGGCGTACGCCAACCGCCTCCCAAGAGGCATGGCCTACGCCCGCAGCGGCCACGTCACCGACTTGAAGGTGACCGCCGGCAAAGTCGAGGCGTTCGTCTCCGGTCGACGCCCCAGCCCCTACAAGGTCACCCTTGCGCTGAGAACCCTGACCCAATCCCAGTGGAAGAAGGTCATCGAGGTGCTCGGAGACCGCGCCGCGTTCACCGCCAATCTGCTCGCAGGCGAGATGCCAGAGCGCATCACCGACGTGTTCGAACAGTGCGGCTTGTCGCTCTTCCCTAGACGGCTCAGAGAACTCAAAGCCACCTGCACCTGCCCGGATTGGGCGAACCCCTGCAAACACATCGCCGCCGCGCACTACATCCTCGGCGAAGCCCTCGACAAAGATCCGTTCCTCCTGCTCTCGCTCCGTGGACGCAATCGAGACGACGTGCTCGCCGCGCTGCGCGCAGCTCGCTCCGGCAGCGAGATCGAGAGCGAGCCCATCGCCAACTCGGGCAAGGATCACCTCGGCCTGTCGGTCGGACAGCTCGACGGGGTCAACTTCTTCGAAGCGCAGGACGACCTGACCGACTATCGCTTCCACATCGCGTTGCCCGAGGTCGAGCAGCAGGTCCTACGGCGCCTCGGAGATCCACCAGGGTGGGGCGCAAAGGTCTCCCTCGAGTCGTTCTTGGGTGAGGTCTTCTTGCGGACCGCCAGGCTCGCCGAGCAGCTCGGACTGCGAGAGGTCGAGAAGCCGCTCCCGAAGGCTGCGCCTCTCCCCGAAGAGTTCGAGGACCCCGTTCCCGTCGAAGAGGAACGCAGAGCCGTGCCGCCAGGTGCGGAGCTCGTCTCGTCCTCCAGAGATTCGGTGGCCGAGGAGGGTGATGAGGGCGAACCCAGAAATGAGGGGCCCACGGTGCTGGTTCGTCGGCGACGAGACACGGCCGATGCCCCAGGGAAGATGTTGAACGGCCGAAAGAAAGCCGAGAACCCGCGGAAAGAGACTGTCGTCGTCGAAGAGATCCCTGAGCCCATCGTCAAGCCCCCCAAGAGAGAGCGGGTCGTGGTGGTCGTCGAGAAGGCCGTCAAGGCAGAGGTGCCCAAGCTCTCGAGACGCGTGGTTCCAGGGACCTCGGAGGACGGAAACGCCCCGACCTTGGAAGACCGCCTCGAAATGCTCCTGCCCATCACCGAATCGACGCCCGACGGTCCGAAGATCGCGCGCCAGATCATTTGGGCGCTCAAGGCCCACGGCCCGGCGACCGCTCGACAGCTCGCTCGCCGCACGCGGATGAAGAAGACCGCGGTCATGCAGCTTCTGCAAAGTCTGCTCGCCGTTGGCCTCGTCATTCAAGATGGGCAGGGCGAACGTGCACGCTATTCCGCGCCCGACTCGTGAGCCAAGTCGACGGGGCTCAACCGCGTTGCGGCGTCTCGACGAGCCGACTAAGATGCGACCTGCTCGATGAAGGGTAGAGTAGGTGACGGTGCCGAGTGGTTTTCATGAAAGTCATGTTCGGCGCGCCTGCTGACGACTTTGGCAAGGGGTCGAGGCCATCTCGGACCCACCTAGATGAGCCCGGCCGTCTTGACGCGGGGTGACGACTCATCCAATTCCAGTTGACTCATCTGTTTCGAAGATGATGACGCGCTTAGGTGCTTAGTGGACTACGCTCACCTGGTCACACCACAGAAAATTCGGCTCTCCCGTCACGTCAATCTCGTGCCGCAGACTGGGCACTATATGCCCATCCTGTCGCTGGCGTTCGAGCCGCAGTCGAGCGTGCTGGCCGCATTGGACGCGACACCCTGTGTTCGTCTGTGGACTCTCGATCCCCCTGAGGTGTTGCTGATCGCTCCCATCGCGGTTGACATGGTCAGCACGGTGAGTTGGCTCCCCGACCAGCGGATCGTCGTGAGCCAGCGCCGTCAGGACGAGACGACCTATTGGTCGCGCCCCCCTGCCGGCGGCGAGCGTTGGCGAGTCGCCGTAAACGAAGCCGAGCTCTTCGAGGGGGCGCAGCGGGGACCTCATGTCGTCCAAACCAAGAAAGGCATCAGCCTCGTTCGTGAGGATGGGACTCAGTTTCCGATCCCCAAGACCTCGAAGGTGATAAAGTTCGCCCTCGATCCCTTGCTGCGCTACGTCGCCACCATTCAGGGCAGTCGTCTGGTGACCTATGACCTCGAGGGTGGCAGAGTCTTGCGCGATCTGGACGTTCACAGCGTCGAGATCAATGACCTTGCGTTGTCGTCTACAGGTCAGTGGATCCTCAGCGCCGACAAGTCCGGACTGCTCCTAAGGACGGATCCACTCCGGGAGGAACGCTCGAAGGTGGTCCGGCGAATGCCCAGCGAAGCGACCGCTGTCGCGGTCGACCCCACGGATGAGTTCGTGGCCGTCGGAGACGTGACCGGGCAGGTGTCGTTCTTGTCGCTCGAGGACGGCGGACGGCTCTTCGCGACTCCGAAGGGCGTCAGAGAGTTCGAGGGGGAGCTCCCGCTGCTCGAAGACGTCGGCTATGTGGGGCTGCGCGGCGAGAACTTCACCGCCTATTTGGAGCCCAACCACAGCATATTGCCTGTCCGGCCGCTGCCCGCTCCCGCAGTCTCGTACTGTCCCGGCCTGGAGTTTCCGCTCCTCAACGTGGCGTTGGACGATGGGCAGGTCTTCGAGGTGGACCTCTCGAACGAGACGCTCTCCCAACGCGCTCGAGCTCCCTGGCCGCTGACGCGCATGGCCGTGAGTGAGTACGGGGTCGTCGGCGTCGGTGAGGGTGGGATCTGGTCTTTTGATGGCGACGACGAAGAGATCCGCCCCTGCAACGGGGTGGTGTTGGCTGTGGCGATCAACCGCGCCGGCGATCTCGAAGCGTTTGCTTACGCTGACCGGGTCGAGGTGCGCTCGACGAGAGGCAAGGGGAAGCTGAGCACGCTGCAGGCGCCCGACATCATTGGGATGGCCTTCAGCACTTTCAAGTCCAAAGAGACCTTGGTCGTCGTCGACCAGGGCCGCGTCCTGTGGAGATGGGACCTCGACAACGAGCGGCTGGTCCGCATCGGCGTCGTGGAACCAGAGCCGGGCCTCGCTCCTATCACTCAGGTGTTGTCGCTCCATTCCGATGCCGATGGGACGATTCGTGGGCTGGCAAAAGGTGAGAACGACCACCGGTTCATCGTCGCGTTCGACTTGGTCACGGCGACGGCACGACTGCTCTTGGGGATCGTGGTGGTGGGGAGGCAAATCGCGGCGACGTACGACTCAGAGGGAACCTGGCTTCGACAGGACGAGGAGCGCAGCGTTCGGGTCATTCAGGATCTGCAAGCGCTCAACATCAAGGAATGGTCCCGGTCAGCCGACATGGGCTACGTTTGAGCTCGAGGTGAGTTCCGCACGTGACGGGACGGGTTCGTGAGGGGGTGGCGATGAGCTGGAAGCTGAAGCATTTGGTCGTAGGAACCGACTACTCCGAGAGCTCCAAAGGAGCTGTCGGTGAGGCGCTGCGACTCGCTCGCGTCCACGACTGCGAGGCGACCGTGGTCAACGTGGTGCTGGCCTCCAAAGGCAGCAGCGCCGACCTCGCCCCAATGAAAGCGTTCCTGGCTGGATTCGACACCGCGAATTTGCGAGTGGAGGGTGTCGCAAGGGTGGGCAATAAGGTGGCTTTGGCTCTCGCAGAGGCCGCTGACGAGTGCTCGGCTGACCTCCTCTGTGTCGGGCCTAGAGCCCACGGATTCATGGAGAAGCACGTGTTGGGCGGGGTGGCTGAGCAGTTGATGTCCAGAACCTCGCTCCCGACCTTGGCCACCGCGGGACCAGCGGACGGGGGCTATCGAAGGGTGTTGGTCGCCGTCGAACCTACCGAGGCGGCCGCCCGAGCGCTGACCATCGGGGCGGCTTTGGTCGAAGCGGGTCACCCTTCTTCGCGACTCAGCGTTTTCCATTGTGTGACAGCAAGAGGAGTGAGCACCTTCACCAGCGGAGAGCTCGAAGCCCTAGAGGTCGCCTTGGTGGCCGACGCAAGACAGCGCATCCTCGAGTTCGTCCAAGGGGCGTTGCCCAACGCGGACGCACTCATCGAGCAGAACCTCCTGACCATCGATGTTCGGGTCGGGATCTTCGGCGACCAGTTCCCGCGCTTCGTGGACGAGATTGAGCCCGACCTAGTGTGCATGGGGACGGTGGGCCGGAGAGGGCTCGTCGGGTTACTTGCTGGGAATGCGGCCGAACGTATGGTGCGAACGCTGACGACCCCGTTGCTCGTCGCTCACCCATAATTCCGGACGGGACAAGGGGCTGCGCTCAGTCCGACGACAACCAGGCGCGATCGCGCGGAGGGACGCGAGGTCGCTTCGAGCCACCTCTGTTCCGAGTCGCGCGCGAAGAACCCGATCGCCAGTTCGATATGACAGATATTGCCGACTTTCCCCCAGTGAAACCCCTTGACACCGGGCTCCGTCAGCGTGCATAACGCGCGGGTCGTTCATTAAACGTTTCTTTACTCTTGTTGCGCTGAGCGTTTTTCAGCGCGTCTGTACCGTGTTACCAAACGGGTTGGAGGCATTCATGAGAAGCACAATTTATGCAGTGATCGTCGCGATGTCGGCTCTACTCCTCAGCGCATGCGGTGGTGGAGTGAGCGTACCGAAGATGCCAGTTGATGAGGCCAAGGCTCTCAACGCTGCCATCACGGGGGACTATGAGAACACCAAGAGCACTTGGGAAGCCGCTCAGACCAACGCCGGTCAGATGGGTGAGCTCTCGGGCGTTGACGTCAAGACTTTGGACATCGTCAACATCAAGACCCAGCTCGAGACTTGCTTCAAGACTCCGGTAGAGACCCTCGAAGCCATGAAGGCCGAGGCGGGTCAAGTGGTTGAGGACGCCGGCCAAGCCAAGGACCAGACTGCCGCCAAGGACGCCAATCAGGGCCTCCAGGCCGCTCGCGTCGGTTACGCCAACGTCAAAAACTGTGGCCCGGCCAGCGAAGAGTCCTTGGCTGGCTACACCGCCAACGCCGACGACCAAGCTGGCGCACTGACCGCCGCCAAGATCACGCAGGTCGACAACCTCCGCAAGGACCTCCTCTACGTCCTGCCCACCAACGTCACCAACCTCCTCGCCTCGGCTCCTGACACCATCAAGAACGTCGCCGAGATTCGCGCCAAGGCCGAAGCCGCTCTGAAGGCCACCGAAGCCAACCCGCTCGCCTCCGCCGAAGAGAAAGCCAAAGCCAAGGCCGACTACGATGGCGTCATCGCCGACCTCGACGCCGCAGAAGCGACCGCCAACGCGGTTCTCTCCGACCTCGCCAACCTGCCCACCGACATCGCCAGCCTCGCCAACAAGGTTGGCAACGACCTCCAGAACTTCGGTCAGCCCTCGGGTTCCTAAGATCTCGCGTTCGAAGAGTTCAAAAAAAGACCAGCCCAGAAGGGCTGGTCTTTTTGTTTGCTGCGAC
>PFUG01000002.1 GCA_002789955.1 Deltaproteobacteria bacterium CG_4_9_14_3_um_filter_63_12 | reverse complement strand
GTTTTTTACGAACGCCGTGCGGCCACTGAGCCCATGCGTCGCCTCTTCTTCGCCAGCCGCGTCGCCAACGAGCACCCCGAGAGCACGCTCATGGGGCTGCCGCTCTTCGATGAGCAGGACGGGCAAAAAGTCCGGCGCACCATGGCCTCCTTCAAGCAGGCTTGGAGCGAGCTCTTCGACCGGGCGCCACACCTGCAGCCCACGGCCACCGAGGTCCAGTCCGAGTGGCACACGCGCCTGCAGGACGGCGGGCTCGATCCCGATTTGTTCTCCTACCAACTGCGCATGAACCTGCGCGAGGGCGGCGCCGACGAGCTCTTCCGCTTCTCCAGCGACGCGGCGTTCGTCGATTTCCTGCTCGAGCTCACGGTCGACCCCAAGCGCGGCGACGACGTCAGCGCCAACATCGTCACCTACCGCAAGCAGCTGCAACGCCGGCGCAACGATCTGCTGCCCGACCGCGAGATGTGTCTCGGCTTGCTCGAGCGCCTCTCGCCCTTGGCCGAGATTGCCGAGAAACGGGCGGTCGTCACCGCGAAGAGCCAGTTCGCGTCGGATCGCCTCAAGCGCGTCGAGGACGCGGTCGGGCGCCGCACGCAGCTCCTGGACGCCGAGTCCGAGGCCTTCATGGCCACGGCGCGGCAGAAAGAAGAGGCCGCCGACAAGCTCTCCGAAGAGGCCACGTTGGCCGCTTCCCGAGTCCTGGCCTTAGAGCGCTTCGCCCAGACCGCGGACCTCGAGGTGCTCTCTGGCAAGCTCGAAGAGTCCGAAGAGCGCGAGCGGGTCGCGCGCCTCGATCACATGCTGTGGAAAGCGGCCGTGCCCTGCCGCACCGCCATGGTCAACGAGGCCGAAGCGGCGGCCTACCGCCAGCGTCTCACCGAACAGCAGACCGAGCACGAACCCCTCTTGTTGCAGCTCAACTCTGCAGCCAAAGAGCTGTCCTCGGCGCTGAAGTATCAAGCCCTCATCAAGCGCGAGAAGCAGTCCGAGATCCGCACGCTCGTGAACGAGATGCGGAGCAAAGCCCAAGCCTGCGAAGAGAACCTGCGGCGCGAGGAGCGCGGCGCCATCACCGCCAAGAACGACCTCGAGTCCCTCGAGGCCCGCATGCAAGCGGTCGACGAGCAGCTCAACAAGCTCGTCGACGCCGGCATCCTCGCCGAAGAGGAAGAGGGCGCTGAGGCCCTCGAGCGCCTCGAGGCCAAACACAAGACGTTGGTCGAGGCCCTTGCCAAGGCCCAGTCCGGGACCAAAGACGCCGGCCCGGAGCGCGCCCAGCTCAACGCCGCGCGCGCCGCCGCACAAAAGGACGTCATCGGCCTCGAGGTGCAGCTCGCCACGCTGCAAAAGAGCGTCGACCGAGCGACGGCCGAGCGGGAGGAGCTCGAGCGCGACTCCGCGCTGCTGCGCCTGATGGAGGTCGAGGAGCTGGAGCTCCAGGACGTCCCTGCCGACGTCGCAGCAATGGCTCAGCGCCGCGCTCTCGACCAACAAGAACGCATCGCCACTCTAAAAGCGCAGTTGGCTGGCAAAGAGCGAGAGCGCCTCTACCTCGAGGAGCACAGCCTCTTGCCGCCGCAGCCCGGTGTCGAGGCGTTGTTGGCCTTGCTGACGGGCAAAATCGCGGCTCGCTCCGGCTGGGAGCTCCTCAGGGAGAGCGGTGCCGACTGGAACGAACGCATCCAACAGGCCCCCGAGCTGGCTCAGAGCGTGGTCGTGACGGAGGTCGAGTTCGAGCGCGCGGTGGAGTTGGCTGCCAAGGCGGCCTTCGCCTCCGAGACCCCGACGCTGCTCACCACCGAGGCGGCGCTCTGGTCTCGCGAGGCGGTCGACAAGCGTGTCGTCTACGGGCCGCGCAGCCGCGCCTATTTTGACAAGGAGGCCGGGCGGGCCGAGCTGGAGTCGTTGGAGTCGCGGCGCGACCGCATGGAGTCCGACATCGAGGTCGCCCAGACCCTGCAGGATGATTTTTCGGCGCTCTCGCATCGGCTGCGCCACTTCTTCGAGCGCTTCCCCGCCGGCTGGTTCGTCGAGCGCCGCGCCGAGCTGCTGCGAGCCCGCTCCGAGCTGGACGACAAGCGGCGGGAGTTCGAGCAGCTCAACGCCCAGGCGACCGAGCTGGACAGCCGTCGCGGCGCCCTCGAAGAGAGCGCGCGCGGGGCGCAGAATGAGGCCGTCAAGGCCGAGCGCGAGCTCGACCGGGTGCGCCTCTTCGTCGACGAGTACGAGTCGAAGGTCGGCTTGTGGAAGACCACCTTCGCCGAGCGCTATTCGGCATTGTCGCTGCACCGCAGCGCCGTGACGCAGCTTACTGAAGAGCTGGTTGGGTTGCGCAAGCGCATCGACCTGATGTCGACCGAGCTCGAGCCCCTGGCCGAAGAGGCGCGCCTGCTCGAGGTGCGCGCCTCTTCGGTTCCCTATCTCGACGGAGAGGCCGAGCCGCAGCCCGGCCAGCTCGACGCGCTCGAGCTCAAGCACGAGCGGCTGCAGATGCAGTACGAGCGCAACGTGGGCGATGACGAGCTGCGGCTCATCGCCGAGCACCACGAGGCCGTGGCGCGCCAGGCTTGGAAGGACGTCGAGCGATTGACCGACTCCGAGGTGAGCCGCGAAGCGATCCGCAAAGCCCTCGACGAGCTGGGTGAGAGCGAATCCGTCGAGGACCGCCGCGAGCGGGCCGAAGAGCGGCTGCAGGAGGTGCGCGCCGGCCTCTTCGAGATGCAGTACGAGCTCAAGAGCGCCAAGAAACGCCTCAACGACGCCATCCAGCGTTGGCGCGAGGCCGGCGAGCCCGACTTGGGCGAGACGATTCCGCGCAGCGCGGGAGCGGCTCGCGGGGCGGCCGCCGAGGCCCGCGAGCGCGCCCAGTTCACCCGCGAGGAGGCCGAGAAACAGCGGCACCAAGCGGCCGAAGCCTCGCGCGACGGCACCGAACGCAAGCATGCGGCCGCTTCGTTGCGGAAAGACGCGGATCGTTTGGCTTCCATTCGGCGCAGCTACGGCGAGCACCTCCTCGCCGCCCTCGGCGAAGCGGAGCCGTTGCCCCAAGAGCTCAACGTGGTCGAGGAGCTCGACCGCCTCGAGGAAACCCTCGAGGAGTCGCGCGTCGCCTCGAACAAGCTCGACGAGCAGCGCAAATCCTGCGTCGCCTCGATCCGCCAGTGGACCACCGACGCGCGCTTCGAGCATCTGCGCAACGAGGTGGCGACGCGCTTCCGCGTGCTCGAGCCCGAGCCCCTAGAACGCGAAGCCAAGACCTTCCGAGCCGCGCTCGACCTGCGCATCCGCGAGATCGCCCGCACCCTCGAGGACATCGAGCGGCACCGCGTCTTGCTCACCAAGCTGGCCCTGAACGCCGCCGAAGAGGGGCTGCGACAGCTCAAGCTGGCCGACCGCTCGTCGCGGGTGCCAGGCAACGTGCCCGAGATCGGCGGCGCCCAGTTCCTCAAGATCGCCACCAAAGAGCCGACCTCGCCGCGGGCTCGGTTGGAGCTCATCGGGGAGCTGATCGACAGCCTCATCGACAAAGACGACTTCCCCACGGGCATCGAGCTGGTGCAGAAGGTGGTGCGCAAGGTGGCGAGCCCCTTCCGCATCAAGGTGCTCAACCCCGATCCGGCCACGCCTCAGCGCTACATCCCCATCACTGAGACCGCGCGTTTCAGCGGCGGCGAGCAGCTCACTTGCGCCATTTTGCTGTACTGCACGCTGGCGAATGTGCGGGCACGCAGTCATGGACGGGTTCGACAGCCCAGCAGCGTGCTCTTGCTCGACAACCCCATCGGGCGTGCCTCTCGCGTGCGTTTCCTCGAGATGCAGCGCGAGTTCGCGCGCGCCATGGGGATTCAGCTCATCTACACGACGGCGGTCAACGACCACGAGGCGTTGTCGATCTTGCCCAACGTCATCCGGCTGCGAAACGAGCGCGTCGACCGCAGACGTGGTCATCGCTTGGTCGAAGGCGAAGAGAAGATCGTCGGGCTGCTCGAGTCGGTGCGGGTGGCGCGTCGTACGGAAGCGGCCGAGCCCATCGAGCCGGTGGAGCTGTGATGGAGTATTCCGAAGACACAGACCAGCCCGATGTCCTCGAAGAGTTCGAGGCGCTGCAGCTCGACTTGAGCCCGCGCACTGTCGACCTCTTCACGGGCGGCTGGGAGCAGGCGCTGACTCGGCGCATGCGGGTGCTCTTGCACACCGCGCCGCTGATGCAGATTCGCGCCGGCGACTCGCGCCGCGATGTGGAGATGCGGCACTACGACTCCCTCGCCCTCTCGATGAAGACGTTGGACGTCATCGCGGAACAAATGGGCTTGGAGCAGGAGGCCGACCGGGGCACCGTCGAGCGCGCTCTGAGCCCGCTGCTGTGCGCCATGGACGTCGAAGCGGGCGTGGAGATCGACGCGCGTCGTCACCTCGACATGGTCGACAAGCTGCTGGCCGGATTGCGCAACGACGCTGAGGCGCGACGCCCCTTCACGGCCGAGTACACGGACTTCGACGAGAAGGGCCGCGCGGTCAAGCGCCGCTTGGACTTTCGGTTGGTGCACGACGCCTTTGGCAGCTCGGGCAGCACGGTGTTGCGCCTCACCCACGAGGCGGTCAACCTCTTCTTCAACGCCCTCGAGCTCGACCTCGAGGACGCCCAAGCGGCGACGGAGGCCATCGTTCAGTCGCAGTTGGTGCGCGGTCGCTTCGACGAGGCGGTGCGCTCGGCGCAGTACGCCCTGCGCCAATCCCGCCTCTACTCCGAGCGCCTCGGCCGCGTCATTCGCGACACGCGTCGGGATATCGGCCGCGTCGACTGGCTCGAGAGCGTCCCAGCTCTCATCGACGACGCCATGACCCACCTCGAGGTGCGGCTCGACAACGAGCGCGACATCCTCGACTCGACCCACACTCGCCTCGACGATCTGACGCCTGGGAGCCGCGAGGCGCAGGCTCTAGCCCGCGTCGCGCGCTTGCTCCAGCGCTGCATCGACACGCACACGGTGCTGCAACGCGGCCTGATGACGGCTCGCACCACCTTCCTCGACAGCCAGGCGCGCCAGGCGTTCGTCGCCAGCTCGATCAAAGCCCGACCGGAGCTGCCCACCGAGGTGCTGCTCCCGACGCTGCTCATGGCCGCGAAAGACGCGCTGGACGCCTGCTCTCCGGCGGTCTCGTTGCTGAGCGGTGCCCAGTCGCTACCCTTGCCGTCGTTGGCGTCGCTGATCGATGGGCTGTTGCGCCCCAAGCGCCAAATCCGCTTGCCCTACGTGGCCGTCGAGCCCGTGCTCGCCGGCCACCTCAGCGACGAGCTCGTCCGCTACTCGCCGGAGACTCGTGTGGCGGCGGCCACCCTGCTGACCGGGGTCAAAGAGTCCATCAAGCTCAGCGAGCTCCTGACCCACGCTCGCGCACAAGGTCATGGCATCGACGTCCTGGAGGTCTTGATTCTGCTGATCCTGCAGTCGTTCGGGCGCGACCGTGAGACCACCGCGCTGGTCAGTGTCGAGCCCGTGCCTGGCTTGTCGTTGATCGACGAGGACTTTTTGGGGGACGAGCTGCTGATAGGGCCGGCCAAGAAGACGCGGGCGCGCAAGCGGTAGGGCTTCGTGGTTGGTTCAATGGATTGATTGCGTTTTGGAGTTCGGAGCTCAACGCAGGGCCGCCGAGTCGCAGAGCCGCAGAGGTCTTCTTGCGAAAAAAATACTGCAACGTCGGTGACTTGCGCGCCGAAGTGGTGTCCTCGCACCACGAAACTGCACACCGAGCACCAGACACAAATGGCCGACGAAACCCACACAAATGGCGTGCATGCCCACTAGTGTGGCCTGCTCCATGAGCTAAACTGCACTCATGAACAGCGAGGCACCGACCAAAACACTCACCCAGGTCGGGCACACAAGGAGCACATCATGGAAGCGAACTATCTTGGACAACTTCTTCTCTCCATCTCCATCTTTGCTCCCGGCCTCATCCTTCTGGCGCTCGTCGCTTTCGCCGCCGCAACGGCCGGACTCGAGAGAGTGGGCATTTTCGGAGCCGAGCGCAAAGCGCTCGTCATCGCAGGCTCCAACCCTGACCCCGCCGACGTCGTCACGAACTTGAAAGCGGCGGTCCGCGCCAAGGAAGCGCTCAAAAAGACCGGCACCAAGTAGAGAAGAGCGAAAAACAGGCACGCGCTGAGTCCAGCGACAGGGGAGAGGTCGAAAAGCCAGAGGGCAGCGGGTGGAACCCGCTGCCCTCTGGCTTTTCTTGCTCGGGCTGAGCAGAAACCTGCAACGTTTCGCCACGACTTGCCGATAACTTGGGTGGCTCGACCATCTGGAGGGTAGAAAGGAGGGTCCGATCCTCGTCGCTCTTCTTCGCCCTGGATTCCTGCCCGCGCTATCCGCTATGGTGCCACCGCGCTCCACAGCTTAGGAAAGACCCTTGTCCATCGCCCCTCAGCCCGCAGATCTTCAACGACTCGAGACCATCCTTCGGGAGGTCTTCAAGCACGACGGGTTTCGGCCTCACCAGGCACAGGTCTGCCTGTCGCTGGCTCAGGGCAACGACGCGCTGCTGGTGATGCCCACCGGGGCAGGAAAGTCGCTGTGTTATCAGCTTCCTGGCATCGCACGAGGGGGCACGACGCTGGTCATCAGCCCGCTCATCGCCCTCATGGAAGACCAGGTCGCGCAGCTCCAAGCGCTGGGACTCAGGGCCGACCGCATCCACTCGGGCCGCGACCGCATGACCTCCCGTCAGGTCTGCCGCGAGTACTTGTCTCGTCAACTCGACTTTCTCTTCGTCGCCCCCGAGAGGCTGCGCGTACCCGGCTTTCCGGAGATGCTCGCCAAACGCGAGCTCGCCCTGGTCGCCGTCGACGAGGCGCACTGCATCTCACAGTGGGGACACGACTTCCGACCCGACTACCGCAAGCTCCAAGAGCGTCTCCCTCTCTTGCGTCCAGCCCCCATCGTGGCACTCACCGCCACGGCGACTCCCCTGGTCCAAGACGACATCGTCACGCAGCTCGGGATGACCTCGGGCAAGCGGTTCATCCACGGCTTCCGGCGCTCGAACCTGGCGGTCGAGATCCACAAGGTGGCGCCCAAAGAGCGCCCGGAGCTGATCAAGAAGCTGCTCAGTCAGCCTGGGCGTCTCCCGGCGATCGTCTACGCGCCGTCCCGCAAGCAGACCGAAGAGCTGGCGAGCAGCCTCTCCACCAGCGAGCTGCGCGCCGAGCCCTATCACGCCGGCATGCTCAACCGAGAGCGGGACGCCGTGCAGCGCCGATTCATCGCCGGCGAGACGGATCTGATCGCGGCGACCATCGCGTTCGGGATGGGCATCGACAAGGCAAATATTCGCACCGTCATCCACACGGCGCTGCCCCAGAGCGTCGAAGGGTTCTACCAAGAGATCGGCCGCGCGGGCCGCGATGGTCTGCCTTCTCGCGCGATCTTGTTGCAGTCCTTCGGCGATCGGCGCACCCACCAGTGGTTCTTCGACAAAAACTATCCGCCAACGAGCGACCTCGCCACGCTCTACAAAAAACTCAACGCCGAGCCGAAGGCGTCCGAGGACCTCAAGGCGGCGATGCGCATGGACGAGGAGCTCTTCGCCAACGTCCTGGAGAAGCTCTGGATTCACGGTGGCGCCTTGGTCGACGCCGACAACCAGGTCTGCAAGGGCCAGCCGAGCTGGAAGAAGCTCTATCAGGAGCAGCGGGACTACAAAGAAGCCCAGCTCGGTCAGATCGGGCGCTACGTCGAGAGCGCTGGGTGCCGCATGCTCGGCCTCATCCGCTACTTCGGCGACCAAGAAGACTCCGCTCAGCCTTGCGGCATCTGTGACATTTGCGCGCCCACGGCCAGCATTGCGCTGCAACGCAGAGCGGTCACGAAGACCGAACAGCAGCTGCTGGCCCAGATCATCGTCGCACTCTCGGCGCAAGACGGGCTGTCCACCGGAAAGCTGCACCGTGACAAGCTCGAAAAGGTCATGTCCCGAGACCGTTGTGACGAGCTGCTCAACGCCTTGTCCCAAGCCGGCTTCGTCGAGCTGACCGACGAGACCTTCGAGGCCGACGGTCGGACCGTGCGCTACCACCGCGTATGGCTCACCGCCGTGGGTTGGAAAGCCGCCAGCCAGCCCGAGCAGCTCGAGCGGGTCGAGCTCGCCTCGATCACCGGGAAGAAGAAGACGCTGGGCCGAAAGAGGGTGGAGACTGCGGTCAAGAAGAGCTACGACCTCGATGAAATCGAGGCGCCAACTGGGCTCGTCGAAGCCCTCAAGCACTGGCGCCGGAAAGAGGCCGAGCGCGTCAAAGCGCCGGCCTTCCACATCCTAGGCAACTCGACCTTGGCCGAGATCGCCGCCAAACAGCCCAAGAATGACAGCGAGCTCCTGAGTGTCACAGGCATCGGCGCCAGAAAGCTCGATAAGTACGGGGCGGCGATCTTAGAGATCATCGCGTCGCACTAGCCTCCTTACTGGGCGACATCGACGCCCACCTGTGAGCCGAGGCTCAGGACGTGCAGCGCCGGAGCGCCCAGCGCCTCAGGGTGATAGGTAGTTCCCAGCGAGAGCACCGCAGAGAGTGCAGCAGAGAAGATCACGACGAGCGAGGCGAGCTTGGACACAAAGACCTCGTTTGAACGGGAGCCTTTGCAGTGACCTGCCGGGCGAAGTCAACGCTGCTAGGACCCAAGAAAAGCCAGAGGGCAGCAGGTTCGACCGGCTGCCCACTGGCTTTGCGCTGTTCGATCTCTCAGAGAGAGCCTACCGCGTGCCGGTCTTTCGAACCGCGGCGGCCTCTTGCTCGGAGAGGGAGCCCTTGAGGCCGGAGACCACCACAGACGGGGCGGGATTCGCGATGCCGGCCTCGGCCATGGCCACCTTTCCATCGTTGCGCTCAGCGATGGCGCCCAGCACACCTGCCTTCTCGAGGAGCATCAGTACGCCAATGACGGCAAACACGGTGAAGAGAATGAGGCCGGGGGCGAAGATGACCATGCTGGCCGCGAGTTGTCCGTAAAATCCCATGTCCATGACGCTCTCCTCTATCTCGGTGGCCTCGTGGCCGTAGCGTTTCGTTCGAAGTGTGCCCTAGAGCCCTACTTGGTGCCGGTTTTCTTGACTTCGGTCTTGCTGCGGACGGCTTCGTTGAGGTTCGCAACGACGTCGGCGGGAGCGGGGTTGTGGCCCGCGGCGACCAACGCTTTGCGCTGCGCACCGAAGAGGCCGATTCGCTCGAGGCTGGTGGTGGCGAAGACGAAGGCGATGAGCGCCAGAAGGATGAGGCCGGGAGCAAAGATGGAGATGGAGAGAAGAAGTTGTCCAGCATAGTTGGCGTCCATGATGTGCTCCTTGTTGCCGACCGTGTTTCGGTCGGCGTCTCGCTGTTTCTGACTACAGTGTAGCCCATGGCGCGGGCCACACTAGTGGGCCTGCACGCCATTTGTGTGGGTTTCGTCGGCCATTTGTGTCTGGTGCTCGGTGTGCAGTGGTGTGGTGCGAGGACACCAGTGCCGCTTGCAAGGGGCCGCGGTTGCTTGGGTTTTTAGTCCCAGAGGACCCAAAGGGCACCGAGTAGTCCCAAAAAAGAAAACTCCCGGCGCCTTCGCTAGTGCTTGCGGTGATATCCGAAGCCCAGAGTAGCGCCCGACCGCCCGACCACTACGCCACGTCCTCACTCCCAAGCCCCACGGCTGCAGCCTGCTCCGCCTCACGCAAGGCTTTGCGAGCGACGCGAGTGACGAACACCGTGACGACGATGGTGGCCAAGAGCCCGCCCCAGAAGAGGGCCTGCTGAGCGGCGCCGCCGTCGAGCTTGCCGGTGGTCAAGAGTTGGGTGAGGTCGCCGGCCGCCGAGCCGAGGTAGACGAACATCAGGGTGCCTGGGAGCATGCCGAGCCACGACGCTAGCACGTAGTCTTTGAAGGAGACCTTGGTCAGGCCGTAGGCGTAGTTGAGGAGGTTGAACGGAAAGACCGGCGAGAGCCTGGTGAGCAGCACGATCTTGAAGCCCTGTTGCTCGATGGCTCCCTCGATGGCGCGGAACCGCGGGTACTTGTCGAGCTTCTGTTCGATGGCCTCGCGGGCAAAGCGGCGTCCGACCAGGAAGGCGGCGGCCGCACCGGCCGTGCTTCCGATGGAGACCGCGATGGTGCCTGGCACCACGCCGAACGCGAAGCCGGTGCCCAAGGTCAGGACCGAGCCCGGAAAGGCGAAGAGGCAAGCCGGAACGTAGACGACAGCGACCAGAACCAGGCCCCACGCCCCAAGCGACTCAGTCCACTCCAGGAAAGCCGCGGTCCAATGATTGACGGGCAATAGGGCGAAGGCCGTGATGGCAGCGGCCAATAAAGCGACCAGCAGCAAGACCCGGGCGAACGGGGTCTTGCGGGCCTCATGACGTAGGGCGTCCATAGTCAGTGCCTCGGGTGTGCTCAGCTCTTCTCCCAGTCTAGTTCATTCAGTGTTGCCAAACGCGCCGACCGCGAACCCAACAATGGATCGGCACATGAGCGGACAACCTCGGCACCCTTCGTGGCGCTTCAACCTTGGGCATCGTCGTCTCTCGGATTCGACAACAAAGGACTTAGACCGTCCAAATGCGCAGTTCAGGATGGGGTGTTATGATGCGCCCGGTTTCGGTAAGTTCGCGCTTCCCTCTTCGGTCCTCCCCCCACGTCCGAGACGCAGACGTTGGCTAATCGCCCAACACAACATGGAAGTGTAGGCCGTTACGAGCTCTTGACTCGCATCGCCACGGGCGGCATGGCCGAGATCTTCCTGGCTCGCGAGCGCGGGTTGGCCGGGCTCGAGCGCATGGTGGTCATCAAGCGCATCCTGCCGCACCTGCTCGACGACCTCTCGTTCGTCGAGATGTTCCTGCGCGAGGCCCGCATCATCGCGCGGCTGGCTCACCCCAACGTCGTGCAGATCTACGAGCTCGGCGAGCAAGGCGGCAGCTACTTCATCGCCCTGGAGTACATCCACGGCTGTACGGCCCGGGAGCTGATGGTTCTTGCCCACCAATCCTCCAAGCCGGTGCCTATCGACGTCGCGCTGCTCACGGTGATCGAGGCCTGCCGCGGGGCGCATGCGGCGCACGAGCTCAAGGACAGCGAACATAAGCCTCTGGGCTTGGTCCATCGCGACATCTCGCCGCACAACGTGATGCTCACCCCCGATGGGCAGGTGAAGCTGCTCGATTTCGGCGTCGCCAAGGGTACTGAGGGGTACGAGTCCACTTCGAGCGGCAACTTGAAGGGCAAGTACGCGTACATGTCGCCGGAGCAGTGCCTGCACGAGCCGCTCGATCGACGCTCCGACGTCTTCTCGCTGGGCATCATGCTGTGGGAGTTCTGTGCCGGACGCCGGCTCTTCTACCGCAAGACCGAGATCGAGATGCTGCAAGCCATCACGACCGGAGCAGTGCCTCGAGCCAGCGTCTACAACCCCGCGCTGCCCAAGGCCATCGACGATGTCCTCATGAAGTCGCTGGCGCTCGAGCGAGAGGACCGATACGACAGCGCGGAGGCGCTTCGCATCGCGCTGACCGAGGCGGCGAAAGAGGTTGGCATCGAGCTGAGCACCGACGCCATCGGAGAGTACGTCACGCTGGTCGCGTCCGACGTCCTGGTCGAGCGCCACGAGGTCCTCGACAAGGCCAAAGAACAAAGTTTGAACTCGGCGGACGCGTTCCGTCTCTCCTACGCGGACAGCAGCGTGGTCGACGAGGACTCGGCGACGGTCACCGACAAGCCCACCCCGGAGGTGCTCAGACGAGTGCGCGACCTGCCGTCGGAGGTCTTGGCGGCGGCGTTCG
>PFUG01000177.1 GCA_002789955.1 Deltaproteobacteria bacterium CG_4_9_14_3_um_filter_63_12 | reverse complement strand
GTACTCTGCTCGACACGACGGTGTACATCTCGGACGATGGGTGGGATTGCATCTTCGAACTCACCTACACCCCTTGACCGACTGAACTGAGCCACGATGCGAGGGCACCCTCGCATCGTGGCGCCGAGTCACCAAGGAGGTGAGCCATGAGGATTTCATACGTTTTGCGATTGCTCGGGGTCTTGGTCAGCCTCGCCGCCGTTCCCCTCGCTGCCGGCGCGAGTGAGGGGATTCTCCAAACGGGAACGACCGCCCTGAGCGAGGTTGAGGTTGAGCGCTTGATGCTGGCCCTGCACGAGTGGGCCTTGGACAACGGACACGACCTTGTCCGCATTGATGCGACGTTGGAAGATTTGATGCTCATCGCGGGGTGCGATGCGGTCAGCGAGGCCTGCCTCGATGCCGTCGTGGAGAGCGCTGCCATCGAGGCGATCGTCCTCTTGGAGATCGACGGAAATTCGGTCACTTTGCGCCGTTACGCTCCGGGCAAAGGGTGGACTGGGCAAGGCACACACGAGCTCGATGGGGACAACCCCCAAGGGGCCGTTGTGGCCGTCGCCCCGGCGCTCTACTCGGACACCGAGCCACCGGCCGTCGTCAGCGACACGGACAACCTGTCGAGGTCGATGCTCAGGCTCACGCCCAAAGTCGGAGCCATGATACCGAGGAAAGCATTGCAGACGGCGCTCCTCTCAACGCTCGAGCTGCAGGTTGTCCTTCCCTTCTGGATGACGACCGACAGTGAATTCGTCGGCGATCGATTCCGGGTCGTCGCCGAGAGCGGCTATGCGCTCCTCGCCCAGCAAGGCAGCCAGATCGTTCCGGGGCGCGGAATGTCCAACCTCGTTCAAAACACGCACCTGATCCCGATGCGTCTGGGACTGTTGTGGATTGGTCCAGAACAGTGGACAGTTCGTCCGACCACGAGCCTCTCCTACGCCATGTTGATTACACGCTCGGAGTTCGACCTCGGCTGGACAACGCAGCAGCAAAACGATGTCTCGTCGGGCGTGATGGCGACGCTGGGGCTCGAGGCGACGATCCCGATGACCGCGAGCCTGACTGGCCGCGCATTGTTGGAGGTGCAGCACTGCGAGGCAGCAGCGGACATGGGGGCGATCGGTGACGTTGGCGAGGCCACACTGAGTGGAACGGGGGTGCTCGCGGGCTTTGGCTTCGAATTCTAGTAGGCTATTATTCAGACGTCAGCGGCAGGGCTCCCCCCCATGTGCCCTGTCGCTGCCCCAGCGCCTTCGAGGGCCCACCTCATTGGCGCTAAATCACTGGGGCTCGAGCTAGAACTCGAGCCCCAGTGATCGACTCAGAAAGCGATTAAAGGGGACCGCGGCGCGGCAGAGGGCGGTGTAGTCGTCGATGAAGCTGGCCTTGCAGGCGTCTGCCTCAGTGAGGTTGCGGTACCCGACGAAGTCCTTGAGCTTCAACGTCTCGACGAGGGGATGCGCCTTGTCGTAGCCCTTGGGTGCGTTCTTGAGACGCTCTCCGCGGACCTCGAAGTTCTTGGCGAAGTCGCCCGAGATGCACAGCTCCCAGTCCTTGGGGTCGGCGACGATGGCGTCCCGAATCTTGGCCAGAGAGGGGGTGTCCGGCTGCCAAATGCCCGTTCCGACCATGACTTTGTCCACCTCTAGGCCGAGGTAGAATCCGGGGGCGTGGACGTCCTTCGCCCGGATATGCGTAAAATGGGCGCCGCAGTGGGTCTTGTAGGGGCTCTTGTCATTGGAGAAGCGCACGTCTCGGTTGGGCCGAAACATAGAGCCGCCGACCTTTTTGGCGCTGGCGATGCAGTGCGGCGTCAAGCCGGACAGCCTCGGAGCGAAGTCGGTGATGAAGGCCAACATCGGTTCGCGCACGTCTTTCTCATAGCGCTTTTTGTTGGCCTCGAACCAGGTGCGCTCGTTGTTGTCGGTCAACTCCCGAAGGAAGTCGAAGAGAGCAGGAGTAAAGTGGGCTTTGGCCATGGAACGAGGTTCTCCATCGAAGGGGTGCGAAAATCGATCGTCCGCTCGGCAATTCACTGCACAATGTCACTGACGTCAGAAGTGACAGAGTTGCTTGCGAACGAATGGTGGCTCGTCTTGCGCCGGTTGAGAGTCGCGGTCCCGGCCGTGGCGGCGAGGCTGCCGACGACGCCGGGCTCGAGCTCGGCGGCGTTGCCTTCGTCGGTGTCGATGTGCATCTCGAGCCGATATTGAGAGGAGACGCGGACCAGGACGTCCCCAAAGGTCAGGTTGCGGCCGCTCGAGTGAATGGAGACGTCGACGTTGTCTCGGTCTTTGACGCCGAAGCGGTCGGCGTCTTCGGGGGTCATGTGAATGTGTCTCCAGGCGCAGATCAGGCCCTTGGTGAGATCGATTTTCCCCTTCGGTCCAATCAAGGTGACGCCGGGGCTGTTCTCGATGTCCCCCGAGGCCCGGACGGGCGCATCGACACCGAGAAAGAACTCGTCGGTGCGCGAGATCTCGACCTGGTTTTCAGGTCGTATTGGGCCCAAGATGCGCACGCCTTCGAGGGTGCGCTTGGGTCCGACCACCGACAGGGTCTCCTCGGCAGCAAACTGACCAGGCTGCGAGAGCGGCTTGCGGAACGTCAGCTCGTGTCCCTCCCCGTAGAGGATGTCGAGAGCCTCTCGGGTGACATGGATATGACGGGCCGAGACGGCGATGGGGATGGTGAGCTCGGAGGAGACTTTGTCCAGCTCGAGGATCAACCGCGCGCTCTCCTGCGCGATGGCGTGTTGTTCGTCGGTGGCGGCGACGAGCAATCGACAGCGGCTGTGCCGCGTCGAGATCTCGGCGACCGGGTTGGCGTGGTCCAACGAGACCTTGCGGTTGGCGTCCTCGTCGAAGCGAGCGCCGAGGAAATCCAATCGCTGCGCCACGCGGTGGCGGATCAGGGCGCTGTTCTGGCCGATTCCGGCGGTGAAGACGATGGCGTCGACGCCGCCCATGATGGCGGCATAGGCGCCGATGTACTTGCGCAACCGATGGGTGAAGACGTGTATGGCCATCTGTGCGTGCTCGTCGTCGGCTGCGGCGTGCTCTTCGATGTCTCGCATGTCGTTGTGGACACCGGAGATCCCGAGCAGCCCCGACTCCTTGTTGAGCACGTTGTCGAGCCCGTCTGCGTCGAGCCCTTCGGCGCGCATGAGGTGGAGGAGCACGCCTGGGTCGACGTCGCCCGAGCGGGTGCCCATGACCAACCCCTCCAGCGGGGTCATTCCCATCGAGGTCTCGACCGAGCGGCCGTGCTCGATGGCGGCGACACTGCAGCCGTTGCCCAAATGGCACGTGATCATGCGCAAGTTGCGCACGTCGTCACCCAGGTAATCCGCGGCCAAGCGCGCCACATAGGAGTGACTGGTCCCATGGAACCCGTAGCGCCGGATCTTGTGCTTCTCGGCGAGCGCTCTGGGCACGGCATAGGTCTTGGCCCGCCTGGGCATGGTCGTGTGGAACGCGGTGTCGAAGACCGCCACCTGCGGTAGGTTGGGCAGGAGCTGGCGCGCGGCGCGGATGCCCACCAGATTGACCGGGTTGTGCAGCGGAGCCAACGAGCTGAACTCCTCGATCACCGCCTCGATGTCATCGTCGATGCGAACCGGCGCGGAGATGGTCTCGCCGCCGTGCACGACCCGGTGCCCCACGGCCGACAACGTCTGCCCCGCGGGCAGCTTCGCCAGCATCTTCGGCAAGGACAGCGAGAGCGCCACCTCATGGCCTGCTTTGGTGTCGAGCGCGAAGGCCTCCCCGTCGATCGTCAACCGAGGCTCTGGTTCGCCGAGGCGCTCGGCCTTGACGGTGCAGACACGGTCGCCTGTGCGGTGGTCGAGGATCTCTGCTTTCAGTGAAGAGCTGCCACAGTTGATCACGAGGATGTACACGTCGTGCCCCTATTTTGTTCGTCGGTGCACGTTCCTTGAGCGCTCGGCTCAAGAAGTGTGCGCACCAAACTTCCCGTTTCTCTCGCCCTGTCGAAGAGCCAGAGGCCTATCACTTGGTGTGCAGGCCGTCCAACGGTCTCGAAGTCGAGCCCGAAGTACCGGCCACAGGCTCCATGTGAGCTCCGCGCCGCGAACGGATTTTGCCTTCAAACCCAACCCGAGCGACACGTAGAAAGCGCCGGCTACCTTTGTTATCTTTGCAGCCATCGGGTTTCGCTCGCTCCCCAGACCAGAGGTGGCTCGAAGCGAGCGATCTCGCGTCCTTGCGTTCGCGATTCTTTTCCATTGGTCACCCGAGGGTGCACTCCGTTGCTTGGCAGCAGAAGAAATCTAGCGAAGAGGTCCGAGGCGAAGCTTCCGTCGGTGGTTTCTTGCGGCCTCGCAGCGCTGTTGCTGCTCGCGCTCGCTGCGGAGCTGAGCGCAGCCGAGCCGACGGTCCTCTCGGGCAGCGGCACCTGGACCGGCACAAAGGCCGCTGGAGACAGGCTCTCGGGTGCCCGCTGCCGGGTTCGTGTGGACTGTGTTGGGTTCTGCAGTGTCGACTTCAGCGGGCCGTCGCCGAGCATCGAGATCGCGGACTTGGCCCGCTACTGCGCTCCGGAGAGCCTCGAGAGTCTCGGTGGCGTAGGACGCTTCGGCCTCTACTACGATGGCTCGCATGTGATCGCGGTGGACGGCGTCAGCCTGAAGGTCGTCTGGTCCAAGGAGCTGTCCAAGCCGCTGCAGGTGACGGCCCACGGGGACGAGCAGGTGCTCCTTTGCGAGTCACAGTTGTTGATCTTGCGGGCTGGTGAAGCGACGCCAGAGGTCACCTTCGAGGCCGCCATCAAGGACCCGCTGGAGCTGACTTGGCAGCCCGAACGCCTCGTGCTGATCGAGAAGAACGACCTACACTGGTGGCCCATCGTCGACGGCGTCTTGGCCCCGCAGGGCAGCCTCAATGCCTTTCGCGAGCCTCTCGCAGCAGGCATGATGTGGTCCCTGGATACTCAGGGCCTCTTGCGCGAAGCCAACGGCGGACGCCGAGTTGCGTCGTACGCCTTCGCGCCCGATGACTCGACCCGCATCACTCTGAACTCCGGCGAAGAGATCCGCGACATCGCCGATAGTCTCGTGGTCACCGCCGACCCGACCGTCACCAAGCTCAGCGCGCGCTGGGGTAAGCTGCTGCGTGACCGATACGTGGTTCGCTATTGGAAGCTCACGCCCGAAGATCGAACGCTGGAGGGGCAACGGCACGCTCTCGTCATCGCCGATGGGGACCGCGTCGTGCTCGACGGCGGCGTGCAGATCTTTCGGGCGTCGGTGATCGACGCCAAGGAGCAAACCTTTCGGCGGAGGGCGAATCTCGACTTCAAGGGACCCAGCTGGCTCCTCAGCCTCAGCGGCCCCCGGTTGGTCACTCGATTGTCTGGCGAAGGTGAGCAGCTCGTCATTTGGGACGTGGACACCGGTCTGGTGACCCAGAGCTTCGGACCGGAGGCGCTCGGCATGGTCATCGCCTCGACCGAGTTGCTGTCGAAGGACCGCATCCTGTTGCGCGACAAGACTGGTCGCGCGGCCATCTTCACCGCTTCGACAGGGACGGTCTCTGCGCTCGTCTCGCCCACGGCGGGCGGGACCCTGGCGCAGGCCTACACGACGTTGGGTGAGACGCTGATCTTCACCGAGAGCCAAGGCGAACAGGTCCTGCGCTACCATCTACTCGAGTCCTCGCTCAGCGAGCGGACGCCTGGTGGCGCGGTGACCGAAGTGCTGAACCCTGCGGAACGCTGGTATGGCTACTGCGTGCCGTTCGAGGCTTGTGCGCTGTCGGCGCCCACGTGGCCGGAGTGGAGTGGTTCGAACGCCGACACAGCCGACATTCCTTTGGTGCCCGTGGTCACACGTCCCATGCTCTGGACTTGGGTGGGCGTCGCCGTGACGCTGCTGCTGCTGGTGGGGGTCACGTTGTGGCGTCGCGATGCGGGACGCCGAGGCGTCGTGCACGCGCAGACCTCGATGCAAGACGAGGACGAGACTCTCGAGATGAAATGGCGTGCGCTGGTCGACTCCAAAGGCCGTCGCATGCTGACGGACCACAACACGGACGATTTTCTGAACTCGACGCTGACCCAGGTGCCATGGCGTCTGGGAATGTCCATGATCGCTGGCGGCGTGGTCTCGATCCCGCTGGCGTTCACGACGCTGCTGCCTGAGCCGCTGGAGGTGGCACTGCCCTTCTGGATGTCCTTGGGCCTGCCGGCGGCGAGCGCTGTGTGGTTCGTGATGTCGTGGCGGATGTGGAATCGACTGCATCTGCTGCGCTTTGGGCACTGCACCGAGGGCCAGTGGTTCGACTCTGGGACCCGCAAACAGTCCGTCTGCTACAGCCTTCCCGATGGCCGCACCTACCAGATGAAGCGCGGGCAATGGACTCGCCCTGATCTGGTCCCCATCATTCTCTACGACGCCAACCACCCGAAGCTCGCCGTCCAGTACACCGGAAATGGCCAGTTCCCCGTGGGCATCCGCCGAGAGGTGAAGTCCCTGACCGGAACCGCCAATACGACGCGCATGTTCAGCTTGCTCGTCGTGACGGTGGCGCTCTTGGGCGTCGGGTTCATGGGCTTCTCGGCGTTCCAAAAGGCATTCCCAGAGCCCATCTCGGAAGGCGCGCTGCGACGGCTCGAGGGTTCGGGACAGAAGCGCGTGCAGCTTCTCCAGCCCTGTCTGGCGCTGTGCAAGGGCCGCGGCGAGAGCTGCGAGGGCATTTGTCATCGACGGCAGCTGCGGCTGATCTTGAAGGACGCCGGTGTCGAGCTCGAGCGAGACCCGAACATCGACCCCACCTATTTCCGGCTGCGCCAGCTCGACGGCTTGGGCACAGCCCGCGCGATTCTCGGACGCTCGGGTGAGCAGTGCAGCGTTCTGGCTGAAGAGCTCGACGCGTTGCCGCGGTGGACAGCCGCTCTGCGTCTGGCTTTCGAGACGACCTATGGGCGCCTAGACGAAGGGGCCAACGAGAGCCAAGCGGACTTCAAGAGCGATGAGCTTCGCTCGACGGAAGACTCCCTGCGGCAGCTCTACAAAGAGGTCTTCACGCCCCTCTGTCTGCCCAGTGACGCCTGCCTCGGCGGCGACTTCTCGGCCTGCGGACCGGCGCCGGACTGTCACGGTGAGAACGCCGAGCTGAAGCGGGCGCTGTGTCAGTTCGGAGAGGCGACACGCTAGACTTGGCCATGGGGCTTGGCTCGTTGGAACGGAGAGGCAGGAGACCCTCCGATTTTGCCTCCGCACGGTGGGTCACCTACAACCACGGTAGATGTCGTCAATTCTGTTGGTCGTGTTCGGAGGGCCTCGAGCTCGAGAGCGGCCAGGACAGTTGATGCGAGGCCTCACGTTCCTTCGCTGCAGCTAAACCAGCGGGGTCGGACAAGCTCGGGCGACACGCAGTTCAACCATCGGACCGAGGCAAGGACGCCGAGGTCGCGCTTCACGGAGGAAGTCATGAGCATGCCCGCAAGAGTCACCCTTCAGGTCGACAGTGTCGGTTCACTCGGGAAGCTGATGCCCGCAAGCCAAGCGGGGTTGCTGGTGCCGACGGATTACGGGTTCAAGAAGAACGATCCCATCGAAATCGACCTCGTTGTCGCTGGCAAGTCCGTGGCCTTGACCGGGACCGTCGCCGAGCTCGACGTGCCCTTCCTCTACCGGCATGATCGGGTGACGGTGGTGCGCACCCAGCTCGATCGCAAGAGCTGGAAGAAATTGTTCGTGAACGTCTGCCGCGCCCCATGGCGTCGCAAAGAGGACTTCACGACCAAAGAATCGCGCCGGCGCAGCCGTGTTCAGGAGGCGGGGTTGTGTTACATACCGCGGACGGGTCAGCGGTTCATCGCCACGCTCATCGAAGTGAGCGACGGCGGAGCGTTCATCAGCCTTCCGGCGGCGAACGTCGAGCCGGGTGAGGAGCTCCGCTTTCGAGGCAGCAACGAACCCAACTGGCACTCTGCACAGGTAAGGTGGCAAGGCAGCAAGTCGGACCAGTCGGGCGTCGGCGTGGCCTTGGCTTTCGAGAATGAGTCCGCACGCGATCGTTGGGGTGAGTACCTCAAGCAGGTCAGGATGGCGGCCTAGCGGGGGAAAGATGCGTGTACTCGTCACCGGCTGTTCCGGGTATCTGGGGGCCAGGCTGCTCGCTCAACTGCAACGCGATCCCGAGGTCACTGAGATCATCGGCATCGATGAGCGGCTCCCAGCCGAGTACCACCCCAAGCTGACCCACCATCAGCAGAGCGTCACTCAACCCTACGAGCGCTATTTCCACGAGGTGGACGCCGCGGTCCATCTGGCCTTTGCCTTCCAACCCATGCGGGACAGCCGCTGGTGCGAGCGGGTCAACCTCGAAGGCTCGGAGCGCTTTTTGCGGGCCTTGATCGAACATGACGTGCCGCACGGCGTCTTCGTTTCCAGCGCGACGGTCTACGGCGCGCGCCCAGACAACCCCATCCCGCTGACCGAGACCCACCCTCTGCGCAGCGATCCCTACTTCTACCTGCCGCGAGACAAGACGCGCTCGGAGGCGCTCTGCAACAGCTTCCAGAAGCGGACCGTGGCGCTCAAGATCCTGCGGCCGTGCATCGTCACCGGCCCGCACGCCGACCACTTCTGGATGAACTACCTGACCCGCTCGTCGGTCCCCACCGTCGTCGGCTGCGATCCCCTCATGCAGTTCCTGCACGAGGATGACATGGCCGCCGTCCTGCACGCCATGTGTTCGCGCGGTCAGGCAGGGGTCTACAACGTCGCGGGCGACGGCACGCTCTACCTCTCCGACATCATCGAGCGCCTCGGCGGCCGCGCCGTCTCGGTGCCCAAGTGGGCGCTGCAAAAGACCGTCAAGACCATGTGGAAGTACAACCTGGGTCACCTGCGGGATTTGCCGCCAGGGATGGTGCCTTACATCTCCCATCCGTGGGTGGTCGACAGCTCGAAAGTGAAGCAGGAGCTCAACTTGGAGTTCCAGTACGACAGCTGTCAAGCGCTCTCCGCCTTTCAGGTCGCCTCGGGCATCAAGGTCTGACTTGGATTGCTCGCGAGCAAGGCGAGCCACCTCTGTTCCAAGTCGCGTGCGCAAGAATCCGATTGGCTCCCTGACGAAACCATGGACGAGCGAAGACAACGCGCCGCGATCGACGTCGAACCTCAGCGACTCTCGCTGCGCCTGGAGCTCGCCCAGGCGTTGGCTCGAGAAGGACGCTCTGAGGACGCACGCGTCGAGCTCGAGCGGGCCGCCCGCGCTGGCCTCGATCCGACGCGCATCGGCGAGATGGCCTCGGCGTTGCGCTTGGGCTCGTGGTTTGGCCGGCGAGGACAGTCGCCGCTGCGCAGCTGGCTGGGCGCGCTGCCCAGCGCCCCGAGCTTGCGCTGGTCGTATCAGTCGCCCCACGAGGACGATCGCTTCGGGCTGCCACTCTGCGTCACACCACAGCGCGCCATCGTCATCGCTCAGAGCGTCGTCGTCGGCATGCGCTATGTGCGCATCGTCGCCCTGGATTTGACGACTGGACGCGTCGCTTGGGAGCACGAGCGACGCAACCTCTTCGGCCCTACGGGCGCTTTCGTCCTCGGCGGGGCCGGTAGTCCACAGCGCGTGGGTTGGGGCTTCGCTGAGCCCTCCGCGACCGAGGGCTTCGACTTATGCGTCGCCACCTACGATCTTGCGACCGGTGCGGGAGGGCCAACCCATCGGCTCAGCTTCGCCGAAGCGCTGGTCCTGGCGCCCTCGACGGACTTGCTACGGCTCGACGACGCGATCTTCTGGGCGGTCTCATGGACCGACGAGGAGCTTCGACACTCTGGGCTCGTCGAGATCGACGCCGACCACGGCACGATGAGCGCACGCGTCTTGCCTGCCGTGAGCGGCCGCAGCCTCTGCGCCATCGGCGAGCGTCGCTTCGGCATCGCGCGCGACGCCTTGCTCGATCTGGGGGGGGCGATCACCGGCTCCCTGCTCTACCCTTTCGACACCCCGCGAGGCGAGGTGGAGCATGGGCGGCAGAACGACGAGGCGTTCGCCACCCACGAGGCGGTCTACTTTCACGCCCCGCACTACGCCACCTACGGAGAAGGGCGGCTGCGCCTGCTCAACCAAGTCCACCGCCTCACGCTCGATGGCGACGCGATGGAGCACGAGGCGCTGGGGGAGCTGGAGGCGGAGTGTCGCTACCTGTGCGCCGACCCGTCGGGCGCTGTGTTCGTCGTCGAAGAGAGTGGCGGCGACCCTCTGGTCTGGGAGTTGCGGGGCGACGCGAGGCGCGTGGTAGATCGGTTGCCCTCCGAGCGCTTGCGCTTCGTCCTCGGGGCCTCTATGGGCGGCGCGCTGTTGCTCTTCGCGAGTCTGGACAAGCAAGAAACCGACCTCCCAGAAGGTTGGCTGCGCGCCTATGGCCAACACGGCCTGCTCTGGGAGCTCGACGTGCGGGAGGTGCTGCATCAGTTCCCCGTGCCTTGTTTCGAGGGGATCCTGGGGGTGTCGGAGCGCGGGGTTTCGTTGTATGGGGATCACGCGTAGGCCGACAGTGGGCTCCCCTGTCCTTTCGATGCCCTTTCCCGTGAGGAAAAGATGACTCCGACCCTCGTGACTGGAGACCTTCTAGAGCAACCCGTCGAGGTCATCGTGAACGCGTGGAACCGCAACATCATCCCCTGGTGGTTGCTGATTCCTGCGGGCGTCGCTGGGGCGATTCGCCGGCAGGCTGGGACCGCGCCGTTCAAGGAGCTGGCCAAGACAGGACCGCTGCCGCTGGGCGCAGCGCGGCTGACTGGCGCCGGACGGTTGCCCTTCAAAGGCATCATCCATGTAGCGGGCATCAGCATGTGGTGGGTCTCGAGCGAGCGTTCGATCCGCGACTCGACGCGCAACGCGTTGCGAGTCGCACAGGCCGCGGGGATCGCTTCGCTGGCCTATCCCATCATCGGCGGCGGGACGGGCGGGACCCAGGTGGGGAGGGCGCTCGACTGGATGTTGCAGGAGCTGGAGCCTTTGGACTCCCTGGTCGACGTGACGATCGTGTCTTTTGCTGGCCGCGCATGATTTGAGCGCGGCCAGCGAGGGGACCAGGTCTACATCTCGTGGCAGCCGTCACAGTCGATGGGGCCGTCGTTGCCTTTGTGGCAGCCCTTGCAGCGAGTGTGCGCGGCCTTTTCCATGCTGGGCACGCCGTCCTTCGCTCCATGACAGTTTTTGCAGGACTGAGCCTTGCCGCCGTCGGCCTCCATGGTGTGGTGACAGGTGGCGCACTCGATTTCGGCCTGGTGCTCCCAGTGTAAGAACTCGACCTCGCCTTTGTCCGCTTGAATCATGACCGTCTCACGCCCTTTCTCTCCCACGGGCTCGACGGGCTCGGCGGGAACGCCGGCTACGGGCTCGGCCGCGGCGGTGGGGTCGGCGGCTTCGACGGGGCCTTCGACCTTGGTGGGATCCACAGCATCGACTGGTTTAGCCTCATCTTTCGCCGCAGTGTCGGCTGGCTTCAGAGTGGTTGCGCTGTCCTGCTCAGGTTTCTCCTGAGTGTTCTCCTCGGTCTTTGCCTTCTCGGGTGCTTTCTTGTCCTCGCAGGCGGTCACAAGAAAGACGAGAGCCCACACTGCGATGAGGACAAGATTGAAGCGAAACGCAGACCTAGTAATGGACATCACAACCTCCTGATCTGGTGCGCAGCGAAACCCCCACCCTTCTGTGCTCTGGGCATTTATGGCCCAACAGAAAGGCGGACTTTGCGCTGCCATTGTGCAAGGGACTGGTATGCATTTGTGGCTCGAGGGGACAACGTATGGCCGCACCGAGTGCAACGACACGCGGGGTCTTCATCGACGATGGGCCCACTGTAGCAGAGCGTGGGCCGTTCGCACATACCTCGGGCCCGGCCAAACATCGTTTTGCTGCTAGTGTAAACCGTCATGACTCTCCATGTTTATTGACTGCAAGGAGCGCCCCCCAATCCTCAGGAATTCTTCAAAAATACCGGCATGTTGTT
>PFUG01000489.1 GCA_002789955.1 Deltaproteobacteria bacterium CG_4_9_14_3_um_filter_63_12 | reverse complement strand
GCCATAACTCCGCGCTTTTCCAGTCACTCCTGTGTAAACTCCCCGAACAAGCCGCCGTGAGGGTCTCGGTCCGAGATCTCAAAGCAAACCTGTAATGGTAAGAGGGGATGTTGACACGGTCCGACACGGCGAATAGGCTCGAAGGCGAGTCCTGATGGCGGTGCCATCATCTGTTTGTCGCTCGAGGGGGAGCGAACCTCGAGCTCGACGAGCACCCCAGAAGTGCAGAAGAACAAGACAAGTGACAGCAGGCCCCACGCACAACGAAGCCCGAGTTCTGTGCGTGCCTTGGCCGGACTCCAGGTCGTTCGAACCCACCCTGAGAGCGGAGGTCCTGATTGGACGTTCCAATAGCCGAGGCCGTCGGCGCAGGAGCTTGTTTCCTCGCTTCGGCCTACTTCTCCTTCGCGAAAGCCTCCCTGGTCCTGTTAGGCCGGCGAAGAGCGGAGAACCTGCTCTCTTCTAGTGGACAGACAGCGCTCGAGGTCTTTGTCAACGAGCCCGAGCGCGTGCTCTACAGCCTGACGTTCGGCAAGCTAGGGTTTCTCGTCGTCGGCGTCGGCCTGGCATTGCAGGTCACCGCCATACTCGGAGTCGCGAATTGGCTTGCGTTGTCGCTGATGACCTTCACCGTGCTCGTCGTCGTGGAAATTGGCCCCCGCTCTTTGGCCGTCGGGAGGGCGACGAAAGTGGCAGGCCCCGTCCTCACGCTCAGCAAGCCGTGGCTGGCGCTCGTCATGCCCATCGCTTGGATGTCGGCGAGGCTCTCTCACCTGCTCACGCCAAGTCGTGGCCAAGTCGATTTGCCCCCTGGCTCCGTGTCCGAAGAAGACGTGGCACTGATGGTCGATGCGGGCTCCAAGCAGGGTTCGCTGACGGACCTCAAAGAGCGCATCCTGCAGTCTGTTTTCGACTTCAGCGACACCATCGCCCGCGAAGTCATGATCCCTCGCACGGACATGGTCTTTTGCAGCGTCGACACCAAGCTCGAAGACCTCATCGACATCGTGGTCACCCAAGGACACAGTCGAATCCCCGTCTTCGAGGGGACCGTCGACGAGATCATCGGCGTCTTCTACGCCAAAGACCTCATCCCTCAGATGCGCGACAGCGAGCTCGAATTCGACCTTCGCAGCCTGTTGCGAGAGGCCTTCTTCGTCCCCGATTCCAAACACATCAACGATCTCTTCAAGGACTTCCAGACTTCGCGCGTGCACATCGCGATTGTCGTTGACGAGTTCGGTGGGACCGCTGGGCTGGTCACCTTGGAGGACATCATCGAGGAGTTCTTCGGCGAGATCCAAGACGAATACGACACCGAAGAGCGGACCTTCGTCCCTTGCGAAGACTACGTCCTGACCGACGCTCGCCTCGACCTCGACGAGGTCGGAGACTACTTCGGGATCGATTTCCCCGAGAGCGACGACTTCGACACCCTCGGTGGCTTCGTCATGACCCGACTGGGGAAGGTCCCAAAGGTCGGCGCCGCCATGACCGAATTCGGTCTGAACTTCGTCGTCAAAGAGGCCACTCAGAAACGAATCAAGAGTGTGGCGATCTACCGAGTCGACGAGTCTGCTGCTCCCACCGACGAGCCCTCTGATGAGCCGTCTAATGATGAGCTCCACTGACGTCCGTCGACACCCCATCAAAGCCACTCAGAACGGATCCGAGTGCCATGCGGCGACGATCCCTAGACTGGTGTAGATGGGGTAGGTTGCGATGTCGCTGAGCAGGGCGTGGTAGCCGATTTCGAGTCCGAACGAGAGCTCTCTCCACCTGCGGTACTCGAGGCCTCCTGCGACAGCGAGCCCGAAGCCGACAGGGTCCGCGGCGAACTTCTCGGCGCCTAGATAGGCGGTGGCGTCGATCTCGAAGTAGGGTACGAGGTCGATGACGTCGATCGCGTAGAAGACCCCAACCTTCGGAAAGAAGACCTGTAAGGCGTCGGGTTGCTCCGTGGCGTCTTGGACAGTGGGAGGCAAGTGGTAGCTGTATTGGCAGCCCAGGGAGAGGGCGAGCGACTCACTCAGCCCATAGCGCACGAAAGCGTTCGCGCCGAACCCAACAACTCCTCCTTCTTCGGTAGGAATAGAGGCGACCAAGGGTCCGCCACCGAGACTCCATTCGTCCTCGAGGGCGGCGGCGTCAACGGGGGCGATGCAGACCAGACCTCCGAGCAACAGGGACCAGGCCAGAGCTGGGTTCGAGGACCTCGGATGCCGGTGTCTGCAGGGCTTTCGAATCGTTGACAGAGTCATGGGCCTTACCTATAGTCCGCGCCTTGTTCGGAGGGCGCTTGGGGGCCAGGGTGCCCGAGGCCTCCCAGCGGCAGTCGTACTGCCGGTTAGCAGTTCCGCCGCTCATCGCTAGGAGATTCCAGGTGGCAATAAAAATCAAGAAGAAGGTCGAAAAGGCAGAAGAGGAACTCGAGGTTGTCTCCGAAGATTTGGCGGAGCCCGACAAGTTCGTGACGACGTCGCTCAACGTCTCGAGTTGGGTCAAGCGCAACCAGAAACAATTAGCGCTCGGCGTGGGCGCCGTGCTGGTGCTGACGATCGGCATCTCGATCTACATGAGCCACCTCAAGACCCAGAAGGTCGAGGCCAGCAGCGCGTTGACCTCTGCCCTGGACGCGAGCATGACTCCGACGCGTTCGGAGGTGGAAGAGCGACGGATCCTCCTTCAGCTCCAGTATCCAGACATCGACCCTAACCTCGCGAACTACCGAAATATGTTCAAGGACGATGAGGCCCGGAACCAGGCGGTTCTGGCCGCTTCTCTCGGCGCCCTCGACAAGTTCGGCGACTCCGAGATCACCGGCGAGGCACACTTGCTTGCCGCCGCCGCCGCTCAACGACTGGGTGACATCGAACTCGCAGAAACCCACGCCGACCAGGCGCTGGAGAAGCTCGATGAGTCCGTCGACATCTTTGCCTTGCAGACCAAGGCCGTCGCGCTCATGGACAATGGCTCCTATGACGAGGCCGTCAGCGCTTATCGTCAGATCTTGAACAGCAGCCCTCGCTTCTACGGCCCCTTCGCACTGATGCAAATCGCCGGGATCCATGAGAAAGCAGGCCAACTCGACGCCGCCGCCGCGGCCTACGCTGAGCTCGTCGCAAAGTTTCCTGAAGATCCCACTTCGGCGGATGCCGAGCGCAGCCTGGGCTTCCTCGTCGAAGACCCTGACAAGCTGATCGCTGCGGTGCCCAACGACTGATTTTGGCGAGTGTCATCGCTGATGCTTCGCGACGCGGAGAGTTGAACATCGTCCTGCTCGGCCTCACCGAGCAGGACGTGTCTCGATCCGGCCCTGACACCGTCCGCCTGCTCGAGGAGCAAGATGTTCGAGATCTCATGGAAACGAGCTCTCACCCTGGTCCTTCTCATGGCGTCCATCGAGGGCTGTGGTGTCCGCGCTCAACCTCGTGTCGGCCGACAAGAAGCCCCGCTGGCGTTGCAGTTTCAGATCCTTTGGACTCACGATTTCGCCCTGGAGCAGGGCTTCTGGGGAGCCGAGACCCAAGAATTTGGCGGCCCGGTCGAGACCTCAAACGGGTTGATTGTCTTCGGAAACCGCAGAGGGGATATCTTCGCCCTCTCGAAAGCCGATGGAACCATCGCTTGGACCGTCGACATCGGCGAGCCCTTCGTGTCTGAGCCGCTCGTCGTGAACGACACCCTCTACCTCGGTAGCGCCTCCGGGCTCCTCTACGCACTCGACCCCCGAAACGGACGCAAGATTTGGGAGTTCGACACCGGCGCCTCCATCGAGGCTCGAGTGAGCGTCGAAGGCGCGACGCTGGTCGCGGCCAATGCGCTCAATCGCGTCTACGCCTTGAACGCCAAAACAGGTGAATTCAAGTGGCGGAAAGAGCGTTCGAAGGTCAACGATTTCACGATGTTCGGTCATGCTTCCCCGACTTTACATGAAGGGGTCGTGTACGCCGGCTTCTCCGACGGTTGGCTCATGGCCTACGCCCTCGAGGATGGTGCAACCGTCTGGGGCCGAGACCTCTCCAAAGGCAATGCCCGCTTCCGCGACATCGACGCCGCGCCGCTGGTCGTCGGCGACGCCCTGTTCGTCGCTTCCTTCGCTGGGGGGCTGTATCGCCTGGAGCTCGCCACCGGCGAGGTGGTTTGGCATCGCGAGCTGGAAGGCGTCGGCGAACTGTCCGAGAGCGATGGGGTGCTCTACTTCGCGAGTCGCGACGGCGTGCACGCGACCGACTCCTTCTATGGAGAAGACAATTGGGTCGCTCCCCTCAACGCGTTTGACATTGCGTGCGGCCCCGAGCCGGGTGCGCGCAACTTGTACGTGGGGCTCAAGAACGAGGGACTGCTCGTCCTAGACCGGCAGACTGGGCAGCGGGTCGCGCTGATCGACTCGGGGAGCGGCTTTAGCGCTCCACCTCTGCTGGTCGACAACCGCCTCTTCCTCTTCTCCAACGACTCGATGTTCTACGCCTACTCCGTAGACGACCGACCTTTGTGACCCGACCAAGCCTCGTTCATTTGGGGAGCCCAGGCGGACACGGTTCGACACCGTGGGTTCGGGCGCTCGGACGCGGTTTACCCGACGTTTCACGTTGGGCTGTTAAGGACGGCCCCTTCAGTGCCGATGCCCATGCGATGCCCATGCAATTATGGGTGCGTCGCGATTCGTCCGGCGTTGTGCCTGAGCGTTCGCGGGCCGGCACAGAAACGGCCGAAGACCCCTCGGCAGCAAGAAACAAGAAAGCAAAAGGGGGTCCGGGGGACAGAGTCCCCCGGCGGGTCAGGGCAGAGCCCTGCCTACGCCCTTTCGCTCGTGCGAAATCGGTCGTTTGCGTAAAAAAACACGCACGGTTTTCCTCCGAGTTGCCGACAACTCGTCGTGTAACACGACCAACTGGCACGGAGGATTCGAATGGCTTTGTCGAGCGAGACCGGGAAAGTCGAGGAAGAGCTTCTTCTTACGCTCGCGTTGTGGGCGGAGAGCGGCGCAGGCGATTCGCTGTTGCGCCGATGTTTGGGGTCGCTCGCTCGCCTTTGGGACGGCGAGGCGCAACGCTCGAAGCTCCTCGATGGAGTTTCGTTGCGACAGCGACGAGTGCTGCTCTCCTTCTGCGAGCACCCGCGATCCGTGGTCGAGGCGAAGGGGGCTCAGGTGCACAAGCAGTTGAGGACCCTCGGAGCTCGGCCTCTGGTTCTGGGGACTGCGGAGTATCCCGAGAGTCTGGCGTCGATCATGGATCCGCCTCCAGTACTGAGTGCGCTTGGGAACACAGCGCTGCTGCGCGCGGCAACGGTCGCGATGGTGGGGACTCGTTCGCCCGACGGGCTCGCCACGCGGGCGTGCAGCGAAATTGTCGAGCGCCTGGTCACGGAGGGCCAATTGGTGACGGTTTCTGGAGGAGCGGTTGGGGTGGACGCCGTCGTTCATGCGAGCACCCTCGAGCACGGCGGCGGCACCGTGTGGATCGCCGGAACGGGGCTGGATCGCGTGTATCCGAGCCGCAATGCGCAGCTCTTCGAGCGAGTCGCGGCAAACGGCTTGGTCGTGAGTCAGTTCAGCCCGGGGACGCCAGCGCACCGCCGGCAATTTCCCAGACGAAATTTCACCATCGCTGCGCTCGCCAGGGTCGTGATCGTCGTACAGGCCTCGACCAGCAGCGGGACGCTGTACACGGTCGAGGGAGCGAGGCGATATGCGCGCCCGCTCTACGTCCTCTCTCCACTCGCGTTCGACAGGGGTTGGGCGGGAGGGGTGGATTTGTTGCGAACAGGCGCAGCCCGCCCGCTTTATGGAGTGGAGGAGCTGACGGAGATCTCTCGGCTGTGTGGGGCCAAACCAGCCCCCAGGCCGGCTTCGAAAACTCGGTCGTTGTTTGGAGAGCCCGCTTCAAGGCCGGACTCGATGCTGGACGAGAACGCACGCCGGGTCGTCGAGCAGCTCGCTCGACGGCCCCTTCACCAGGACCAGTTCTCCAATGAAATCATTAATGTTGACGCGACCTTGCTCGAACTCGAGCTGCAAGGAATCATCGAGCGTTGCCCAGGGGGAGCGATTCGATTGTCTCGTTGAGTGCGGCAAAAAAATCGGGGGCTGCTGTCGTGTCCTTGTTGCGACGGTGAACCCGCTCTGTTAGGACTCCGCGACCGGGACCGGCCGCAGAGTTGTGTTGTTCGTTGCCTTATCGTCTTTCGCGGTTAGCAATAGCGTCGGTCATTGGTGAGGAAAGTCGCTCGGTGATGGTTCTCACCGGTCGATGATCGGGCGCCTTAGTGAATGGATTCACTGGTGTCATGAGGGTCGTAGGGTTTTTGTCGCTTGGGCTTAAGCGGCGCTTGACCTCTTCGGAAGTGCTCGATGTAAGCTCTGTGCAGAGACTGCCAACCAAGGTCAACAAGGTGGATAAGATCGGATGACGAAATCACTGCTCATCGTCGAGTCACCAGCAAAAGCGAAGACCATCAAACGTTACTTGGGTGACGACTTCGAGGTCATCGCCTCCGTAGGACACATCAAAGACCTTCCGAAGAACGAGCTCGGCGTGGACATCGCGGATGGTTTCAAACCCAACTACGTCACCATCCAAGGCAAGGGTAAGATCCTCGCCAACATCAAGAAAATGGCCAAGCTGGTCGACACGGTCTACCTGGCACCTGACCCTGACCGCGAAGGAGAGGCGATCGCTTGGCACATCGCCGAGGAGATCGGAGTCTTCAAAGGCAAGGCCCCCAAGACCTACCGGGTCTTGATCAATGAGATCACGAAGAAAGGGGTGACCGAGGCCGTCGCGAATCCAACCGAGATCAACCGCGGCCGCTTCGAGAGCCAACAGGCTCGCCGCATCCTCGATCGTCTCGTCGGCTACCAAATCAGCCCGTTGCTCTGGGACAAAGTGCGGCGAGGGCTCTCCGCGGGTCGCGTGCAATCAGTGGCTTGCCGTCTGGTTGTCGACCGAGAACGAGAGATCCAACGCTTCGAGACGATGGAGTACTGGACGGTCAAGGCCAAGCTCGCCGCCGCCGTCGAGCCCAAATTCTGGGCGACTCTTCACTTCATTGATGGGAAGAAGGCCGAGATCGCCAACGAGGGCGAGGCCACCGCGATCGTGACCTCCAGCAAGGAAGGGAGTTGGGCGGTCGACGAGGTCGTCAAACGAGAACGCAAGCGCGAACCCGCCGCTCCGTTTACGACCTCCAAGCTGCAGCAGGAGGCCGCTCGCCGGCTGCGGTTCTCCGCGAAGCTGACCATGAGTGTGGCGCAGCGCCTCTATGAAGGAATCGAGCTGGGCGCCGAGGGTGCGGTCGGTCTGATTTCGTACATGAGAACCGACTCGGTGCGCGTGTCGGACGACGCCATCGCGGCCTGCCGCGAGTACGTCGAGAAGCAGTATGGTGCCGACGCGCTGCCAAAGACGCCGCGGGTCTTCAAGACCAAAAAAGGGGCTCAAGACGCCCACGAGGCCATCCGACCCACGAACGTCGCCCTAGCCCCAGACGACCTCAAGGCGCACCTCTCGGCCGAGCAGTACAAACTTTACAAGCTGATCTGGCAGCGTTTCGTCGCTTCACAGATGCGGCCGGCGCTCTTCGACCAGACTCGCATCGACATCACCAATGGACACTTCACCTACCGAGCGCTCGGCTCGATCCTCAAGTACCAGGGGTACCAGAGCGTCTACGCCGAGGTGCAGGGCGAGGACGAGGAAGCCAAGGAAGAGGAAACCCTTCCTGACGTGAAGAAAGGGGATGTGCTCAAACTCCAAAAACTGCTGCCCGAGCAACACTTCACTCAGCCCCCACCGCGCTTCACGGAAGCGACCCTGGTCAAGGAGCTCGAGGAACGGGGCATCGGTCGACCCTCGACCTACGCAGCGATCATCTCCGTGATCCAAGAGAAAGGCTATGCCGAGAAGCTCAAGAATCGCTTCCATCCCACCGAGCTAGGCTCCATTGTGACCGACCTCTTGGTCGAGAATTTCCCGCGAATCCTCGACGCCGAGTTCACCGCCCGGATGGAAACCGACCTCGACCAGATCGAGGAAGGCACCCTGAAATGGGTCGACCTTCTGCAACGTTTCCACAAACCATTTTCCGAGACGCTGGAGAAAGCCCGCACCGGAATGCGCAACCTCAAGCGAGAAGAGACCCCAACCGACCTCGACTGCAAGCGCTGTGGCGCGAAGATGGTGATCAAGTGGGGTCGAAACGGCAGCTTCCTGGCCTGTTCCGCCTACCCCGAGTGCAAGCAGTCCCAGGAATACCGCCGCGATGATGATGGCAACATCATCCCGGTCGATGAGGTCGTCGAGACACGTGGGACCTGCCTGAAGTGCGGTCAGCCCCTGGTCGTGAAAACCGGGCGTTTCGGTCGCTTCCTCGCGTGCTCTGGCTATCCCGACTGCAAGCACACCGAGCCGCTGACCCTCGGGGTGAAATGCCCGAAAGAGGACTGCGAGGGAGAGCTGGTCGAGAAGCGCTCGAAGCGCGGCAAGACCTTCTACGGCTGCAACAAATACCCAGGCTGCGACTACGCGACCTGGAACCGCCCTCTCGACGTCAAGTGCCCAACGTGCCAAGTCGCCAATCTCGAAGAGTCCTCGAAACGCAGCGCCACTCGTTGGCTCTGCCCCAATTGCGGGCACGATCAACCGCCAGCCGACGAGGCCGAGGCTCTGGTTCACGCCTAGGATGACAGCCCTTTCCGAAGCGGCGCCCTTCGGTTCGTCTCAGTGACAGCTCGTTTCGAGCGCTTCGACCTTCGCGGCGGTCTTCTCCTGCTTCTTGCCGCTGAGCTTCGGGAGCACTTTCTGGTACTCCGCCAGCGCCTCACAGTCGCGACAAGCCTTCTCCAACGCCAACGCCAGAGAGACGTGGGTGTTGACGTCGTATTTCTGGCGCAACGCCTGCCGCAGCAGGTCAGAGGCTTCGACGTAGCGCTGCTTCTTGAAGAGGTCCATGCCCTGCGCCCTGAGCTCGTCATGGCGAGCTTGAGCGTCGCCCGCGGTCTCGGGGGGTGCCGCTGTGCGGCTCTCGCTGTTCTTGGACGCCGCGGATTGCGGGCTGCTCTTGCGTTTCTTCTTGTTTCCCGTGATCGGCGCCGTCGTCTCGGACGCTGCGTTCGACGGCTGCGCTTCAGCGACGGAGGCATCGCCTCGGGCTGCACACGCCTCGGCCCTCTCGCGGAACCGCTCGGCGACGGCGCGCCGCGCCGCGGCAGTCCCGTCAGTGTCGAGCGCGTCGAGCTCGGCCAGGGCGAGGCCGCACTCGTCGGCGGCGAGATGGGAGAGCGCCCGTTCGTAGCCCTTCATCGCGAGCTGCTCTAGCAATACCGCGTCGCTGAGCTGTTGCGCGTCTTGATCTCCTGGGGACTGGGTGAGGGCGAGCTGACAGGCGAGCATCGCTTCGTCGAGGCGGCCCCTCTCGAGGTCTCTGCGGCAAGCAGCGAGGGATTCTTGGTTGTCCCTCGGCGCGGCGACCCGCGGCGGGCTCGTCGCCGCCGCGACCTCGTCTTCTGTCGGAGAGGAGGCGCTCGACTCGCGGCTCTGGTCTGCATTCGAGGGTGGAGGGGGCGACAGGACGAGGAGCCAGTAGGCGACGCCCGCCACGAGGGTCGCCGCTGCGGCCAAGGCGAGGACCCAAAGGGCTCGGCCTCGCCCTGCTTCTGGAGGAGTTTCGGACTGCATGAGCTGCTCGAGCGACCAGCGCTCTCCGGGTTCGCAATAGCGCAGCTTGACCTTCCCGAGGTCGATGAAGTCCCCCGCGCGGAGTTGCATCACGCTGTGTGCCTTGCCGTTGACCCGGACTCCATTGGACGACCCGAGGTCCGTGATGGTGTAGGCCTTCGCGGACGTGTCGTAGTCGATTCGAGCGTGCTGACCACTCACCGAGGCGTCCGCGATGGTGATCTCCGAGGTGAACGCTCGACCGATGACCATGGACTCCGCAGCGAGGAGAAACTCCTGGCCAGGAGCGTGGGAGGAGAGGACGACGAGCCGCCCCATTTGCCAGGGCTGGAGCGCTGGGCCTGGGGGAGGGGTTTGGAGACGGACGACGGGGGCTCGAACCGCAAGCTCCTTGGGCGCCTCGATGGTCAGCCGATAGTCGCCGATACGGACCTCGTCGTTGGGGTTCAAGGCGCGCGGTGAGTCGACCGCCTCCCCGTTGACGAAGAGCCCATAGCGCGCCGAGATGGCTTCGAGCGTGAAGAACGTGTCCCCGTTGTGCCGCCGCAGCCGCGCGTGCCGTCGTGAGACGTTGCGCTCGGTGAGTCGCACCGTGTTTCCGTCTTGTCTGCCGATGGTGATCTCGTCGCGGACAAGGGGAACGCGGGTACTCTTGCCCTCATCGTCAGTGATTCGAAGGTTCAACATGGTTGCACTCTCGGGGACGGTCCCTGAATTGAGACAGTCCCACCAAGAGCGAGCATCGTGCCGCCGCAACCCCGCGAAACCACTGGCGGGGGTGGGGGATTTATCCCTCACCCCCGCTGGAATCGAGGTTTATGTGGAGGGTAGAGACCCCAGGTCAGACGGCGACCCGCAGGCTGTTCATCTCCCTCTCGTGGGTGCCCGCGGCCTTGGGGAAGAGCTGCTCGATGAGCTCGATCATGGAAAGCAGGACCGCCCGTGTGGTGGCGAGGAGCTCCACATCGAAGGGGTCTCCAGGTCCGGCCTCAGAGGCCTTGCGGCGCAACGTTTCGTAGTTCGCAAAGAGGGTGTCGAAGTCTAGGATCCGCCGCGCTTCGTTGTAGGTCTCTGCGAGGAGGGGCGCGACGTGCCGCCGATCCTGCCATTGCAGTTTGACCTGCAAAGTTCGAGCGAAGACGCCCCTCTGCTCGGGCCGCATGTCGGGGTTGGCGAGCTCGACTTCGTCGGCGACAAGGGCGCAGACCTCACGGAAGATCTGCAGGCGCGCGTCTTCATTCAACATCGCGAGGCGCATGGAGAGCAGCTCCTTCCAATCGATGTCGCGTCCCGCTGCGGTGTCCCTCGCGAGGCGCAAGAGCTCGTCGCGGGTCCCCTGAAACGTGATGCGGGCTTGCGTGAAGCGCTGCTTGAGGTCAGGCGGGAAGTCGGCGACAGGCTTCCCGCACTCTTGCTCCATGAAGTGCCTGAGCGTCGTGTTGTAGCGGTCGATGGAGTTGGCGATGGCGGTCTGTCGCTGCAGGATGTGCTCGACGAAAGCGCTCACTCCCGCGTCCGATTCGACGGCCTCGTCCAAGAGGGAAGCCAAGCCGTCGGGCGCGCCAGGCCAGACATACTGTCTGCTCTTGCGCCACCGAACCTTCTGCTTGAACCAGTCGAGCCGCGTCCGCTCACCGAGAAATTGCAGCAGCTCGTTCCGCACTTCCTTGAGACGTTCGTCGACATCAGTCTGGGTCCACCTATCGCTCAAGATTGTCCCCCTGTTTGTGATGAAGGCGACGCAGCGCGTGTCACCAGTGGATTCTATTGCCTGGCTTGCCCACGACCGATCTTCGATGAATTGCGGTGCGAAGAGCGGTCGTCCGCTCGGCAATGTCCGTGAAAGACTGTCTTCTCGAGGCTTAGGAGTCTTTGTCGTGAGAGATTCCGAAATCTTCTCGCACATCGACTTCCAAAGGCCCACTCTCAGGAGTGTATTCGATTCGATTGCCGCCGTCCTCGTAGTAGACACCCACACCCACGAACGCCAAGGGCTGATAGTTGTAGGCTGCCGTCTCCTGTGAGCGGAAGAGGTAATTCACCTTGGCGATCGGACGGCCGTCGTCGGTGGTGATGCCCTCTTTGAGCGCCGTTGCCCAGTGGAAGACCTCCTCCTTGGGCAGACGAATAAACAAGGCGACCTCACGGGGGATCCAGAGGGTCTTTTCGGAATCGTCGTAGAAACCGGTCCTGTCGAAGCTCATTTCGTCTCCATTTCGGTTTGAATCGTACACACTGGGCCGACCCGAGAATTCTCATCGACTGCTATGAAAATCGCCGGGTTCGAGCGGTATGTTGTCGATATTGCTTCGATCTTAACGCAGAGGCGCAGAGGGC
>PFUG01000499.1 GCA_002789955.1 Deltaproteobacteria bacterium CG_4_9_14_3_um_filter_63_12 | reverse complement strand
CGCCGTATCCTCGCAAGACCCCGATGCTCGCTTGCTCCAACGCCCGCACGAAGGCGATCACGTCGGTGTGGGCGGCCTCGAGGTTGACGATGGGATAGCCCACGAGCTGCCCAGGGCCGTGGTAGGTGACGTCCCCGCCGCGGTCCACCTGCCACAGCTCATAGCCCGCCGCGATGAGCTCTGCCCGCGACGAGCGGAGATTCAGCCAGCCGCCGCGACGCCCCATGGTCAGCGTCCGCGGGTGTTCCAGGAGCAACAACGTCGCCGGCCGGCTGCCGTCGGCCACTTGCTCGTGCACCGCACGCTGAAGTGCCCACGCCTCCCCATACGAGGTGCGTCCAGGAAGCCTGACCGCTAGTAGTGGTGCGTTCGTCTCGGTCTCCTTCAGCCGCTCATCGTTCGGCACACTACTAAAAACCGCTTGGAGAATCACTCCAAGAGTGCGTTCGGCTCTTGCTTGGGGCTTGTTCGCCAGAATTCGCACGCAAACGCCGTGGGCGGCCGTCGGGCCGCTTCCTCGACGGACGCCGTCTCGACCACCGCCCCCTTATCCATCAGCGACACCCGGTCGGCCAGCGACAAGACGTCGTCCAACTCATGCGCGACGAGCAGCGTCGGGAGCTTCAGTCGCTCCAAAGTCTGCCTCAGAAAACTCCGCACCTCCCGCCGCACCTCGATGTCCAACGCCGACATGGGCTCGTCGAGCAGGAGCAAGGTGGGCTCGGCCGCCAAAGCCCGAGCCAACGCGACCCGCTGGCGCTCCCCGCCCGACAGCACGCCGGGCCGACGCGCTCGCGAACCCGCGACGCCCAAGTCGTCGAGATAAGCCACGGCGCGCTGCAGACGTTCCGAGCGACTCCACTGTGGATGCCGAGAACGGACCGCGAACTCCACGTTCTGCGCCGCGCTGAGGTGCGGAAAGAGCCCGTAGTCCTGAGGCAGGTAGCCGATTCGCCGCGCCTCGGGGGGCAGGGCGAGCGGGCGCGCGGAGTCGAAGACACAGCGGTCCCCGACCCAAATCACGCCTCGGTTGGGGCGATGGGCGCCGATTAAGGTCCGCAACGCGATGGACTTGCCAGAGCCGTTCGGCCCGATCAGCGCGCGCCGCTCGGTGGCGCCGAGCTCGAGCTGCAGGTCCAACGCGAACGCGCCCACCACCACCTGCACGTCGACTTGAAGCGCTCGAGAGGTCAAAGGTTCTCCCCCTTTTCTTGCCTCGAACGGCCCATTCGGCGGGCCAAAACAGTGCCGAATAACACCATCAGCGCGGCGAGCACCAACACGATCGAGAGCGCTTGAGCGGCCTGCAGGTCAGACTCCAGAGCGGTGAAGATCGCCAGCGGCATGGTCTGCGTCCTGCCACTCAGGTTTCCGGCGAACATCAAGGTTGCGCCGAACTCGCCGAGCGACCGGGCCCAACACATGGCGGCTCCCGAGAAGAGCGCCGGGGCCGCCAGCGGCAAGGCAATCCGAAAGAACACCCGCGCAGGTCCAGCGCCCAGGCTGCGGCCCACCCACATCAACCCCGAGTCCACAGAGCGGAACGCCGAGATCGCGGCGCTCAAATAGTACGGCGCCGAAACGAAGGTCTGGGCGAGGACCACCGCGGCCTTGGTGAACACCAAACTGAGGCCCAAAGTGGCCAACTGCGCCCCCAACCAACTCGACCCGCCGAAGGTGACCAGCAGCGCGACGCCAGCAACCGCTGGCGGGATCACCATCGGCAGCTTGAACAGCGACTCGGCCAAGGCCTGCCGTTGGCCGCGGCTCTGCGCGATCAGCCACGCCAGAGGCGTGCCCAAGAGCAGCGACAGCAAGAGCGACAACGTGCTCGTCTCCAGGCTCAACCACAGCGCGGGCAGCACCGCCGGATTGGACCACCCGGCGACGAACTCGGAGAAGCCAGTCGACAGCGCCAATCCCAACAAGGGAAGCAGCAACAGACCCACCATCAGCGTCGACAAGAGCCAAACCATCGCGCGACCCAGCCGGATTTGCTGGCCCTGAGTCACTCGACCTCCTCACAGGCGCGGAACCCAAAGCGCTCGAAGACCGCTTGGCCCTCGGGCGAGCGCACCAACTCCATCCAGCGCCGCGCCGCCTCCGGGTTTGCGCTGCCTTCGAGCCGCGCCACTGGGTAGCGTGCAATCACATTGATGGAGTCTGAGATTTCGATGAACTCCAGGCCGGCCCCAGCGGCCAGCGCGTCGCTGCGGTAGATCACCGCCGCGTCGGCCTCCTTCATCAAGACGCGGTTGCGCACAGCGCGGACGCTCAGCTCCTTCGAGACCGTCGCGGCCTCCACCGTCGTCGCGAAATCTCCACCGTCTCGCGCTTGAATATTGTGGATCAGCCGCTGCGCGTATAGGCCCACCGGGACCTCGTCCGCGCCCAAGACAATCCGTCGCGCTCGAACCAGGTCCTCGACTCGCCGCAGTCCAGCAGGGTTGCCGGTCGGAACGGCGACGACGAGGGAATTGCAACTGGCGACGAACCACTCGGCCACGCGGTTCTCGCTGGCCAGAGACTCGACGTGCGCGACGTTCGCCGAGAGGAAGACGTCGACCGGCGCGCCTCGCTCGATCTGCGCGCGCAGCTGTTGGCTGCCCCCGAGATTGAGCACCACTTCGACGTCGCCGTACTTCGACTCGTAGAGCGCCTTCAGCTCGGCGACGACCTCGGCCAGCGACGACGCGGCCGACACGACCAAACGCGGCTTCTCGCCTTGCGACCGACAGCCAAAGCCCAGGGCGAGAGCCAAGAGCAACCAGGCGACGACACGCTTCATTGAGTTATTGCCTCGGTCGCTTGCGCGCCACCTCGCACCTCGGCCATCACGTGCCCGGTCTCGCTGGTGTCATAGCCGCCAATGCTGACCAGCTCGTCCCTGAAGACCCGGCTGTCGAGGGTGTCGAGGATCCGCTCGAAGCGAGGCTCCTCGGCCAAGCGCAACGGCAAGACGAGGTCGAAACGCTCCTCCACCAAGGGCAGGAAATCGAGGTCGAAAGCCAACGCCATGGTGCGTGTCCCGATGCCCACGTCCGCGCGGCCCCAGGCGACGCTGCGGGCGAGCTCCTCGTGGCTAGCGGCCTCGAGCTCGAAACCCGCGACTTGCTCGGGCAGGAGCTCGGCCGCGACGAGCTCGCGCTCGAGGAGCTCGCGCGCGCCCGCTCCAGCCGGTCGGTTGATCAGCCGCACGTCAGGCCGTGCCAAGCACGCGACGCCCATGATATGTTTCGGGTTCCCGCGAGCGACGAGCAGCCCCTCCTCCCAACGCGCCAAGTTGACGACCAGCATCGGCAGCGACGGTGAGGCGCGCCGCACGAAGGGCACATTGAACTCGCCGTTCTGTGGTTCACGCAGGTGCAGTCCGGCCATGTGGGCTTGCCTGGCCACGACGAGAGAAAGCGCCCGGTAACTCGTGGCGTGCAACCAGCTCATCCTGAGCGCTGGGAAGCGCTGGCGAATGCGATCGGAGAGCACGCCGAGCGCCGGATCGCAGCCGACCACGAGGACGGTCTCCCGCAGCCGGTCGCGCTCGACCAACGAGCGGACGTGGTTCCTGTCGAGAGAGAGGCCATCCGCCGAGCGGCTCAGGTTGGACGGCTGGTTGCGATGGATGGGATGGGACACCCAGCGCCCATCGATCTCTACGAGGAGTCGCCTCGGTTCGAGAGGGGTTGTGTCGCTCGGGTCGACGCTCTCACTGTTTTGCACCTCGACGATCGGCTCGTCGTCGAGCCAGAAGAGCTCTTCGACGCGGACCCCGAGCTGTCGGGCGAGCAGCAGCGCGACCTTCGTCGAAGGCACGCTCTGACCTGTTTCTAAGCTGGCCAGCGCCTGGCGGCTCAGGCCAACGCTCAGGGCGAGGCTCTGCTGCTGCAGCCCCCTGGCTTGTCGCAACTTGCGGATGGCGTTGCCCATTTCCATGTCCAACATGTAAAGGTGGCTTCACCATCCGTCAAGTCGACGCGACACCTGCTGGCCTACAGGGTCGGGTAGTCGGTGTAGCCCTTCTCGCCCGGAGTGTAGAAGGTCGAGAAATCGGGTTGGGCCAACTCGGCGCCGGTCTCGAGCCGGTGCACGAGGTCGGGATTGGCGATGAAGGGGCGTCCGAAGGCGACGAGGTCGGCTCGACCTTCGACCAGCTCTCCCTCGGCACGGTCACGGTCGTATCCTCCGCTGAGGATCAAGGTGCCATCGAAGGCTTCGCGAATCTTCGCCTTGATGTTGCCGCCGAGGACTGGGGCTCCCATAGAGGAGTGATCGACGAGGTGGATGTAGCAAAGATCGAGTTTGCTCATGGCTTTGGCGATGGCGACATAGGTCTCTTCGATCTCATCGAAGAGGGCCATGCCGTTGAAGGCGCCGTACGGCGAGAGGCGGATGCCGACCTTTTCGGGACCGATCGCAGCCCCGACACGGGTTGCCACCTCGATGGCGAAACGGGTGCGATTGGCGACATTCTGCGTGCCGTAGTCATCATCACGCTGGTTGCTCGCAGGGTTGATGAACTGGTCGATGAGGTAGCCGTTGGCTCCATGCAGCTCGACCCCATCGAACCCAGCCTCGAGGGCGTGGCGCGCGGCGGTGACGAAGCCTTGGATCTCTCGGTGGATGTCTTCTTTGGTCATGGCTTTGGGGGCTGGATGGTCCTGCATCCCCAAGCTGTCCGTGTACATTTGCCCCTCGAGCGCGATGGCAGAGGGCGCCAGCATCTCGGTTCCCGGCTCCATATTCGCCGGATGGCTGACACGGCCGGTGTGCATCAACTGCATGAAGATCTTGCCGTCCTTCGCGTGCACTGCCGTCGTGACTTTCCGCCATCCTTCCACCTGGGCGTCGTTGTAGATGCCGGGGATGCGGGCGTAGCCCAGTCCATTGGCGGTCGGAGCGGTCCCCTCGGTGACGATCAGCCCAGCGGTCGCACGTTGCGCGTAGTAGGTCGCCTCGAGGTCACTGGGTACGTTGCCAGACGCTCTGCAACGGGTCATTGGCGACATGACAATGTGGTTGTTGAGTTTTACCGCGCCAAGCGCGAAAGGCGAAAACAGCTTGCTGGCCATGGGGATCTCCGTGGGTCTCGCGATGAAAGGATCCGAATCGGATCGCTTGCTCTCGAGCACAGTACGAATCGAGGTTTCAGTTGGACTGCCGCAACTGCGCAGCCACTCAGCGCACGGCCAAACAACACGTAGGTTCAGGCCCTCGTGCCACCGGGTCCGAGCTCAGTTCCGTCTCAAGAGCAGTTGGAGCAGGCCGTTATTGTACTCGTGTTCTTCGCCAACTTGCCAATGGTCCTCGAGATGGGGAGGACCTACGGTGCTCGAACGAACGCGCATGACCCAGAGCCGCTCGGTCTTCTCGGCGCTGGCCCGAGCCTCGAGCCGCTCCAGCGGCTCATTGCAGGCCTCGTCGGCGCAAATCATCTCGATGGCGTCGATGTTCTTGGGCAAGTAGTAGCGATAGCAGAACATGTAGTCGAAGTCGGGGTGATAGAGCAGCACGAGATCACGGTCGGCGTCGAAGCGTTCGGCCACATCGACGCTCATCTCGCGCCACCCTTCCCGATTCTGAGCCCGGTAGTTGGTCCAGACGATCGACCCCAAGCTGCCGGCGACCCACAGGATGAGAACTCCCCACCGCAGCTTTGCGGGCAACGCGTACAGGCCAAGGGCCATGATGATGGACAAGGGAGCGAGCACCGAGATGGCGCTCTTGGCGTGCATGATGGGCTCACCGAGCTTCGAGATGACGAAGGGCACGCCGAGCATGAAGACGAACCAGGCCACGAGGGTGACCACCTTCGACGCCTTAGAGGCTGGCAGTGGTTCACCGCTCGGAAGTCGGTCTCGGTGCCGCCACGTCGTCCACAGTGCCGAAAGAACCAGGGCGAGCGCCAGCCACCCTAAAGGCCTTCCACCAGAGTACTTGGCGAAGTAGCTGGCGAAAAAGAGCCAGTCGAGAGGTGGGATCCAGAAGCCCTTTTGCACCCGCGAGGCCTGGTGCAGCAGCGCAGGCACCCAAGGCGCGAAGGCCGCCGCCATGACGACGTGCACCCAGAACCAACGCTTCAACGTGAGCGCGCCGTTCTCTTTGCGCCACAGGGAGACGAGGGTGCCGAAGGCGAGGAAGACGAGGAAGAGCATCCCGAAGACATGGGTGTAGGCGAGCAACACGCCCGACAATGCATAGAGTGCAAGGCTACGCAGGCGCGCGTCGGCGGTGGCGTTGGAGAGAGCCCAGGCGCTGGTGATGCTCAGCAGCAACAGCAGGCTGTAGCTTCGGGCCTCTTGGCTGTAATAGACTGCGTATTCGCTGCACGCCAAAAGCCCGGCGGAGACAAGCCCGATGCGCGCGCCGAAGGTGCTCCGAGCGTAGCCGAAGAGGGCCGCGATGGACGCGATCCCGAACAGCGCCGACGGGAGGCGGAGGGGCACCTCCGAGGCTCCGAAAAGCGCGGTCCAGGCCAGGATGAAGAGCTGATAGAGCGGGGGGTGGACGTCCCCGTCGATCATGTCAGCGAGGAGCTCTCTTGCCCCCATCTGAGACTGCCGCCAGATCCAGAACTCATCGAACCAGAATCCTTCGTCGCCGATGTAGAGGAGCCGCAGTGCGGCGCCCGCCGCAAGGGTCAGCCCAAGTCCAATCGCGAGGGCTCGTTTCTCGGTCGGATGGAACAATCGATCTCCAAGCGTTGAGGAGCTGACCGGCACAGGTGGCAACCGTGGGCGCCGCAATGTCGCACACCCGATGGTGTGCCTCAAGGCAACGCGGTGCGTGGCGGTGGCATCTGCGGCAAGAAAGCTCTCGTGAGCAAGAGATCGCCGAGCATCTTTTTCGGCGCAGCCCTCTCAGCTCAGCATTTTTGGCGGTGTTGGACGATGTCGAGCGCAGGATGACCGCCACCGATTTGCGCAGGCGGTTGAGCGACGGTTGCTTGTGGCGGCAATGTTGGGCACCATGCACCGGACTCAGGATTGTCGTGTTCCAATCATCGAACGCCTTCGAGTCTGAGAACGAGACCACCAAAGAAACATAGAGTGAAACACTCCATCGAAATAACTCTTTGCGTGCCGAACGCGATTCTAGAAATCGGAGTCGATCGGTGGCGGAGCTGAGCGACAGCGACGAGACGCTGGTCAAACGAGTTCAAGAGGGCGATCGCGAGGCGTTCCGGCAGCTCGTCGAGCGCTACCAGCGGCGCCTCTTCTCCGTGGCGTACGGGATGTTGCGCAACCGCGAGGACTCGATGGACGTGGTCCAAGAGTCGTTCGTGAAGGTCTACCGCCACATCGACAGCTTCCTTGGCACGTCGAGCTTCTACACTTGGGCCTATCGCATCTGCGTCAACCTGTGCATCGACCAGCTCCGCAAGCGCGCGCGTCGGCAGCAGGTGGACTACGACGACGCCATGCAGCGCTCCGAGGAGGTCGACGGCGACGACAACATCATGCCGAGCACGCTCGGCGTGAATCCAGCGAAGGTCTACCAGCGCAAGGAGCTCTTGGAGCAGTTGAGCGCGGCGATGGAGGCCCTGTCAGAGAAGCACCGCTCGATCATCATCCTGCGCGAGGTGCAAGGGCTCTCTTACACCGAGATCGCAGAGATCCTGGAGATCTCGAAGGGGACGGTAATGAGCCGCCTTCACCACGCTCGCCAGAACCTCCAGAAGTCGTTGGAGGAGTATCTGGGTGGGAAGCTGAATCTCGACTAGCGCTCGGCGGCAGTCGGAGGAAAACGTCGAAGAGGTGGGCCAATGGCCTACCTCTTCGACGTTTCTGTCTCTCGGCTACTTTCCTGACTTTTTCAGCTCGATGAGGATCATCTTGACGACGGCCTTGAGGCAGTCGAACACACCGGGGCCGTTGGGGGCGGCCGCGATGGCCTCGAAGTCGGGAATCTTGGGATACCACGGGTTGAGCGCGGCTCTCAGCTCGGCAGCGGTCACGGCATTGGGGAGGTCCCTTTTGTTATACTGGATGACAAAAGGAATCTTCTCGATGTCGTAGCCGTAGGACGCGAGGTTTTCTTGAAGGTCATCAATGGAGATCAAGTTGGCTTCGAGTCGTTCGCGCTGCGAGTCAGCGACGAAGACCACGCCATCAGCTCCTTTCATGATGAGCTTTCGGCTCGCCGAATAGAACAACTGACCGGGAACGGTATAGAGGTGCAGGCGGGTCTTAAAGCCGCGGATAGCTGGTAGGGCCAAGGGAAGGAAGTCAAAGAAGAGCGTCCGTTCCTGCTTGGTCTCCAGACTGATGAGCTTACCGCGAGCGTCAGGGTTCGTCCCGGAATAGATGAACTTTATGTTGGTGGTCTTCCCACACAACCCGGGCCCGTAGTAAACGATTTTTAGGATAATTTCCCGGGATGAATAATTGATAAAGGACATGGTCCCTCACCTAGTCTTGAAGTGGGAGCTTGCCTGTTTTGCGAGCGTTCAGTCTAACTCCAAGGGGCCCTTGGAGTTGGTACAGGAGCGTATCGTTCCTGTCAGAAACTGTCACCAAAGAAAGCATCGATGTCCTCCTCGGTGATATCGGCAAAGGGGTCGAACCCCTTCGTCTCGGTACTCGAGCGAGCGACGATGTCATTGTACACCGCTTCGAGTTTCTCGGCTGCTTTTCGCACTCTGAGTCGAACGAGCCCTAGGCTGGAGCTCTCTTCGAACACAACGGCGAGCACCAGACCGTCGGAAATCTTAACAATATAGAGATGTTCTCGTGTCCCTTCGTGGTAGTGGGTAGGAAAGTCCTCCTGCCCAAAGAGCTGAGCCAGCCCGGTCGTTGCTGCGACAGAACCCGCAACAAGTGAGGCCATGGCCGTCGTATCTAGGTGCTCGTAGCGACCAACCACCGAAACCAGCTGCCCGCTTGGGTCAATCAAGAAGATGGCAGTGGCGAGTGCATCTCTCCAAAGCCTTCCACAAATATCGTTCAAGCGGCGGTGTTCGTCCTCGTAGAGAATCATATGTACGCCAGTCGAGCCCTCGTACCCAGTCTGAACCGAGGCATCTCTTAGTTCTGCGAGAACACCGCATAGTGCCGGGATTGTCAAGTGATTGAGCGGGATTCCAAACGGAGGCCTGGCAGCCCTGAATCCGCCGCCCAGGAGCCGTTGGGGTAGGGATAGCAACACCGCGACGATTCTCGGTGCGGCTCGAGTCGCCCCATCTTGCGCAGCTCGCCGCAAATTATTTTTGCTTTGAGGCGCGAAACACGACAGCGAAGTCATGCTTCGCTCGTGATTTCACCGCGCAACCGGTTCAGGCTGGCAAGTCCTTCCGGCCGCGCACCGCTCTCTTGCTGTACGTTGCGCGCGTAGCTGGATAATCTTCACTAGTCTCCTCACATATTCGCCCTTGCGCCGAGGCCCTGGCCTCCATCCTCAGGCTCGAGCCCCCCCGTCCCCCCACTACTGTAGGACCCTTGACCGCTCATAGCCGGCCCTCGATGGGCGGTCGGTCGACCTCGCCCTAAAAGCTCGCGCTCGTGACGCCGTTCCTAATCTCGGTGGCGGCAGAGTCGCTTGTTCGGTTCCCAGGCGCACATTTCACTCAGGCCTTGCGGCGCCACGCAACGTACCCTCGGGGATTTCGATTCGAGCGTTGACCCCGACTCGCCGATGCTGAGATTAGAAATATTCCCAAACATCGGTCGCAGTTTGGAAAGATGCGCGTGACACGAAGGTGGCACAACAGTTGCGACAGGCTCTGAGCAGTTAGAAAGCGGACGCCGCCCAACAGGGGTGGCTGGGCCAAAGAGGAAGAGATGTTCGACTCAAAAGAAAAGCTGAAGAAAGCCGCCTTCAAGAAGGAAGCTCTGCAGCACCTCGATGCGCTCTACGGTGTCGCCCTGCGGCTGATCAAAAACGACCGCGACGCCGAAGATCTCGTCCAGGACACCTACCTGAAAGCCTATCGTCACTTCGACAAATACCAGCAGGGCACCAACTGCAAAGCGTGGCTGTTCAAGATCCTCACGAACACCTTCATCAATCGCTATCGAAAGAAGCAGAAGGAACGCACCTTCCTGGTGGAGGACGAGGAACGACCGCTCTACGAACGCTTCGCTGCGCCTCCGCAGAAACCCCTCGACCGAAATTTCGACTCCGAAACCGAGCTCTTCCACACCGTCTTCGGTGACGAAGTTAGGGACGCCCTGGAGCAAATCCCCGCGGACTTCCGCATGGTCGTCTTGCTCGCTGACCTGCAGGACTTCTCCTACAAAGAGATCGCGGACATCATGGACTGCCCCATCGGCACCGTCATGAGCCGCCTCTACCGCGGTCGACGCCTGCTGCAAAAACAGCTCGTGGAGTATGCACTCGAGCAGGGCTACCTCAGCCTCGATCCGCGGGACACCGAAGACGAGATCCTCTCTCTGGCTGACTATCGCCGCAAACGTCGAGACGAAGACGTGTTCGGAACCTAACGGTCGACCAACTGCTCGCAGTTAGAAGCCGCTGCGGACGAGCCCTGCTCGCCCACAGCGGCTTTTTGCGTTGAGTCGAGTCGACCTGGAGACAATTCCGCAGGGTCTCCTCAGCTCGTGCAGGGGCGGCCTCTCAGACCAGCGATACGTTTCTTTGATGAAGCTCAAGAAATGTTATCGAAGCCGGTGTGGTTGTCGGAAGTGTCTCTGCTGAGATAGTGCTGAGTGGTCCAGCGGACGGCCACACATCGAAGCCTCGAGACGCTCTGACGGTCGACCCGAGAGCTTTTGACGAACGCAGCCTGCCAAGCAGGTGAGCTGCGCAGGGACGGCCGAAGCGAGCACGGGCAGTTTGGGTCGAGCGATTGACTCGGATTGGCGATAGTTTACACGATGAAGTGTTCTTTCTCGGCGGCCGGCCTCGCGGATTCCGGGAGGCGTAGCGAGCGTCGGCAAGGAAATGGTTCGGCGTTCGCGGCAAGCGGGACGATACACTCGAAAGGAATCTGTGGTGATGATTCGAGTTCGACAACTCGCAGGCTGGGTGAAACGTCGCGCAGACCCGACAAGTTGCGCGCGACAACCTGAGTTGGGATCGTGGTGTGAATCGTTCCTCCAGAGCACAGTATTGCGGACAGTACGCCGGGGTGAGTTCGAATGAAGTGTTCTGACCTCCAAAGATTTCTCGACACGTATTTGGATGGCGAGTTCGAACCGCGCGAGCAAGCCGAGTTCGACGCGCACCTCTCAGCCTGTGAGACCTGCCAAAAGAGCGTGGAGATTGAGCGACGCCTTCGCCAGAGTTTGAAGGAATGCACGGTCGCGTCGGCGCCGACCCACCTCAAGGCGTGCATTCTCGAGGGCCTCAACGGCGTGGATCAGCATCGGGGGACGACGGGAGCCCGTTGGCGACATTGGAGCGGTTGGCGTTCGGTATCGGTGGGTGCCGTTGGCCTGGTGCTGGTCGGACTCACCCTCGCGGGAACCCTGCCCAAGACGGACGCGGACGGCTCTCGCATCATCGGTGACCTTGGCGCGGCCCTCGCCAAAGCAAACGCTACGCAGACCGAAGCGGTCGTCGAGGAGACCTTGGATTGGCATCGGCGACGGCTCCCGGTCGAAGTGACGGGGCCACGGCGTGAGGACGTCGTCCACTGGTTCGAAGGCAAAGTCGATTTCCCCGTCTCGATCCCTCGCTTCGACGAAAAAAAAGTGGATCTCCTCGGGGGGAGACTGGCGAAGGTCGGCGACCATAAGGCCGCCCTGGTCACCCTGCAGGTCAACCACAGAAAACTGACATTGTTGATGTTCCCGCGGGTGGGCGTCTTGCCTCCAGGCCACTCGATGATGCCCTCGCCAGGATTCGTCGAGGTCCGCGCCAAGTCGGGTTACCATGTCGCCATCTTCCAACGTGGAGACATCGCCTACTCTCTGGCGAGCGACCTCTCCGAGCGAGAGCTGAGACACCTGGCGGCGACGCTGGAGACGCGCTAGTGTAAACCGTCATGACTCTCCATGTTTATTGACTGCAAGGAGCGCCCCCCAATCCTCA
>PFUG01000269.1 GCA_002789955.1 Deltaproteobacteria bacterium CG_4_9_14_3_um_filter_63_12 | reverse complement strand
CGTCTGACGGCGTCGCCGTTGTAGCTGCCGGCCCCAGCGATCATCCCTGCGCCCGTTGTGGTGAGCTTGCGGACGGACTTTTTCACTTCGTCGAGCAGCTCGCCATCGAGCCGCTTGGAGGTGATGGCGATGACTGGCAGGGGAACCTCTGGGGTTTCGAAGACGGACTTCAAACCTTCGGCGTAGCTGCCATAGGCCATCGTGACATCGGCGTTTCCCAGCTCGAGAGCGTTGATCGCGGACCGAACGTCCTTGACCCGCTGCACTTCGGAGAAGAACTCGTCGGCCGCGATCTCGGCCCCGAGGACCTCGCCGCTCATGATCCGCTCGAGGTAGCCGCCGGACTCGGCGATCACGAGCTTTTTCCCTCTGAGCTCGTGCAGGGATGTGCCGACTCCGCTGCGGACATAGACCTTCATGGACTCGGCGCTCCCGCCCGCCGACTTCAGCGAGGCGATCGGCGTCATCTTGCTGCCCTTCGCGGCGAAATAGACGCCATCGATGATGGCGAGATCGATGCCTTCCTTGCGCAGCTCGCTCTCGAAATCGGCCTGTCGGGCGAAGGCTTTGGCTGTCCAGGTGACGGCAGTCTGGTCACTGAGCGTCGCGGCGATCTCGGTGACAAAGGAGTTCCGGGCGACTCCGTCTTTGAAATCGAGGTTTGGCGTGAAGAGGGCAATGCTGTAGACGTCCTCCTGCGTGTTCCCGTTGCAGGGGAGGACAACGAACACAGCCAGTACGGCCCAAACAGCGAGAATCCGTCGCCGAATTCTGTTTCGTGCGAACTCAGATGTCATCGCCGCCTCCTTGCAAGCCGAAGACGCGCCGCTTCATCTCGATGATCTTTTCGACCTCGGTTTTTTGGGGGCCACCTTTGGCGACATAGTCCTGATAGTATTTCAGGGCTTCTTCTGGCTGATTGGCGACGTTGTCGAGGTATATGGCGTAGTTGTGGAGGGCTTGGACCACGCCCTTGGCGGCGAATCGCTCGAAGATCTTCGCGGCTTTTCCTTGTTGACCCGACTGGTACTGAGCCGCCGCGAGGTTCAAAAGGACGTCAGGGGTCTCGTCGAGCTTCGCGGCCTTCTCGAGCAACGCGATCGTCGTGGCGTAATCCCCTTCGTCATACGCCGAGATCGCCAGCTTCTCTCGGATCGCTCGCACGAGAGCGGCTTCATCGCCCTCTCCCTTCTGTTTCTCGTCGAGCAGCTCGAGCGCCTTCGCCGGCTTTCCTCCGCGGTAGTAGGCGTAGGCCAACTCGAGGTTGAGATCGAGCTTCTTGGCGTTCGTCACCGCCTTTCGTTCCTTCTTCGAGAGCTGCTGGTAACCCGACTGCACCGACTCGAGGTAGCGCTCCGCACGGCCAAACTTCTCGTTTCGCAGGGCGATGATCGCGATACCGTATTCCAGCCTCACCCGCTCGACGCTGCTCAGCGAGTCGACATCTTGCAGGGCCTCGTCGAAGAGGTCTTCAGCCTTGCGCCATTGCTCCTTCTTGGCGAAAGACAAGGCGAGTCGAGCAGCGATCAGCGAGCGGTTGCGGGGCGACTCGATCCCGAGTTCTTTGGCCTTCGCGATGGCTTCGTGCGCGCGCTCCCAATTTTCTTGGTTGCCCTGCGCGACGGCGAGGTCATGCCAGCTCGCGCCTGTCATCTGCTCTGGGGCTTCTTGCGCCAACGCCTCGAGGGTGGTTGCTGCCTCCTCATAGCGTTCGCGGTGGACCATCAGCCGCGCGTCCAGGCGTCTCACCGCCGGGGACTCTGAGTCGAGCGCCTTGACGTCGGAGAGGTAGTCGGTCGCCCTCTCCACATCGTCCACCGCGAGGGCCATGATGGCGAGGTTGACGCGGGTCTCGACCGGATGGAAGTCCAGCTCCAAGGCCTGCTCGAGGACCTTGACGGCTTCGTCGTATTTGCCCTCGCTCGACAGCGCCGAAGCGTCGTAGAGCATCGCGGCCGAGAGCCCCTTCCAGGCGCCGAGGTTCGCAGGATCCCGCTCCGCAGCGGTGCGAAACTCGAGGACTCCACCCTCGAAATCCTTCGCGGCGATGTAGTCCAAGCCGAGCATCATGCGGTACTCGGCACGTTCTGGGTCGAGTTGGATGAGTGTGTTGTGGTTCTCGATGGCCTGTGTGGTGTTGCCGAGCTTGCGGTGGAGCTCGCCGGCGAGCGCAAGCACATCTGGGTTGGTCGATGAGGAGGACGAGGCGTCGTCGAGCCACTTCACAACGCCACCGAGATCGCCCTCGATCAAGGCAACCTGCGCCAATTTGAGGCGCCCGAACTCGTAATCCTCCTTCAGCTCCAGGAGCTTGAGGAAGCCCTCTTTGGCGGCGGCAGTGTCACCCTTGGCCAGCAGCGCGGAGGAGCGGAAATAGAGGGCCGCGAAGTGTTCGGGGTCGGCCTCGAGGATGATCTCGAATTCCCTCTGCGCTTTGTCGTAGTCCTTCGCGATGTAGTGGACGCTGGCTAGGTCGTAGCGAATCTTCAGGGAGGTTGGGTTGAGCTTGAGGGCGTAGAGGTAGGATTCGATGGCCTCATCATAGCGCTGCTCCTCGAAATGCACCGCGGCTCGCGAGATGTAGGCGTTGATGTCATCCGGCTCCAGGGCGATGACGCGGTTGAGGTCGTCCAAGGCCTCATCGTAGGCGCCGACTTTGATGTGGATACTGGCCAACGCCCTGTTTCCCTGGGGGTCACTGGGATTGAGCTCCCGGTACTTGGAGAAATGCGCGTCGGCGGTCTCCATGTCGCCTCTCTCGATGGCGTATTTCCCAAGGATGAAATAAGCCTCCGGCAGCTCGACTCCGCCGTCGATGACCTTCTGCAAGTGAGCTACCGCCTCGTCTTCCTGCCCGAGCTGATAGAGGTTGATGCCCAGGGTGTGCTCGACTTCGAGATCGCCGTTGGAGTGGTCCAGCGCCTTGCGCAACATCGCGACCGCGTCCTTGTGTCGCTTGAGCACGTAAAGAACATAGCCCAAGCGCACGGAGGCTTTGGTCAAAGTCGGGTCGGCATCTAGGGCGTCTGCGTAGCTCTCGGCGGCCTCCTCATACAATTCGAGGTCGTTGCTGGACTCGGCCGTCTTCTCAATCTTGATGCCCTTGTCCAGCAGCTCTTGAGCCTCGCTGGTCGAGTATCGGCTCTGGGCGAGGCCGATTCCGCCGAGACTGAGCACGAGCAGGGTCCCGACAAAGGCGCCCGCGAGCACGGTCCGGATTGTGGCTGGGGGATTCAGCGTCACGATGTTCAGCCTCCGACTCTCACGACTACGATGGTGATGTCGTCCTCTTGCGGTGCGTTGCCAGCGAACTCCGACAGGTCAGAGAGCACTTTGGACAGGATGGCGTCGGGCTCTAAGTGGCAATGACTCAGCAGCAGCCGTCGCAGCCTCCGTTCCGTGTACTCTCTTCCCTGCGGGTCTCGATATTCGGTCAGGCCGTCAGTGTAGAGGAAGATGAGATCGCCTGCGAGCAACTCACATCCAATTTGCTGATAGCGACTGTTGCGCACGTCACCCAGGCGGTTTCCCCGTGCGATGAGCGCTTGAGCCTCTGGCTTCCCGTTCACCGAGCGCAGCAGCAGTGGGAAGTTGTGACCGGCGTTGGCGAACTCCAGGGAGCCGACTCGCGTGTCGAGCTTCATCGCCAAGAAAGTCATGACGAACTTGCGCTGCGCGGTGTCATAGACGGTCTTGTTGAGCTCCTCGAGGAGGTAAGGCAGGGACAGCCTGGAGGGCGAGACGTTGATCAGGGTGTCGAGACCGCTCTTGGCGGCCGCAGAGATCATCGCGCTCGGAACGCCATGACCGGTCACATCGCCGATGGAGAGGAGCAGGTCTCCCCCCGCAAGCACGTGGTAGCCCCAAAAATCTCCCCCGCAGATCGAGGCGGAACGGAAGAAGCCGGCAAATCGGAACCCAGGAAGTGTGGTCAGACCTGGCGGTGGCACCAAGGCCTCCTGGATCATCCTCGCGATGTCGAGCTCTTTCTCGAGCTTGGCCTTCTCGAGGGTCTCCAACAACAGCGCCTGAACACGATCGGCCATGGTGTTGAATTGTTGTCCCAGCAGGCCGATCTCGTCACGAGAGCGCACGTCGGCTCGCACACTCAAGTCGCCCTGGGCGATGCGTTGGGTGGCCTTCGACAGCAGCTTGATGTTGCGGGTGATGGCGAGGGCTTGCAGAATGGCGATGACGCATCCCACCACCAGCACGATGATGCCGAGCAGCAGGATAAAGCGCCGCAAACCCGCCTGACGCGCCTTTCCGTCGGCTTGGATGCGGCTGACCTCAGCCCGCAGTTTGTCTTGCGAGTAGGCGAGGCTGAGATAACCCAGATGCTCACCGTTTCGGTCGATGATCGCCGCCGTATACTGGACCAACTCCACTGTCTCTTCTTGTCCACCCTTTACCAACGGCCGATTCACGACCTCGCGCAGCGGGAGGCTCTCTGCGTCGCGATAGCGCGCGAGCCACGAGTCCGGGAGTGTCTCCAGCAAGGTTGGGGCATCCGGATCTGCAGTCGCGACGTAGAAAGGCTCAGCGTCATCCGCCGTGAGCCTGAACATCGAGATGTCATAGTCAGCGAGCGCCACCCAGACACGACCGTTCTCGGCGACAATGAAGGCGGTCACGACGTCCGCCCCCGTCTCTTGCACAATCGAAGGACGCACCAAGGAGTAAAGGGCCGCCAAATCGTTGTCGTACATGGGGCTGGCCGCGGGCAACGCCAGATATCGCGACGACGACGTCCCCAGCTCGTCGAGCGCCTTTGTGCTCACCGACGCGAGCCGCTTGGTCTCTGCCTCGACTTCCTCGCTGACGAACCTCAGGATCAACATTGCGAACACAGCGACGACCAGGAAAGTCAGAAGGACCGTGGTTGCCGTGAGCTTGATTCGCAGGCTGATGATTCGTTTGGCCATCGAGCGTCCTTGGAAAGGCTGTCAGTTGCCTCAGATGAAAAGCTTCTTTCGATAGGCTGTCAGCTCCTCCTGCATCCGGCGAAGTTCCTCACCGCGCTCCACAATCAGCTTCCCCTGTTCCAAGATCTTCGACTCGAGCCTGGCGCGCGCCTGAGCTTCCACGGCCTGTAGTTGCCGGTATTTGGATTGAACGTCCGCAAGGTCGGTGACGTCCCTGAGGAGCACCAAACACGCCCATGGTTTGGAGTCGTTCAGGAGCGGAGTGGCGCTCACGATCAACGAGAGTGTCGGGCCGTCGGTAAAGAGGCCCTTGGCTTCGTCGTAGCGTCGGGGACTTCCGCTTACGAGCGCTTCCGAGATCGGATCGAAGCCGTCGCCGCCGAGCTCGAGGCAGAGCAGATCGTCGATGAGCTGCCCCTCCAACCGGCGCGCCAGAGACTTGGGAAAGAGGGCGAAGAATTGGTGGTTGAAGTGCAGCACCCGCCGATTCTCGTCTACGAGCACAGCCGCATCGAGAAACGTACGGCTGATGGCCGCAATCGCCTCCACCATTACCGCTGGGCCAAGGACCGTCATCGCTCAAGACACCAAGAGCCAAAGCAGAACACCGACGACGATCGTCAGCGCAACGCCGAGGCCAAAAAAGAGGAATGGGCTGGCTGCCAGACTCTGCGCATGGGGTTGTGCAAGGGAGGGCGACACCAAAAGGCTCTCCGCCTCCTTGCGGCTGGAGACGAAATTTGCGGGCTTCGGAGGAGGGGCGGCCGAGAACGCCCGATCGATCCCAGACGCTGACAGCGCGTCAACAGGCTGTCTGCTGGGCAATATTGGCGGGGCAGCGGACTCCAAGAACGCGCCCGCGGAGGACTGCGTCGCTGGTGATCTGTGGCTCGGTGCGGGAGTTCGCCACTCTGGCTCCGACGGAGAGAGCGCCTGCTGAGAGGCTTGGTAGGCAAGAGTCGAGGTGCTCAGCGGCGTCGGATCGACTTCGAAGGTCGGCGCAAAGTTTCCACGCCGGCCATATTCTGGAGTCAACGACTGGATCGTCTGCAGGATGCCGGGGTCGAGAAGCCTGTCGAGATCACCCAACCCCCCCACGAAGGCGAAGTACGACTCCTCGAAGTCGTCGAACTCCATGGGATAGCCCGTCTCTTCACAGGTCACCCTCGGAGCCTTGACCGGCCGTTGGCCGATGAGGTCGCGGGTAAACAACAAAACCGACTTCTCTTCGTCCGTCTCTGGGTTGAAATAGGGCGCGAAGAAGCTGTGGATAATAGCATCGCCGCTAAAGTTGGTGACCATGTTCACTTGGTTGATGATGGCCGGCGAGCACCGCATCATCACCACTCGCAAACCCATGGCTGTGAGGTTGTTGAGCCAATTGACCCAATCCCTGACCCCACAGGAGTTGATCCGCTCGACCTCGGCCAGATCGAGAAGCAAGACACTCCCCTGCAGCTGATTGGTCAGCTCGGCAAGCGCATTGTCCTCATCGATCACACCTTGAATTCTGATGTAGGTGTGCCCGTGTCCAGCGCGGATAGTAGGGTTGAACTTGCGCTCCATGTAACATGCCTGCGTCAACAGCAAAGTTTGGGTCGCCCGATTATAGCACGAACGGCGCGAGCCGAAAGACGCCTTGCCGAGGCGATCGGGTTTCGCTCGCCTCTGGACACCGGCCTCGTTCGAAGCGAACCACGTGACGTGCGCTGTACTAGGGAACTCTGAAACCGTCAAAGGCCAGGAAGTCACACACCAGCGCCCTCGCCCGCTCGCTCTGCTCCAGCCAGTTGCGCAGGGCGCCGGGCTCGACTTCGATGCCCAAGTCCAACTCTAACACCTGGATGAGCGCGGCCTCTAGCCCGCCCACGAGCGCGCCGATACGATCGAGTGTCCGGTGCCCTGCGGAGGCCCCCCTCCGCACGATGCGGGCCAGATCATCGTGCTTCGAATAGGCCGTACCCCTCTGCAACTGAGAGAGATCCCACTTGGAGCACGTCAGCGCGACGTCTCGCGGCGGGCGAGCATCGTCCGACGCCACGTCGAGCAACCAGCGGAACCACTCCGTCAACTCCTCCTCAGGGAGGGTCGTCAACACGTCGAGTCCGAGCGAGGCGCTGGCGTTCCCGCGCGCCAACAGCATCTTTGCTTCGTCGCTCTGGGCCGCCCCCAGGTCGTCTTCGCCTTTGACGCTGAGGTAGAGCTCGAGACCGATGCGGTCTGCTGCCCGGCGAACCTGAACACCCCCCGCCACGGCACCCGCCTCGAACCCCCGTAGATCGTAGCTCCGCAGGCCAGGCCAGGCATCAACTAGAGCGCGCTGCGCGTGCTTCAGCGCGTCTTGTGCAGTGGGGGCTAGATGACCAGTCCCTCTCAGCCCCGTCAGGTCGAGTTGGCGCCTCGTCTCGTTCCCGAGGTCTTGACTCAACCGCCGAAAGGCCTTGAACAGCCCGTCCGAAAGCTCGGCCGCAACGAGCTCCTCGATGGACGCGGGGGCGCCTACCAAGGGGGGCGTCGCCACGCTCAGCTCGATGCCCAACACCGCAGCGAGAGCACCCAGCGCGGGGAGCGAGCGATGCCCTGCTCTTGCAGCGATCTCAGCGTAGTCCTGTACCAGACGGTCCGAGACCTGCCCGGTCTCCATCGTACGTCGGATGGTCTCCAGAGCGCCCTCCGGATCGGTGTCCCCCCGGAACCTCGCCAGCGTCGACAGCGCCTCCCGATCGTTAGGTCTTTGGGACAAGATCCGTTCCAGAGACTCGGTCGAGCGGTCCGGGTTCGTCTCCCGGAACGCGTGGGCTCCCAACAGCCGCACCCGGTTCAGAGTCTCCGCATCCCGCGGGTCCGAGAGCGCACCTTCGGCGCTCTGCAGAGCGATCTCGAGCTCACTCCAACGGCCTTGCTTCCAGAGCAGCTTCAGCACAGCGAGCGTGCCGCTAGGGTGGCGCGGAGAGAAGCGCAAAGCCAGGAGGTAGTGCTTTTCTGCCTCCTCGGCTTGCCCGAGGTGCTCGAACGTCAGGCCCAGATAGTACTGATGGTCCGCCGCCACCAGCCGACTGCTCTCAGGCATCTGCTCCGGACGAGCCCCTCGATAGGCCGCGCCAAGGCGCGTCATCTGGGTGTTCGCCTCGGCGACTTGACCAGCCCTCATTAGAGCTTGCGCCAAGAGATACCCGACCTCGAGATCCCCAGGGGAAGCCGTCTTGAGCTCCAGATAATAGGCGACCGCAGACTCGGGGTCGTCCAACCAGTTCAGCGCGAAGTCTCCGGCGCGCAAACAGCCGTGTTTCCAGGTCCGACTCCCTTTTACCGCCCGGTCACAGAACTCCTTGACGCGCAGAAAAGCCTCTTCGAATCGGCGCAACCCGATGAGGATTTCCAGCAGATCGTCCAAGGTGTCGACTCGATCAGGCTCGATCTCGACCGCAGCCTGCAGGTCCTCGAGGGTCGCGTCGATGTCACCAGCGGATCGATTGCTTGTCGCCGAATGAAGAAGAACGTTGACCAGACAAGCTGCGACCTTGGGCCGCAGGGCTGGGTCAGGGTTCTCCGCATAGAGCTTGCGCAACCGCGCGCGGAGCTTCCACACGAACTGTAGATGCGGGGTGTCATGGCGGTTCTCGAACAGCTCGACAAGTGACGAGAACGCACCTTGATGGAGCGGATCGTGCTCGAGCGCCACCTCGAACGCTGTAATCGCTCGGTCGAGGTCTCCCATCTCCCGGGCGATGATCCCCTCTTGAAACCGCAATCTGGCTCTCTCTGTCTCTTCCATCCCATCCATCTCTTCGAGCTCACTAACCAGGCTCAAGCCTTTTGACCACTGTTGGGCCGAGATGTACACGTCCAGCAACTTGCTCCGCGCCCAGCCCCGCTCGTCGCTGCGAATGGCAGCCTCGAGAAGCATCTTCTCGGCCTCCCCCCAGTCTCCCAGTTCGTCTTGGTAGATCGTTGCACATTCCACCAAGAGACGACTCCGCTCCGCCTCGTCAGGCTCCGTTGACGCGAGGTGTTCCAGGCTCAGCACGAGCCCCTCGAAGTCCCCAGTCGCGACCTGCAGCCGGCGAATTCCCTGGCGAGCCGCGCGACAGTTCGGGGCTTCCTCCAGCGCACGCTCGAATGACGAGCGCGCACGGACTCGGTCTCCCAAGTCCGATTCGAAGACGACGCCCAGCGACGAGAAGAGCTCAGCCCGTTCGTCGGGGTCGTCCTCCAGGCGCAACAGCTCCCTCAACGCCCACACCAAGCGCCGCCAGTCGTGTCGCTGCTTGTGCAGTCTCGAGAGCGAAGCGAGGACCAGTTTGTCGTCGGGATCCACGTGCTTGACGAGCGTTTCGTAGGCCTCGATGGAGGCCTCGATGTCGAGCGGCTCCTGGAGCGAGCCCAAGGTTCGTAAGGCAGGTCCGAGCTTGTCCGTGTCCTCACTCACCTCGCAGAACCGTTTCAGGACGACGATCTGCTCCGCGACTTTGCCAGCTTGACCCCAATGCTCAGACAACGCCTTTGCTCCGTAGGGGTCTGCTGGAGCCAGCTCGACGAGCTCGATGAGCAGCTCGAGCCTCCGAGCTGCGCCGCCAGGCATGCGCTCATAAGCTTGGGCTGCGGCGACCAGGACCTGGACTCGCCTTGGATGCTCTGACGACAGGCTGTTGAGTTGGAGCTCTACCGCAGTGCTCGACAGCTCTGGCGAGGAGGTCACAGCAGCGATCTCGTCGATCAGCGATTGGTAACGCTCTTCTCCAGGATTCACGCGCAGAGCATCCGTCAAACTCTTCGCTGCATCGAACGGCAGATCGAGCTCATAGAACTCGACCTGTCCCTTGCGCGCGGAGAGCTCTTCGAGATCGTAAGGCAGGGTGGGGTGGGCTTTCTGGGCCTCCAGGGCGGTCCCGTACAGCTGCCTCAGGCCCTCGTAACGACACGCCTTGTGCAGCCCACTCTCGAGCTCCTCGAAGAGCGCCAGCTCTGAGGGGTCCTCGGCGAACGCCTCCATCAGCACCTGCAACGCCTTGCCGGGGCTTCCCAGCGAATCCCGTTGCACTTCGGCGCGCTCCTGTAGAACTCGAGAACGCTCGGCGCCCGGGGCCGCGATGCGCGCGAGCCGCCTCAAGACCTCGTCCACATCTCCCCAAACACCGAGCGCCGCCAACAACCGCTTTGCATTGGTCAGGCTGCCGAGCGAGTCGGGAACCTCGTGCAACAGGACGCGAGACCACAACGACTCGGCGCCTTCAAGGTCAGCGCATTGTTCCCAAAGAACCAGTGCCGCCTGCAGCAAGCACTCCGTGCGAATCTCTCGCCGCGCCGTGCGCTCCGCCGTGATGATGAGCCTCGCCGCGAGGTCTCGCCAGCGCCCATTTGCGGCATACACGTCCATGACGCGATCGATAAACTCCGTGACCCGACCCCGACTCTCGAGAGCCATCCGGAAATGCCGCCAGGCGCTCTCGTCGTTGGACGCCAGCCCCTCGAGCTCGCCCTTGATGAGCTCTAGGCTCGCCTGGGCACCGACTGTGCGGGCCTTTGCGAGTTGGGCGTCGAGCCACCGGGCGGCCTCCAAGTGTCGGCCAGAGGCCACCTTGATGTCGATCACCAGCCGAGCCAAGCGCTCGAACTCTTCGTCACCTCGAACCGAGTCGATGCAGACCGAAGCAAACTGCTCGAGACCGTGCGCTTTCGACTCGGAGGTCGCGATGGTCGGCCAGGTTGCGACCGCCCGCCGAATGGCCTCGGCCTCGACTACTCCTTCGAAGCTTCGTCCGCCTTTCGTCTTGGTGATGAGGAACGTGGCGAGCTCTCCGAACTCCTCCGCCCTTGCGAGGAGCTTCACATGGGTGGAGACGGTCTCAGCCGTCTCCGAGTGCACCACAGCCTCGCGACTGGCGGTAATGGCCTCGTCGAGAGAGAACTCGTTTTCAGCGAACCAGGAGGCCGCCAGCTCCAAGAGGTCGGCCTTCAACGCCGGGGCCTGTGCACCTCGGCCCGCCTGCAACAGGATCCGCGCGCCTTTCTGTCGGTCGCTCGCCGAGGTTGAGTGGTCCACGGCACGCAGATACGCGACCGCCGCCTCGGGCTCCTGTCGCAACCGGCTCTGGAAGCGGATCTCCTTTGCGCGATTGCGGATGCTGTCGGCCAGAGTCGGGTCGCCGAGCAAACTGCCCAGGTTCTCGGCCAGGTAGGCGACCTCGGGCGAGCCCTTGAGTAGGCTGGAAGCCTCGACAAGGGCTGCGAAGGCACGCTCCGTATCGTTTTTCTTGATGGCGACGAAGGCGAGCAAGAGCGCGGCCTTGCCGGCAATCTCGGTGACTGGGGACGACGTGAGACCCTCGAGAAGAAAGGTCAGCTTGGGGTCCGCGACGTCTTGCACACACAGAGTGTGAACCGCCGGCGGCAACCAACGGCTCGTCAAGGGCTCCCCGTTGCGCAACCGCAAGAAGTCTCTGAGCGCGAAGAGGAGGTCCCCAAAGGCCTCGCCTGAGGAGACCTCCGCCAACAAGGACTCTCGCAGATCCGCTTCCGAGACCCTCTCAGGCACGTATTGGAAGATGGCACCTAGGGTGCCGTCAGGAGTCTTTAGGCCTTCGTGCAGCAGCGCCAAGATAGACATCAGCTTCGGTTCGTTGCCCTGCAAGAACAAGCGCTCGAGGCTTCGAGAAGGACCACCCTTGTCGCGCAGGAACTCGGCGAGCACGCTGCGATCTCCGCCGCTGTGGAGCACCCGTTCGTGCAACTGGAAGAGCAGCTCACCGCCGAGGTGCGGGTTCGCCTGGGTCATGAGGCGCTGACTGGGAATGGTCAGCTTGTTGGCGTCCACGCCGCCAGCGAGCCCATAGAGGACCCGCAACAGAGTGAGGGATTCGACAAGCTCTAGGTCCAGGCAGAGCTCGGTGCGCGCTTGCGCCGCATCCGAGGCGTTGGCCAGCTGGTTGGCGCTGACGAACCCTCGCTGGGAGAGCGCGCGCAGGTAGGCGGCGAGATGGTCCACGCCGCTCTCGGCCAGGTCGGCGGCGCGGCGCGCGGCCTCGTCTGGGGCACGCGATTCGAGCGCTCGAATGCTCAAGACCTTGAAAGTGGCGGCTTCCG
>PFUG01000334.1:2500-3954 GCA_002789955.1 Deltaproteobacteria bacterium CG_4_9_14_3_um_filter_63_12 | reverse complement strand
TTGGGGGTCCGGGGGACAAAGTCCCCCGGCGGGTCAGGGCAGAGCCCTGCTTCCCTGAAAGGCCACGCTCATAAGCACGGAAGCGTTACACTAGCAGCTCGTGTGCGTGTCCTCACCCATCCGACGGTGTCCACTCATAGTACAACTTCAAGTCGTTCATCTGAGACCAAGGGAGCCGCCCCTCTTTCTGCAAACGTCCAACGACGATACCAGGTGCCACTTCGATCTCCGCCGCAAAACGACGCACTTCCGCCTTAGCCCAGCTTCGATTCGCGAGCGCTCGAGCTGCGGCGGGGGGAATGAGCAGGTCACGGGCAAATCGATCTGCCTCCGCTTCGTGCTTCTCATCGAGGCCGTTGAGACCCGCGACGAAAAGCATCTTCTTTCCATGGAGAACGATGTGGGCGGCTTCGTGGAAGAAAGTGAACCAGAGATGGTCGTTCGATTTGTGCCGAAGGCTCAGCACGAGCATCGCTTTGGTCGCGCTCAGCCACCGTGTGGCTCCACTCGCAGGACAGCCTGCAGGCGCTGGAACAAAGACCACCGCGACTCCGGCGGCGGCGCAAATCCTCACCAGCTCGGGGATGAACACCTCGGGGTCAGACTCATTCGTCAACTCCCTCAGTCCCGAGAGGGTGTGTTTGAAGCGAGACTTGTCAAAAGTCTGACACTCCAGCGCCGTCGCCCGAAGCTCGGCCAGTCGAAGCCAAGCGGTCACAGCCCCGACCTTCTTTCCAACCTTAGGTGAGGCACGGAACGCGGCGAGTGGAGTCTCATAGTAGCGCCTCCAAGTCTCCACGGACGCCACACCAAAGAACTGCAGCACCTCGAGGACCAGCTCCCCCTTCTTTCGTTTGGCTCCAACGTGTGCGTGTTTTCGCAACCACGGAAGTGGAAGCTCCTTCAGCCAAGCGGTGCTCGCCTGGGCCGCTCCAACGGCATCCTTATGTGCACTTATGTCCCAGTGCAGCGCGATACTGGGCTTCACGGCTCAGCCAAAACTCCGTCGTCGAGCCAAGGACAAGTGAGAGCCGCCCCGCCGCATCGGCAGAGATCGCAGCGCGGCCTTTGACCAGGTCGTTGACGTATTTCGGTGTGAACCCAATTCGCTCGGCGAACTCGGCTTTCGTCCACTCGTGCTCTTCGAGCAGGTCCTCGATCGTGTCACCTGGAGGGGAAACCCAGTCCGGTGTGAAGGGCCGTGCTTCAGTCATGATAGTCTCCAATGAAAACGATGCGGACCGAGCTGACCTGAGTCCAGGCGATCGAACCGTCCGTGTTGAGTGGCGCGTCACTCGGCTCAAAGACGAGACGGCGGCCCCCATCTAGTGTAACGCTTCACATGTGTCCGTGCTTATGAGCGTGGCCTTTCAGGGAAGCAGGGCTCTGCCCTGACCCGCCGGGGGACTTTGTCCCCCGCGGACCCCCAATGACTTTCTTTTTTCTGTAATCAA
>PFUG01000334.1:0-2492 GCA_002789955.1 Deltaproteobacteria bacterium CG_4_9_14_3_um_filter_63_12 | reverse complement strand
GTAATCAACAACATGCCGGTATTTTTGAAGAATTCCTGAGGATTGGGGGCGCTCCTTGCAGTCAATAAACATGGAGAGTCATGACGGTTTACACTAGGTCGACCGCAAACTCGCCGCTCCGCGCTCCATAGAGAGGGTGTGGGCGGCCTGCAACGAGCTCACTCACGGACTTGGCTGCCATGAGGTCGGCCAGACGACCACGAAGCTTGAGTCCCCCGTAAAAACCTCAAGGCCTGCCCGCCTTCGTTACAAATTCCATCATTATGTAGTCATAGGATAGACATCAATGAAATGATATGAAATCCTGGTGCGGTCGTGTTTTCACCATTCTCTGACTTTATTTTGAGAATCGTCAGCATTCAAAACGTGGCATCATTCTCGATCGATGTTTTGGAGTCGAAAAAAGTGGGGTTTTGGGGTATTTACGAGGGACTCAAGCTTCCGTGCCACTTTCGCCCCCAGCCGCCTGGATTGCTCTCGTTGGTTGGAACAAAGGCGCTCGAGGTCCTTGTCTGCAAACAGGATATCCATCGCGTCCGTACTGGTCAATGTTTCTATTAACCGATCAGGTTAATAGAATCGCCTACTCTAGTGCTGGTCGGCCGTCCGACCCGGTCGAACACCGCGCGAGGTTGCACGAGCTCTAGAGGTGCTACAAGACGTGATGAAGTCATGGCGGACCCGCGCCGTCCGTCTCGACCGTCGGCCGCGTCACGGCGGCGAAAAGCCCGGAGGACTCCTGGACCTCAAGGCGGGCAGGCGTCCGAGGTCCTTCACGAACCTTATCGATCCCAACTCTTGACAAGCCCTACCGGCCCATACGAATCTCTGCCGCGCAGTCGTTCCCAAAATCAAACCGGCACGAAGGAGGTCAAACCGTGGCACGCCTAGATCGCTCCAGCGTCAACGGAATCAATCGCACCCTTCGTTACTTCTCGATTCGGTTGAATCCCTTCGTTGTCGCAGCCGCGTTGTGCGCAGAGGCGAACTCCCAGCGGGTCGCGCTCACCGAAAGGAACGAGCGCTGGCAACAGGCGGTCGAGGAGCGGGTCGCTGCCACAGCGGAGATCACCTATCGAGACGAGCAGCTCGACACGCTCATCGCAGCGCTGGCCCGCGAGCTCTTGGTGCTCACCAACGGCGACCGCAACCACGCCACATTCCGCAAGCTCATGCCCACCTCGCCGACCCTCGCCATTCGGTCCATCGGCGGTGATGTGCAGACTCGCTACGTCAAGACCGAACTCGCCGTGCTCAACGACGACCCTGACTTTGTCAGCCTCAAGGGCTTTGCGGCGCCCATCGAGAAGGCCCAGGCCGCTCTCGAGCAGGCACAGTCGCGGCGCAGCGAGCTCGGGATCCCCGAGTCCCGGGCCCATACCGATCGGCAGCTCGCCATCGACGAGGCTCGGCGCTTCCTCGGAAGGGCTCGCGCCCAGCTGACGCTGCTCTTCCCCGAAGACAAGAACCTGGTCAAGAGCTTCTTCCCGCCCACCTCGCGACCGGCCACCGGGTCCGCTGTCGATGACAGCACCTCTGGCGACGACCCGTTCACGGAAGCCGACGACGAAGACTCGGTCGAATAGGTCGAAGCTCGAGTCGTCTGTCCACACCCTCGAGCGCTCGAGCACCTTGGAATCGGCCGTTCGGCCGCTTCCAAATGCGCTCTACAGGCAGGAAATAATGTGGAGTGACCTCCAACACACGCACTCGAGGTCACTCCCATTTGTGGAGTGACAAGTCGTCTTTACACTTGGGGGCACTCCCAAATGTGGAGTGGCGTGTTGCGCAAAGACATGGAGGCGCTCCACAAAGTGGAGTGGTGTGTTGCGCGTGCACATGGAGGCGCTCCACGGAGTGGAGTGGTGTGTTTGGTGTGCACATGGGGGATGTGCACGACGTACGACGATGTGTTCCGGGCACTTTGGGGGTCTATCCGTGGGGCGCGAGGCTTCGGGCGACGTGGGTTCGGGCGGTCGTGGGGGAGTATTTTGGTTCGACGCAAGCTCTGTCTGATCCGCGCGCTTCGCGCGCTCTAGGCGGGGACTGCGGCTGGGCTGCTCCTCCGCGGCGCTCCTGCGCCGCTCCGTCACCACCCCAGCCTCCGCCCCGCACGGGCCTCCAGCCTTCAGACCGTTCGACCGCTTCCGGTCACAGAGTTCGCGGTGGGTCGACCCGCGTCGCTTTGCATGGACTGGCGTCGATGGAATTAGGCGGTCTCACCGTCTTCGGCTTCCGGCCCGGCGACGCCGGTTCGGGCGTGCGGTAATGCGCAAGGCTTCGGGCGAGGTGGAATCTGGCGTGCTGTGGTGCGCAAGGCTTCGAGCGACGTGGGTTCTGGCGCGCTGTGGTGCGCGGGTTCTGGCGCGCTGTGGTGCGCAACGCTTCGAGCGGCGTGGCAGCGCTGAGCGATGGGCGAGGTCGATTTTGCTGGAGATTGTCCGGGGAGGAGATTTGCGCTTGCGTTCTCTGCGCAGCTTCTCTACTCTGTG
>PFUG01000610.1 GCA_002789955.1 Deltaproteobacteria bacterium CG_4_9_14_3_um_filter_63_12 | reverse complement strand
ATGCGCATTTGGGCGAAGTCAGAGGTGAAAGGGCAAGGAGGTCGATGCAGGCGATGCCCATCATCGTCGAAGCAGACCGACGCTGACATCACGCCTCTGGCGATGCTCAAATGGGCAGGTTGTTTCCTGACGACGCCTAAGAACTAGGCAAAGCGGCGAGCATCTCCTGCGCCGACGCATAGCGCTGGTCGGGCGCCCGGCTGATCGCCTTCATTACGTAGGCCGACCAGGCCTCTGGCACGTCGGCCACGCCGTGCAGCGGCTCAGCGGTTTGTGTGCAATGCGCGAAGCCGACGGCGATGGGGCTCGACCCCGAGAAGGGCAGCTTCCCGGACAGCATCTCGTAGAGGATGATTCCCAGCGCGTAGAGGTCGGTGCGCGGGTCGACCGCTTCACCGCGAATCTGCTCAGGCGCCATGTATTCTGGGGTGCCCAAAATCGAGCGCGTGGCAGTCAAGCTCTCGAGGTGCTCGAGCTTGGCGATGCCGAAGTCGATGAGCTTCAGGACCTGCCCCGAGGCGATGAGCACGTTCTCGGGCTTCAAATCGCGGTGTACGATGCCAGCATCGTGGGCCGCTCCCAGCGCAGAGAGGATCTGACGCGCCAGGGGTGCCACGCTCCTGGCCGGGAGCCGAGCTTGCCGACGCATCATCTCGCGCAGCGAGTCCCCCTCGACCCACTCCATGCTGATAAAGAGCAGCCCATCCGCTTTCCCGAGGTCGAAGATGCGCACGATGTTCGGGTGCTGGACTCGGCGAGCAGCCGTCACTTCCCGGCGGAAGCGCTCGAGAATGTCCGGCGAGCTCAAATGGGCGTCGCGAATGAGCTTGAGTGCCACGACCTCGTTGAGCTCCTCGTCTCTGGCCTTGAAGACCTCGCCCATGCCGCCCAACCCAATGGACGTCTCGATGACGTAGCGCTCGGCGAAACGCTGCCCAGACACCAAGGACGACATGGTCTGGGCCTCGGCCAGGTCCTCGTTCTTCAAAGCGGGCAGCATGAGCTGGTGTGTGGCGATGCGGTTGAGCTTCGCGTTGAGCTCGAAGTCGACGCTGCAGACGATGGTCTCGAGGTGCCGAATGCGCTCCAAGAGCTCTTCCTGTTCGGCGGCCTTCAGCTTGGACCCGCCGCCTTGAGCCTCGAGCTGCTTCATGCGCTCACGTTGCTTGAGAAAGGACGGGCCCAAGATCCATGAGGTGATCGACCCAAAAACGATCAGGACTATCAAGGCTTCCATGTTCTCTCCTAAGGAATCGTCCGGGAACAAAATGCGCACTTGGGCGAAGTCAGAGGTGGGAGGGCAAGGAGGTCGATGCAGGCGATGCATCGTCGACGCAGACCGACGCTGCCACCCCGCCTTTTGCGATGCTCAAATGGGCAGGTTGTTTCCTGACGACTCCTAACAAAGCGCGTGCTCACATCGTGCACTCCCCTGTAGCAAATCGCGCAAGAACTATCATGGAACCAGACCGAGTGTCGGCCCCGAATCCCGAAGCACACCCCCCTAAGGCTGGAGTCAAGTGGGGGCTGTGGGGTAGGCTCCGCCCACGAGGATCCATCGGCGTCAGGCGAGACGCGAGTGCGGTGCGACACGAGCTTCGGGGGATGAGGCATGAACGTGAACTGGAGACGCTGGATTGGGCTCTTGAGCGTGGTTTTGCTCGGGCTCTCGTGTAACGAGCCGTTGGATTTCGAGCGCCAAGAGGTCGCCCGCGGCACCTTCGGCGAAGAGGTCTTCCGCATCCTGCACAAGGACCTGCAGCGCAGCCCGCTGGAAGGAAAGACCCGGGCCGAGGTCTTCGAGGCCCACAAGGCCGACTTCACCGCCGCCATCGACGCCATCTTCCCCGACGCGCAGCTCGACGCCATCGACCAGCTCATGCTCCGCATGATGCCTTTTTACGACTCCGAGCTCATCCCGGGCCTGGTGCGCAAGCTGGCCGTCGTCCTCGACGAGATGGCCACCGACGAGCCGCTGCTCGAGGCCTTCGCCCGCATCGGCGCGCGCCCCAGTCTGCTGCAGGACCCTGCCCAAGCTCGGGCGCTCGCCTTGGTCTTCGATTTCCAACGCCTGCAGGAGCTCAGCGATCTGCTGACCGCGGGGCTGCTGGCCCACGACGGTTTGCCGGCCGGCGAGTCCGACGCGACCCTGCGCCTCGTCGCCTCGGCGGCGGAGTTCCTGTCCGAGAGCGAGCTCACAGGCGACCCGAATCGCTTCTCGGTCACACTCATGAACTTGCTTACCACCGACGACCCAGCCTTCGAACCGGCCGCCTCCTACACCCCGATCTTCGTCGTCAAAGTGGACTCTCGCGGCCTGCCAATGGTGAAGCTCAACGATCTGGGCGACATCCCGCCGCCCTTCGCCGATCTCGACGGCGACGACCTGGCCGACGTCGACTCCCTCGATCGCTTCGTCGGTCTCGACGGCTCACTGCTGCAGGCCGACGCGTTCGGAAGCCCTGGCGTCACAGCCTCCGGCGGCATGTCCTACGACGCCGCCGGTCAGCTCTTCAACCCCAACGCCGCACAAGCCGCCTTCGAGGTCGTCGACCTGCATCGCACCCTTCTGGGCACTCTCATGCGCGACGCTGGCGAGCTCTCGCGCGCCGACGTGCCCCTCGATCTCCTGCGTTCGCTCGAGGTCGTGCTCGGTCCCACCCAACGCGTCGACAGCGCTGGGGGCAGCTACGACGCGTACCTCCCCGACAGCGACCTGGTGGCCCTGAGCGTCGGCTTGCTCGTCGCCCTGGACCGAGACGACGTCCCCGCCGTGCTCGAAGGCGTCTTGAAGCTTTTAGAGGAACACCCCAACGAGCTCGCCGCCGTGCTGCACGCCCTCGACAAGGCCATCGACGTGGTCGACGCCCACCCCGAGACCGACTTCTCCGACACCTCCAACCTGCTCGACGAGATGTTGCCGCTGGTGCTCGAGCTCGTCGAAACGCCCGGGCTGCTGCAGGAGCTGCTCGTCGCCATGGACAGCCCGGCGGCGCGCGAGGCCGGCCCGGTCATCGCTTGGCTCATGCAGCACAAAAAGGAGTTCGTCACCGTCACCCCAGGCGGCGCCTACGACACCTGTTTCCACACCTGCAAGGGAGCGCACGAGCTCGGCACGGTCGACCGCATCCACTGCATCCAAGCCTGCCCCCGCGACGAGATCTTCGATGGCACCGTCGATCTCACTGCTCCCGAGACTCCGCAAAACGTCTCGCTCTTCGAGCGTACGCAGGCTCTCATGTGGGAAACGACGAACTGGCCCTACGAGGTCGGCATCCAGCAGCTGGTCGTCAACGGCTTCGACTTCACCGCCACGGCGCAGGCCATGGGTCCGGTCCTCGTCTTCGACGATCTGGCCAAGTCCTATCTGCTCTCGGTGACCGGCGACCTCCACCTGACCGAGATGATCAACCCGGACGTGGCCAACCTGGCCAGTCCGCTCGGCTTGGACGGCGCGACCGTGACCGACGTCGTGCTCTGGATCAATCAGAACATTTTGGGCGTCACCATGGACGCCGATCCAACGCCCGACCAGGTCTCGCGCTTCTTCAACACGGCGCCGCTGGAGTCCATCGAGCCCAGCATCCAAGCCAGCATGAACGTCTCCATGTGCCGCAGCGGCAGGCGCTGCATCGACGCCAACGCCGACATGCTGCTGGCCATCGAGGCCGCCGGCATGGTCGACGTGCTGCACCCGCTGGTTCAGGTCTTCACGGCGCATGGCAAAACCGACCTGCTGGCCCGCATGTTCGTCGTCCTCTACAGCCACTACCCCTCGCGCGGCACCGTGCTGACCGACGCCGCCGGACTCGCGCTGCCCTTGGTCCGCTCCAACATTCGCTCGCTGGAGGGCGCGCTCATCGAGCTCCTCAACGACGGGGCCTTCCTCGACGCGCTGGCCGCCCTGGGGCCCATCCTGGCGCAGACCCGAGTCGGCGCCGCGAACGAACTCTTCATGACCGTGAACGAGCGCTTCTTCGGCGCCCTGCTCACGCCCGACTCGACCCTGCGCACCGTCAAAGGCCTAGACCGCGTCCCGGATCCCTTCGGACACATCGTGACGCCCCTGAGCCCGGTCTATCTCCTCCTCGACCCGCTGCGCGCTGTCGACAACACCCTCAGCGCCGACCAGGCCGCGAAAGACGCCTGGGACCGCGCCACCACCGCTCTGTACGACCTCATGCTCGAGACCGTGGACGACGGCAACGGCACCGTTCGCTTCGCGAAGCCCGGCGGGATTGTTCTTGCCAGGCTGGCGACCGAAGCGCTTCGAGACACCTGGATGCGCAAGGACGCCGCTGGGACGCGCAGCGAGTGGCTGCGCCAGACCTTGGCTCAGGACCTCAAAGACTTCTTGGCCGGCCGCGGGCTGCGCGCCAGCGTCGAGCTCTTCCAGTGGTTCGACGCGCAACCCACCGGGCCCGACATGATTCGCGAGGCGGCGCTGCATCTGCTCGAGGCTCAGAGCCTCGAGGTCGAGGCCGATGCCCAAGTCAGCAGCCAGGCCACGCTCATGGTCTACCAGCTGTTGGCCACGGGACTCGACGAGCGCTCCATGCTCGACCTCGGACGCTTCCTGTCGCGGGTCATCGATCCGCGGCGCCTCTGGGACGTGGCCGGCTACACGGCTTTGCCCTTGGTGAGCCACGGCCTGCAGCTCCTGAGCGAGAGCAGCGCCGTCGATCCGGACGGCGTGCTCCTCGACCTCATCGGACGCGCCGTGCAAACTGGCCCCGACGGCACGACCCAGGCTGGACAAATCTGGCAAGTCCTGAAAACGCTGAACCGCGTCGAGCCCGGCTCGGACGCCACCTTCACCGCGGCGGACGGACGGCGCATCGCGGAATTGACCCGAGACTTTCTGCGCGACGACCAGCGCGGGCTCGAGCGTCTCTATGGCTTCATCGAGACCGCCATGTACGGTCCTGCGGGGAAACAGGAGTAGTATGACGAACTCACGACGAGATTCGCCACCCATCAAGGGTCAACTAAGTTCGCTAAGCGGCCGGCCACGTAGATATTCTTGTCTAGCGGTCAACGGCCAGCAACAGAATTCCCGTTTTCTTGCGCTGCTCATCGCCGCAATTGTGCTCGCCGTGCCAAGCCTGGCCAGCGCCGGGGGCTTCTGGCTGCCCGGCCACGGTGCCACCCCGTTGGGCCGCGGCGGCGCCGTGGTCGCCTCCTCCGACGACCCCAACGGCATCTGGTACAACCCCGCCACCTTGGTCCGCAACAAGGGGAACCAGCTGCTCATCGACGTCGCCATGATCGACCTCAGCGCCGACTTCACCCGCGCCGACCGCCAGGCCCGCGACGGCTCCACGGTCACCTACGAGACGGTGAAGAACGAGGGCATGCCCCAGTGGATCCCTCAGCTCCTCTTTTCGAGCGATCTCGGGACCGACGAGTTTGCGCTGGCCGTCGGCGCCTACGCGCCGAACGCCCCGCGCTACCGCTTCCCAGAGGACGGACCTCAGCGCTACTCCATCGTCGACAACACCGAGTCGCTGATCCTCTACGAGCACTTGGCCTTCGCTTGGCGCCCGCACCCGCGCTTCGCCGTTGGGGCCGGCATCCAGAACATGATGGCAGTCCTCGACTCGACCTTCATGGGCAGCTCCTACGTCGGGCTCTGGGGCGAGCCCGAGGACTATGATTTGGACCTGATGATTCACATCAAGGCCACCGACCTCCTCACCATCACCGGGAACTTCGGCGTTTGGGGCGAGCCTGTGGATGGGCTGACCTTGGGCGCCAGTGTGCAGGCGCCCGCGGCGGTGCAAGACGACGAAGCGAAGCTCGAAGTCCGCCTGCCCTCGCACTACGCCTTCGACAACGCCAGTGTCGACGGGGACAAGATGGTGCTCTCCATCGATCTCCCGTGGATCTTCCGGGCGGGCGTCGGCTATGGTGTCGAGCACGTCTTCGACGTCGAGCTCGACGTGGTCTACGAGACCTGGTCCGTACACCAGGCCATCCACAGCGATCCCAAGTCCGTCAACGTCAGAAACGTACCGACGGTGGGCTCCCTCGAGGTCGGCGCGCTCAACGTGCAACGTGACTTCCAGAACACGCTGGGCGTCGGCCTCGGCGGCGAATACACCGTCGTGCCCGAGATGCTCGACCTGCGAGCCGGCTTCATGTTCGAGCAGGGCGCCATCCCCGACAAGACCTTCAGCCTCTTCCAGGTCGACAGCCAAAAGTTCGCGCCGACCTTGGGCGCCTCGCTCTCGTTCGCGGACTTCAGCGTCGACCTCGCCTACAGCTTCATCTACCAAGTCTCGCGCGACATCACGACCAGCGAGGTCGCCCAGGTCAACCCCACCTACGACGCAGGCAGCACCATTGTCGGCAACGGCAGCACCTCGTCATTCTTCAATGTCTTGGCGATGGGGGCGCGCTACGCCTTCTGAGACCCAGTGTTCTTTTTGCTCTCTGTGCCAACGACGGTCTCGCTGCACAGACCGAAGGAGGCCTCGCTCATTGACCTGGCCGTCAATGCAACCCCGGCCGCGCAGACATTGCCGCAGGCGCCGCAATTCCAGCGGTCGGTGTTCAGGTCGACACAACCCTCGGGCAACACGTCCCCCGCTTGCAGGGGCACACATCGCAATCCGAGCACTCGCAACGTGAGCCCATGCTAGGGACTTTCTGGGTCTTATTCGCTCTCGAGGCGCGCCACGAGCTCGGGGGCCAGCTCGTCGAAGGAGGCACCCGCGTAGATTCCCAGCGCACGGCCGGCCGCGTGGGCCTCGTCGAAGACCCGCTTGATGGGCACGTCTTGCGCCTCCGCCGCCCGACGCGCGTCTTGGTACTCGGGCGCGACGGTGAGAATCAGGGAGCCTCGCCGGCCGAGCTTCAGGCGCACCTCGCCGAACGGGGTGGTGACGCTCAGGCTGTGGCGCTGTAAGGAAAAGCGACGCACCTTGGTCTCGCGGAGGCCCAGCGTCGTCGACTCCGAAAAGATCAGGCCGCGGGCCAGCTCGACGTGTTCCAGGTCGCAGAGTACCGAGAGCGCAACCCCGGGGCGGCCGTCCTTCATGGTGATGCCCGACCACCAGACGTCATTTGCCTTTGCGAGGGCAAAGAGTCGGTCGCGCAGGTGGCCAAAATGCTCGGGGGACATGTCGTCGAGGTTGGTATGCAGCTCGACCAGGTCGCTGACGAGCAGGCCGTCGATGGTACTTGGCTCCGAGCTGTCCCGAACCGAGCCCCCTCGCGCCTCTGCGCTCGCGTTTAGATTTCGCTCGCTTCCCGGAACTGAGGTGGCTCGAAGCGAGCTCCCTCGCGCCCCTGCGCTCGCGCCTGATTCGCCCAAGACGGCGCGCAGCACGTTGGGGCCGCGCTGCAGCTTCTTGGTGCCCACGCCGTGCCCGACCTCCTTGACGGTCATGGTGGGCAGCGGACCGAAGCGCCTGGCCAAAACCTTGACGATGGCCGCGCCCGTGGGCGTCACGAACTCGAACTCCTCGTCGACGCCCACGATGGCCACGCCTTTGGTGAGGAGCAGCGTGGCGGGCGCGGGCAGAGGAATTCGGCCGTGCATCGAGCTCGTGAAGCCGCGGCCCATGGGCAGCGGCGAGCAGACGACCTCGTCGATGTCCAGATAGTCGATGCCCACGGCCACGCCGACGATGTCGCCGATGGAGTCCAGGGCGCCCACCTCGTGGAAGTGCACGTCGTCGACGGCGACGCCATGCACCTCAGCCTCGGCGACGGCGATGGCGCCGAAGAGGTCCAAGGCGAGCTGTTTGGGTTTGGGAGCGAGCCGGCTGGCTTGGAGGCGCTCCCGGATGTCGACCCAGTGTCCGTGCTCGAGCCCGTCGGGGGCGGCCTTTTCGGCGTGTTCGCCCTTATACTGCAAGGTGACGTGCGTGCCCGTGATGCCGTGGCCAGCGTCGCGCTTCTCGGCCACCACTCGCAGGTCCGGGAAGCCCAGCTGCTCGAAGGCCGCGTCGAGGACGTCGAGCGGGACCCCGAGCTCGATGAGGGCGCCCAAGGCCATGTCGCCAGCGATTCCGGAGCTGCAGTCTAGGTAGAGGAGGGTCATGTTGGCTCTAGTGGTCTGTGGCGGGAGGGACTTCGGCCCCCTCCCCCGAAACGGGAGACTGATTCAACTGCGCGGTGATTCGTATTGTGATGCAAGCATTCCAAACCCGGCCCGAACGGGGCCCAACGGCTCTAGCCTGGGGTTTCAACCCCAGGCCCAACGATTCGCCATTTTGCCGCCCGGCCCCGAATGGGGGACGGACATTGCCCGAGGTCAACCCCGGGCCCGATTTATCATCGCCGCCGCATACCCCGCGCCGAAGCCATTGTCGATGTTGACCACGGTGACGCCGGGCGCGCACGAACTCAGCATGCCCAGCAGGGCAGCGATGCCGCCGAAGCTGGCGCCGTAGCCAACCGAGGTGGGAACGGCGATCACGGGGCAAGAGAGCAGGCCGGCCATGACGCTGGCCAAGGCGCCTTCCATGCCGGCGACCACGACCACGACCGAGGCGGCCTCCAACACGTCTTTGACGGCGAACAGCCGGTGGATGCCAGCGACGCCGATGTCGGCGAGGAGCTCGACCTTATTGCCCATGAGCTCGGCGGTCAGGCGGGCTTCTTGGGCGACGTCCAGGTCGGAGGTGCCGGCGCAGGCGACGACGATGGTGCCACAGCCCGTGACTTTTACCGCGGCCCGTCCAAAGACCAAGGCGTTGGCTTCCTCGACGTACTCGAGGCCGTCCAGGGCGCTCAGGGTCAGGGTCTTGGCCGCTTTCTCGGGGTCGACGCGGGTGGCCAGCACGGTGGCGTGGTGGCGCGCGCCCTGGGCGAAGAGCTTGGCGAGCTGGTCCGGGGTCTTGCGCATGCCGAGGATGACCTCGGGGAAGCCCTTGCGCAGCGCGCGATGATGATCGAAGCGGGCGAAGCCCAGGTCCTCGAAGGGCAGCTGCTTGAGGGAGGTCACGGCCTCGTCGAGGCCGAGCTCTCCGGCCTGAAGGCGGGCGAGCATGGCGCGCAGCGTCTGCTCATCCACGGCTTCGAACCCGTGGTTTGTGCGCTTCTTGACGGTGGACGAACTCGATGATGAGCTCGTTGACTCGCTTGTGCCGCTCGACCATGACCATGTGTCCGGCGTCGTCGATGATCTCGAACTTGGCGTTTGGCAGGGTGCGCCCAAGCGCCTCGATAATAGGGGAGGGCGTCAGGGCGTCGTCTCGGCCACCGATGACGAGGCAGGGTACTTTGATGTTCGCGAGCCGGTCAGCGATGGACCACGCCCCACAGGCGACAAAGTCGTCGCGGATGACCTCGCGGGGCGCTTGCAGCGACGACGCCGCGTGCGACTTGCTCACGAAGCGCCGCGGCGTGGCCGGGCTGAAGAGGAGGTCCTCCATCATCTCCGACCAGGTCTCGATGTTGGTCTCCAGCGCCTCGGTGATCATCCGGCTGACGGGGATCGTCGGACCCGCACCCACCAAGATGCCGGCGCTGTAGGAGCCGCCCTTGGCCAGGCACTCCATGGCCACTGCTGCGCCCATGGAGTGGCCTACGAGAACGACGTCCTCGAGCCCGAGCAGCGCCAGGATCTCGGCCAGCCGCTCGGCGTAGTCGGCGATGCTGGCGCACTTGGCGCACTCGTCGCTCTTGCCGTGTCCGGGCAGGTCGATGGAGACGCAGTTCATGCTCTGGCGCAGCGCCCGCAGCTGGTAGAGCCAGGTCAGCGAGCTGGCGCCCGCGCCGTGCACGAAGACCAGCGTCGGGCGGTCGGGCAACAACGGCTCCGAACCCAGCCGATACCAGACGCGTCCTCCGTTGAGACTCAGCTCAGGCATGACGTCGCCTCATCGCGAACCCCAAGAGCACAGCGCCGAAGCCCATGGCCCAAGCCCAAGAAAATCCGCTCTCTGGCCGCGAGCCGAGCTGGCAACCACAGCCTTTGCGCTCGACGCCGCCGGTGGGCCGCTGCTCCTCGGCTTTCTGCTTGAGCTCGGTGATGATCTCGATGGCCAGAGGAGGCCACTGCCTGAACTTCTTGAGGCGGTCATCCTTGTCGAAATCCGGCGCCATCTCGCGAGCCTCGCGGTACAGGCGCACGCCCTCGTCGACGTCGCGCTTCTCGCCGAAGCCATAGAGCGTGACGGCCAAGGCGCCGAAGGCCTCTGCGGGGCTCTGGTCGCCCTGCTTGTTGATGTAGCCCTGCAAGGTCGCTTCGGCCTCTTCGAGCTGTCCGGCGGCGAACTGGGCGAGCCCCAGACGGATGACGACGTCGCGCAGCTCGGGGTTGAGCTCGTAGGAGCGCTGGAAGGCCACGAGCGAGGCGCGGTCCTCGGCGCAGCAGGGGTGAGCGTCGGGCGACTTGGTGCAGGCGTCGGCGTCGCTGGCCTTGCAGCCCTGCATGCTGCGGGCGAGGCCCAGCAGGTAGATGGGGTAGGCCGCCGTCTCGTCGGTGCTGGTCAGGGGCGCCACCGCCGCCAAGAGCTCCTCGGCCTCGGCGTAGCGCTCCAGGTGAACCAGCGCGCGGGCTTTAGCGACCTTGAGCTGGGGATCTTGTTTCTTGGCGAGCCCTTTTTCGGCGATCGCCAGGGCTTCGTCGTAGCGTGCGGCCCGCACCAAGGTGTCCGTAAAGTTGAGGTAGAGGATGGGGTTGTCCAGGCCGGCGTCGAAAGCCTTCTTGTAGAGGTCGGCTGCGGCGCTGTACTCGCCAATGTTGACGTAGAGCGCGCCGACGCCGGTGAGGGCTTCGAGGTTGAGGGGGTCGGCGTCCAGCACGGTGAGGAAACGCTGCTTGGCCTCCTCGATGCGCTGCGCCTTGAGCAGCACGCGGGCGGTCATGATCTGTAAGGTGGCGTCGTCCTCGGCCAGGCTCGCCGCCAGGACGAAGGTGTTGGCTGCCTTGTCTATGTCGCCGCGAGTGAACTGCAGGCTGCCGAGCCGGCTCAGCGGCTCGGGGTGCGTCTTGTCGAGCTCGTGGGCGGCGTCGAAGGCCTCCTCGGCCAGGTCGTAGGTGGCTTCGTTGGTGCCGTAAGTGACCCCGAGGAGGATCCAGGCCAGCAGGAACTTCGGGTCCTCGGCGACGAGGGTGCGCGCGATGGCCCGCGCCTCGCCGAGCTGCTTGCCGGCCAGTAGCCGCTGCGCGAGGTCGTAGCGGGCCCGATGCAGTGTGTCCTCGGGCCCGGCGAGGGCTGTGGAGGACAGCACGGCGACCCAGACAAGGAGGAGGACCTGAGCGAGCCGTCGGATGGAGCGAGGTTTGAGCTTCATTATCGAAACGCCGTTTGAGCTTGAATAGAGGATTGGGCGCGGAGGGCGCGCCGTTGTTGGCGCAACTTTCACCGATTTGGAGGCTGGCGACAAGTTGGATGTGGGGTTGGTTTGGGTGCAGGCACCTGGTCTGGGTGTGGGGAGAAGGACGCATCTTGACGCCCGAACCTGGCGCATTACGATGTCTGGATGCGCACCAAACTCACCATCGATGACGACATCGCAGCGAAGCTTCGAGAGCTGAGCCACGAGCGAAGAACCATCAATGAGGTCTTGAGGCGGGGTCTCGTCACCCAATCGCTTTCGGAGAAGGGAGAGCCCTTCAAAGTCGTGGCGTTCACGAGTCCGTTTCGAGCCGGTATCGATCCCTTCGCACTGAACACGCTCTCCGATGAGCTCGAGACCGAAGAGTTCGTCTGAGGTCTTCGAGAGGGAAACGGCGGGTGAGCCTCCCTGATATCAACCTGCTCAACCATAGGTCCAGGGGATTTGTTGAGGTGGCGTTGTTGAGCCACGGCTTCTGGACATGGCTCTGACCCACGCATCATTCGACGCACACAACCGACGCACGCACACAACGGAGTCTGGTGCTCCGCAAGTAAGGTGAGATTACACGCTCGCGGTGGGACAGATCTCAATCTCTGCAAAGACGCGAAATTGCTGTTGACATTTTGGGGGGGGGCGTGAGTTACGTTGGGCTAATTGC
>PFUG01000240.1 GCA_002789955.1 Deltaproteobacteria bacterium CG_4_9_14_3_um_filter_63_12 | reverse complement strand
GCCCTTGCTCCCCGAAGCGCGCCGCGTCGGCCTCCTCGAGAGTGCATTGCCGAAGGGTTTGAGGGGGCTTGTCGGCCGTTGCCCCAGGCGCCTCGCTCAGTGTAGTCTCTGCAAGTCTAACTCGAAACGAAGTGCCACTTCAGCAGCCGCCAACTCGCCGGCTGGACGTCGAAGAGCCGTGGTTGCCGGGGCCGTCTGCCGGCATAGCCCGCTTCGCGGAGTCGACAGGTCTCGGTGCCGGTGCCGAATTTTTTTCTGTTGGTCTCGACTCACAGTACGAGTAGATCCCATGCGGTCAGCTCGTGAAAAACGAGAACTTGTCGATGGCCCTCGTCGACAACAGGACGGAAGATGAGCCCACTCAACATCGAGTTCCCCATGGGTTCCAGCCACGAGCTGGAGCGATTCGCGGAGATCAACGCCCGCCTGCCACGGATGTTCCGGGCCGTCGTCAACGATCCCCGCCAGACCCACACCGCGATCATCGTCCCGAGCCTGAGCCTGCCCCAAGGTGAGCTCGCCAAGATCGCTGGCGCGGGCTTCTACGAGGAGCGCCTCTTGTGCCTCTTGATGCTGCTGCGCCAACCCCGCATGCACATCATCCTCGTCACCTCCCAGCCCATCCACCCCACCATCATCGACTACTACCTCCACTTGCTGGCCGGCATCCCCGGAACCCACGCCCGCAAGCGGCTGACGTTGTTGTCGACCTCCGACGGTGCGCCCAGAGCCCTCACCGAGAAGATCCTCGAGCGGCCCAGCCTCATGGCGCAGATCAACAACAAGATCAAAAGCAAAGACCACGCGCACATGGTCTGCTTCAACTCCACCCCCCTCGAGCGCACCCTCGCCGTTCGCCTCGGCGTGCCCCTCTACGCCTGCGATCCGGCCTTGCTCGACCTGGGCACCAAGAGCGGCTCACGCAAAGTCTTCCGCGAGGCCGGTGTGCCCATGCCAGCGGGCTTCGAAGACCTGCAGAACTCGCAGGACGTCGCCAACGCGCTCGTCGCCCTCTGGGAAGAAAATCCGTCCCTGTCCAAAGCGGTCGTCAAGCTCAACGAAGGCTTCAGCGGCGAGGGCAACGCCATCTTCCGCTACGATTGGGTGCGCGACACCCTCGATGCCGCCGAATCGCACGGCACGCGTGTCGAGCTCGTGCACGCGGTGCTGCCCAAGCTCGAATTCGAAGCAGTGACCGAGACGTGGGAACGCTTCGACCGCACTATGAACCAGATGGGGGGTGTCGTCGAAGTCTTCATCGACGGCAACGACAAGTTCTCGCCTTCGGTGCAATGCCGCGTCACCCCCGTCGGAGAGGCCCAAGCCATCTCCACCCACGATCAGATCCTGGGCGGCCCCAGCGGCCAGGTCTTCCTCGGCTGCGAGTTCCCCTGCCGCGACGACTACCGACTCCTCATCCAAAACTATGGCCGCGACGTCGCCAGTCGGCTCGCCGCCCAAGGCGTCATCGGTCGCTTCGGCGTCGACTTCATCGTCACACGTGGCCCGGACGGCAAGTTCCAGGCGCACGGCATCGAGATCAACCTGCGCAAAGGCGGCACCACGCACCCCTTCCTCATGCTCAAGTTCCTTACGGACGGGCGCTACTACCCCAGCAACGGCCAGTTCATCTCGCCGACCGGCCTGGAGAAGTACTACATCGCCAGCGACAACCTGATGTCCGAGGCCTACCGCGGGCTGCGCCCCGACGACCTCGTCGACATCGCCGTCTACCACTCCATTCACTTCAGCGCCGTGGCCGAATGCGGCGTGGTCTTCCACCTCATCGGCGCCCTGAGCCAGTACGGGAAGACCGGCGTCACCTGCATCGGCAACACCCTCGAGGAGGCCCGCTCCTTCTACAACCGGACCCTCGAGATCCTCAACCGCGAGACCAGCCTGGTGAACAATCCGAGGTTGATCTCTTTACCCTGACGCCGTTCTCGGCGCGTTCTGGGGCTTGTGGGCTCTCGGGGCCATCGACCTCTTGCGGTTCCGCCTCAACGGTGCCCAGTGTCGCGTGTGAAATCCGATCACCAGAGGGCCGCGAACCGTACGGACCTCGAGTCCCCCTCCACAGAGGTCGCCATGGTGCTGAGCGCGCGCGCGGGCGCGGTACATCGGTCGGGTCCGAACATCGACCTGCACCTCGATACCCTGCTCTGGGAGCGTTTGCTGGGTTACGACCTGAGCAAACGCCACCGGAATTGGTTTCCTCGAAGTCCCTTTGGCTTCCATTCGGATCTGCCGAGGATGCTCGAAGGCGGGATGAGCGGCGCTTTCTTCGGGCTCCACTCGTGGCCGTTCGCAGGTGAGTCGGCGTATGTGGAGATCGTTCGCCAGATCGAGGGGTTCCACAAGCTGGCGGGACGCGACGCACGGATTCGCTACGGCTGCACCCCTGAGCACTTCGAGGCCGGCCACCGAGACAGCGTGATCGTGGGTTGCCTGGGCGTCGAGGGCGCGCACGCCATCAACGGCAAGCTCGAGCGAGTCGAGTTCCTCTACGAGGCCGGAGTGCGCTACATGACCTTGGCGCACTTCAACCGCAACCGAGCCGCGACACCGGCCATGGGCGTCGGCGCCAACGAGCGCGAGGGCTTGAGCGGGTTTGGCCGCGAGCTCGTGGCCGAGATGAATAGGATCGGCATGATCGTCGACTGCGCCCACCTCAACGAGCGCTGTCGACTGGAGGTCTGCGAGCAAACGACCCGACCCGTAATGGTGACCCACACCGGCGTCAAAGGCGTCGTCGACCACCGCCGCAACATCTCCGACGCTTCGATCGAGGCCGTGGCGGCGACCGGCGGCATTATTGGGATCATGTTTGCGCCGGTTTTCACCAGTGGACGTTTGCTAGGGACCACCGCGGAGGTGGTGGCTCACGTCGAACACGTGGTGAAGGTGGCAGGCATCGAGCACGTCGCGGTGGGCACCGATCTGGATGGTTTCATCCCAACGTTGCCGAAAGAGATCCGAGATATGTCCGATTTCCCCATATTTACGGAGTGTTTGACGCGAGGAGCGTGGACTGACACGGAGATTCGAATGATCTTGGGTGGTAACGTGTTGAAATTCCTTTCTCGTTATCAAGAGACTCGGGAAAACGGTTCGCTTCCCGAACCAGGAAGCGCCCGTGATCTAACGGGAAATCAGATGCATCGGCACCCTTTTCTTGACCTATCCCAAAGGGCTGGCATGCTGGGGGCCTCCGAGTCATAGGACGAAACAATGCAGCAAATCGCACGAGCCCCGCAGCCGGGCGACATCATCTCTGACCGTTACGAAATCCTCGCCCAGATCGGTGTCGGTGGCTTCGGGGCGGTCTATCGCGCGCGTCAGATCGGGATGTCTCGTGACGTCGCCATCAAGACGCTGCTTCCTCACTTGTGCTCGGTCGAGGGGGTCGAGGAGCGGTTCCAACGAGAAGCCCGACTGGCCAGCGATCTGGCCTCTCCGCACACGATTCGACTCTACGATTTCGGCAAGACCGCCGAGGGCATGCTCTACATGGCCATGGAGCTGCTCAAAGGCGAGGAGCTCGAGGAGCGTCTGAAGCGGGACAAGGCGATTTCCCCGCAAGAGACCAAAGAGATCGCGATCCAAATCCTCGACAGCCTCGCCGAAGCCCACATGCAGGGCATCGTCCACCGCGACTTGAAGCCCTCGAACATCTACCTCACCGAGGTGGGGCGCTCGAAGCACTTCGTCAAAGTCTTGGACTTCGGCATCGCCAAGATGATGACGACTGAAGGCGGGGACCAGAAGCTCACCGCCACCGGACAAGCGTTGGGGACGCCCTACTACATGGCGCCCGAGCAGATCCGGGGCAAGGACGTGGGCGCCCACACCGATATCTACGCGCTGGGCTTGATGCTCATCGAGATGTTGACTGGCCGAGTCGCGGTCCAAGGCGCCACGCCGCTGGAGACCGTGCTGCTGCACGTCAATCCCGATCCGATCCCCATGCCGGACTGGCTGCGCCAGTCTCCGTTGGGCCTGATCATCGCCTCGGCAGTCGAGAAGGACGTCCAGCGGCGCTACGTCTCCTGCGAGAACATGATCGCCGATCTCGAGCGCATCGACGTGCGTGACATGGCGGCTGGACCCCACGTAGGTGGGCAGCAACAGCCCTTCCGACCGGAGACCGGACGACTGCCCGCACAAGGGTCGGGGGGGTACAGCTTTGACAGCGGTCAGGTCTCGCAGATCAAGAGCGGCCCGGTGCCTACGGGACCCTACGGCTACCAGAACCAAAGCGGGATGATGCAGCCTGGCATGGGGCAGAGCGGCATGATGCAGCCTGGCATGGGGCAGAGCGGCATGATGCAGCCTGGCATGGGGCAAAGCGGCATGATGCACCCTGGCATGAGCCAGGGGATGGGCATGATGCAGAGCGGTCCCATCGACTACCCGCCCAAGACCAGCGGCGCCACCAAGATCATCCTCGCCGTGCTGATCGCCCTCGTGCTGCTCGGCGCTGGGGCGTTCGTGCTCGTGCTCAACCAGTCCGGCGGAGAAGAGAGCAAGGCGGCCGCCAACGAAGACGAGACAGGTAACAAGGCCGACAAAAACGGGGAGCTCGCAGCGACCACAGAGCAAGAGACCGACAAGTCCCAGGTTCCCGTCGACAATCCGCCCAAAGACGGCGCCACGCTGACTCCGCCAACCGATGGGGATCCCGTCGCCGACACACCGCCAGTCGATGGCGACCCTGTGGCTGACCCCACCACCGACCCCATCGACCCCGTTGCGGACGTCGAGATGGTCAAGTTTCAGATCACGAGCACTCCAGAAGGCGCCGACATCTACCAAAACGACGAGATGATCGGGAAGACCCCAATGGAGTTCGAGCTGCCCAAGGAAGAGGGTTCGATGACGCTGGTGCTCAAGTACGACCGACGAGAAGACGAGACCATCGAGCTCGATCTCAAGAAGGGCGGCACGCACTCGGTGAAGCTCAAGAAAGCCCACGGAGGCAGCGTCGCCAAGGTCGATCCCCCAGTCGCCGACGTGAAGCCCAAGGATCCGCCCAAGGAAGATCCCAAGGTCAAAGCCGGCTCCATCGCCGTGGACGACGAGCCCCCACCGGTGAAGAAGCCCAAGAAAGAAGAGAAGAAACCTGGCTTCGCGGTGGACTAGTCACGGCTGTGGATGCAGACTTACAGGGCCTCGAATTTACATGCAAAGGCGTGCAGAGTGCGACATGCGCAAGGTGTTTCTTGCGCGACTTCGTCGTTCGCTCTCGGAGTCCGTGGCCGGCTGGCCTCGGCTCACCCTAGATCTCGAGTGTCACTGCCAGGCAGTTCTTGGCCGCCAAGCGCTTCGCCGTCCGGCAATGGTCGTTTCGAGACCCGTCGATCTCTCACAGGTGGTCGACAAGTACATCGGCGAGACCGAGAAGAACTTGGGAAGGGTCTTCGATGAGGCCGAGCGCGCGCAGGCGGTGCTCCTCTTCGACGAGGCCGACGCCCTGTTCGCCACGCGCACCGCGGTGAAGAGCTCCAACGACCGCTGCGCCAACCTCGAGGTCAACTACCTGCTGCAGCGGCTCGAGGCCTTCAACGGCATGAGCATCCTGACCACGAATTTCGCCAGCAGCATCGACGACGCCTTTCAGCGCCGCATCCGACACATCATCGAGTTCCCCATGCCAGACGCCGACGGGCGCGCGGCCCTTTGGCAGACCCTGTTGCCCGAGTCGGCGCCCCTTGCACACGACCTCGATTTCGAGATGTTAGGGGCCGCCTTCGAACTGTCGGGTGGACACATCCGCAACGCCATCTTCCGCGCCGCCCTGCGAGCTGCCGATGGGGACCGGGCGATCGCGCATGCCCTCCCACCTCTGACTTCGCCCAAATGCGCATTTTGTTCCCGGACGACTCCTAGGTCCTGAGCGCACGGAGCTTCGCTCGGACGTCCTTGGCCAGCAGCGCGCCGTGACCGGAGCAGAGGGTCTGCACCGGCATGTCCTTGCTCAAGAACTCTCGCGTCGCGGCCCAACACCGTTGCGGCTCCTCGCTGAAGGCCGCGTCGGCTAGGGTGAGCCGGCGGATCGCACGCATCGTCGCGGGGCCTGCCAAGATCACGTCGCCGGAGAAGAGGGTGCCGGTCGCTGCGTGGTAGTAGAGCACTGAGCCCTCGGTGTGGCCTGGAGCGGCGAACACCTCGAAGCCGAAGCGCCAAGGTCCGGCGACCAGCCGCTCGTCGATCCGCAGCCGGCTCGGGAAGTGATCCTCGACGGCGCAGATGGGCCTGGCCCACAGCGGGATGCTCGCCGTCGCCAGCGCTGGCGCTGGGACCTCGCCGGCCAGGATGCGGGCGTCGGCCTCGTGGCACATCACGGAGCACCCGAGCTCGTCGCGCAGCCACGCCGCGTTGCCGGCGTGGTCGCTGTGACGGTGGGTCAACAGGATGGCGTCGAGATCGCCATGCTCGAGGCCTGCTTGCTTCAACGCGCGGACCAACGCCGGACGCTCGAGGCGCAGGGCGGTGTCGAAGAGAAAGCGCTGACCCTCGTGTTCGAAGAGCCAGACATTGGAGATCTTGACCCCAGACGCCAGGGTCACGCCCTTTTGCGTGCTCATGAGCGCCGTCGTTTCTTATCGCTCGTGCGTTGCAAGCTGCGCTTGCGTTTCGGGCTGCGGACCGTTACGCCATCGGCTTCGATCAGCGCTTTGGCGGCCCGGGCGGCGATCAGCGCACGCATCAAGACCAGCGGGGTGAGGCCGGCGGCTTGCTCCTCAGAGCCCGGCAGCGTCCCAGCCAAGTCCAAGACCGCCTCCTCACTCAAGAAAAACGCCTTGATGGCCTTCTGCACGCGGAGCGGCGTGCCCAGCGGCAACCACTGCTCGCCCCAAGGTACGACGCGCATCGCGACGTAGTCGCGGCGATGCACCACACCGAGGTCGAAGGAACCTGGGAGCTCGATGGGCACCTCCGCCAGGAGGTCGATGAGGTGCCACACCTCGGGCTTGCGGGTTTCGACCTCGAAGACGCTGAAGCGCGACTCGGGCACCCGGCTCAGAATCTCCCTCTCCAGAGGTTCGAGCGCCTCGGGCGGTGACGCCAAGATCGCCGAAATGCGGGTCGCCCCTTCCACCACCTGATCGAAGAGGTAGTAGTCGGTTAGCGCATCGAGCTCGTCCTCGTCCCCGTAGCGAATCTCGCCATCCTCCAGCATCCCGAGGTCCAGCGCCGCGGCTTTGACACCCTCTTCGTCCCGATCTCCGACGATCTTGTCGATGAGGGAGCGCAGTGCCCCAGCCAACTCCTTTTCCGTATTCATGAAAGCCTTTCGCGATGATTTCTAGACGTTGGATGAATGCGGACCGCTCGAGCTCAATGCAGCGTGCCGCCCGGGTCAGGGGTCTCTTCGTCTTCGTCGGGCGCGTCCGCTGCGGAGTCGTCCTCGAGCGGGTCGGCGTCCGTCCATTCTTGGTCGCCAGCGCCCGGTGAACCCACCTCGGCCTCTCTCTTCTCGGCGGCCTCTTGCTCGGCCCTCTTGGCCGCCGCCTTCTTCTCAGCTGCTTCCTGTTCTTGCCGCTCTTTGCGTTCGGCTGCCGCCTTCTGCTCAGCTGCTTCCTGTTCTTGCCGCTCTTTGCGTTCGGCTGCCGCCTTCTGCTCAGCGGCCTCCCGCTCTTGCCTCTCCTGCGCCCGAGCGGCCTCTCTCGCCTCGGCGGCTTCCCGCTGTTGCCTCACTTTCTTCTCGGCGGCTTCTCTTTCGGCGGCTTCCCTCTCCTCTTTTTCTTTCTTCTTGCGGTCCTCTTTCGCCCGCTTCTCGGCGCTCACCTCGCTCAGAGGCTCCGTCGCTGGCTTCTCTTCGGCCTTACCTTCCGCGGCTTCTTTCGCCCGCAGCGTGCTCCGCTGTGCCAACTCCTCGATGCATCGGCGTCCGACGCGGGCGGTGAGCACCTTGTTGACCGAGCTGCCGACGAAGACGCCGACCACGGGCAGGGCCTTGAAGAAGCCCTTCGACGCCGCCCGCACCAAGAGTTTCGCCAGCACGGTGATCAGCAGCTTGGTGATTTGCCGAGGAGCATAGGTCCAAAGCGCCGTGCCCTCGGCGACGGCGAGATCAACTAGGACGTTGCCGCCTGCCTTCGCGTCGTGGGTGCTAATGGAGGCGAGGAGGAAGGCGAGCTTGCGCTCGGTCTCCTCGCGAATGTCGAAGCCGTAGAGGGCGGTCAGGGCCAGCACCATCTCGACCTCGAATTTCAAGGTCAGTCCGACGTCGGCGAGGGTTCCCCCGAACGCCGCGAAGAGCGTGCCTGGACCGGGAACGATGGCCGGCAGCGAGGTTAGGCCACCGGCCAGCGCGGTCTGGTTGGAGTAATGGGTGATGAGCTTCTTGGCGACGGCGTCACGGTGTGCTGACGCCGAGTCGCCTCTCGCGGTGGAAGCCTCGAGGGCTTGGACGAACCGGATGATCGACTCGCTGTCCTCGAGGATCCTTTCCACTGCGGTCAGCAGCCGTTTGCCATTGTCCTGCTCGGAGTCGTGCGTGTTCATCGGGGCCTCTCGGGAGAAAGAGACGCCGCCCCTGGAGGCGGCGTCTCGTTTGGAATGTGCTCGGGCGACTAGGTACAGCTGCCGGCGACACAGGTGGCGGGAGTCAGGCAGGTCACGCCACAGGCGCCACAGTTGGTGTCGGTGGTCAGATCCACTTCGCAGAGATTGCTGGCGTCGCCGTCGCAGTCGCCGGTGTCGGCTGCACAGGGGTTGCAGCTCCCCGTCTCGCAGGTCTGGACGTCGGCCGTGCAGGTGATGTTGCAGCCGCCACAGTCGGCGTTGGTGGTCAAGTCGGTCTCACAGCCGTTGGTCGCGTCGGTGTCGCAGTCACCGTTGCCCGCGGTGCAGGCCACACAAGCTCCCGACGTGCAGGTCTGCGAGGTCGAGCAGGTGATGCTGCAGCCTCCGCAGCGGGTGTCGGTGTCGACGGCCGCCTCGCAGCCATTGGTCGCGTCGCCGTCACAATCCATAAGGCCCGGACCGCAGGCGACACAGGACCCGCTCGTGCACGTCTGAGTTGCGGTGGTGCAGACGATGCCGCAAGTGCCGCAGTTCGTGTTCGTGGCCAGCGACTCGCAGCCGTTGGCGGTGTTTCCGTCGCACTCTTCGGTTCCGCCGGCGCAGCCCGCGGTGCAAACCCCAGCGACGCAGCTTTCGCCGCCCCCGCACGGGTTGCCACAGCTGCCACAGTTGGCCGAGCTCGTGTTGATGTTCACCTCGCAAGCGTCGGATGCGTCGAGATTGCAGTCACGAGTTGTGCCGGTGCACGCACCACAAGCCGTCCCCGAACAGGTCTGCGTGCGTGCGGTGCAGGCGACGTTGCAGGCGCCGCAGTGGGCGTTCGAGGCGAGGTCTTCGCAGCCATTGGCGGTGTTTCCGTCGCACTCCTCGTAGCCGGGTGAGCAGCCAGGAACGCAGGAGCCAGCGGAGCACACCTCATTCGACGTACAGCTCGTGGCGCAATCGCCGCAGTGGAGGTCGTCCGTGTCGAAGTCGACCTCGCAGCCAGTGATGGCCGGGTCGCAGTTGCCTCTTCCGGTGGAGCAGTTCGCGCAGGCGCCAGCAGTGCAGAGCTCGACGTCGCTGCAGGCGTTGCCGCAGGTGCTGCAATTCAGATCGCCAGAGAGATTCGCTTCACAGCCGTTGGCGGTGTTTCCGTCGCAGTCTTCGAAGCCAGTGGGGCAACCTGAGATGCAGGTGCCCGCATCGCAAGACTCTCCGCTTCCGCAGGCAGTGGCGCAGTCGCCGCAATGGCTGGTGTCGACGTCAGTGTCGACCTCGCAGCCGTTGTTCACGTCGTTGTTGCAGTCGGCTGTGCCGGTCCCACAGTTCGCGTCGCAGGTCGAGCTGACGCAGTACTCGCCTGTGCCGCAGGCGGTGTCGCAGCCGCCGCAGTGGCCCGGATCGGCGGTCAAATTGGCCTCGCAGCCATTGCCGGTGTCGCCGTCGCAATCCTCGTAGCCAGAGGGACAACCCGCGCAGCTTCCCGCGTCACAGCTCTGTCCGGGTGGGCAGGCGTTGGCGCACGAGCCACAATGCTGGGCGTTCGTGTCGCCGTTGATCTCGCAGCCGTTCCCCATCTGGTTGTCACACTCTAGGCGACCGTCTGGGCAGTTGGGCACACAGGTCCCACCGACGCAGGCATACTGGCTGTGGCAACGCACTCCGCAAGCGCCACAGTCAGAGTCCTCGATGTTGGTGTCCGTCTCACAGCCGTTCGAGACGTCCCAGTCGCAGTGCTGATTGGAGCCAGTGCAGTTGGCGTTGTAGGCCACGCGAACTTGGGCCACGTCGGTGGCGCTACCGAAGTCTTCGAGGGTGTAGTTGAAGGTGTCCTCGTTGTTGAAGCCGGCGCCGGGCGTATAGGTGATCGAGAAATCCGCGTTGATGACGGCGGTCCCGTTGGCCGGATTGGTCACGCCGATGACCGTGAACGCAGCACCGTCGATGTCCGTGTCGTTGTTGAGCACGTCGAGAGTAACGGGACGAGTCGCAGTGACGGTGCGGTCGTCGTTGGCCACCGGTGGGTCGTTGACCGAGATGACCAGGACGCGGACGTTCGCCGTGGCGTACCAGCCGTTGTCGGCTTGCACCGTGTAGCTGAACTCCATGGGACCGAAGACATCGCCGACCGGAGTCATAGTGACGGTGTTGTCGACGTTGATGACGTTGGTGGCGTATGGCGAGTTGGTCACCGAGACGACGTTGAGGACACCGGCGTATTGGTCGTTGGCCAGGACATTGAGAACGACTGAGGTGTCTTCGTTGGTCGAAAAATCGTCGTCGACCAGCGCCGGGGGGTTCCCTGTCTGCGCGACGGTGACATCGACGAACGCTGAGGAGGAAGCCTCTCGCTCGTCGATCACGGTGTAGGTGAAACGGTCGGTCCCGAGGAAGTTGGCGCTGGGCGTGTAGGTCACAGTCTGTCCGTTGGACAGGACCGTGCCTCCGTTGGCGGTGGAGGTACCTTGAATCGAGAAGGTGTCGCCCTCGGGGTCGGTATCATTCGCCAGGACAGGGATGTCCACGGGACGGTTGACGGAGGTCGTGGCGACATCGTCAGCGGCGATGGGCGGATCGTTGATGGACGAGATCGTGATGTCGACCCGGGCGCTGGCCTTGGCGCCGCTCGGGGTCTGGACCGTGTAGTTGAAGGTGTCCGAACCTTCGTAATCGGGATTGGGAGTGTAGGTGACTTTCAGATCGTCCTCGTCGATCTCGGCCAAGCCATTGGCTGGGACCGTGACATCGACCACCTTCAAGGATTCGTTCGCGTCGTCGTTCTTCAACACGTTGATGAGGATGGGAATGTCCTCGCGGGTGACGACGCTGTCGTTGCGCAGACGGATGTCCGCAGGTTCGTCACTGCACGAGACGAGGACCAAGGCCAGAGCGAACAAAGCGAAGTGCGCGGCGGCGCTTCGGCGACGGGTGACACGTTCTCTACGCATCATTGGATGACTCCGGGATCGCGTTTCTTTGTGGGATTCCATCAGAGCCCACAGATTAGCGAGCAAACGCCAAGAATGGAAAGACATGGTCGAGTGCAAAGCGCCGACAGGAGTTGCCGAACGGTGAGCCGATTCTCGCACCGCAAGGCGTCGAAATGATGTGGAAATCGTTCGCGCGTAGGGGCGCGAGGTGGCTCGCTTCGAGCCCAACTCTTTCCTGAGTGCCGAGCGAAATCCGATCGCGCGTAGCCACGTCAGCAGTCTCGCTTCGAGACTGCTCGGTGCCGAGTAGCGCGCGAAAATCCGATCGCAGTCACTTGAGACGCTTCGCCGCGGAGCGCCAGATCCATGGTGGGGCTCACATGGGGAAAGGTCCGGCACGGACCCCATCAGCGCTGCGATAAGATCGAAGCAATATCGACAACATACCGCTCGAGCCCGGCGATTTTCATAGCAGTCACCTGAGACGCTGCGCGTCACCCAAGAGGTGAGAAAACCTTCGGACCACCGTCTGGCGATGTCGGCATCGAGTTCACCACGAAGAGCACGAAGAGCACGAAGAGGCTGGTTTCTCCTTCCTCTCCTTCCTCTCCTTCCTCTCCTTCGTGTCCTTCGTGTCCTTCGTGTCCTTCGTGGTGAAAGATCGAAGCAATATCAGAGAGAGGCCGCCCGA
>PFUG01000652.1 GCA_002789955.1 Deltaproteobacteria bacterium CG_4_9_14_3_um_filter_63_12 | reverse complement strand
AACCTTTGAATCGCACCTTGATTCCACAAGAAATGGCGCGTAGCCAACCTGACGAGCCCGGCGATTTTCATGGCAGAGTCGCTGAGGCGCGGAGACGTGGAGGGTTTCGGGAATTGGCGAAGTGTCGCGCGGCAAGCCCAGGGTGCAGCCCTCGGGGGCCGGAGCGGAGCCTTGGGCGATCGGCGTTGGCAACGACACCAACGCCGCTCTAGTCGGTAATCATAGGCAAGTCCGTAACCTCGAACCGCATGTAGGGCCCCTGGCCTGAGCCCAACACGAGCCAATACGGGTTGTCGGGCTCGGCGGTGACGGAGAACTGCACCTGAATGGGCGCGAGAGGGGTCAGCCCGTTGCCTGTATCGCAGCCATTGGCCTGGATGACGGCAAAGTGATCGCCGAGCTCAGGGGCTAGGTTCATGTGGGCGACCAAGTAGCCGGAGCCACCGAGGGACACAAAGCCCTTGGTGAGGTCACAGGTTGGGGTTGGCGACTTGTAGTCGACCACGGAATCCGGCGGGCCGAGGGCGTCGACCGGGTCGATGTGCTCCCCGGTGCTGACGCCGAGCTCGAACGCCTCGATCTTGTCGGCATAGCTGTCGTAGGCCCCATCGGCCTTTTCGAGAATAATCGCGTCGATGTTGGCCCCAGGCGTGGGTCCATCCACCACGCCGCTCAGGTCATCGATGCGGACATAGCGAGGTGCGAAACAATCCGTCGCCCAATAGACGTCGACCTCGACCGGTCCACAACTACATTCGCCCCACTCCCCATCGACACAGCTCTGCGTTCCCTCCCCCGCATCACAAGCGCACGGCTGCGTCTCCGCCGCATTGCAAACCGGATCGTCCGGCTGCGCAGAGCAGCCTGCGAGGACCAAGACAGCGCCTAATAGAAGTCCGAGTTTCATCGCATCTCCTTGGGCCAAACAAACCGGCGACATGGTTTACACTTCGTTCACCGAATCGGCCGGGCAACGACCTCGAAGCGGGCGTAGGGCCCCACACCCGTCCCAAGGACGAGCGGATGAACCTCGCTCTCGCTCTCAATCGACACTCGAAAAGGCTCTGGCGTCCTTCCACCCAACCCCGACGCGCAGCCGCTCACCTCGACCACTCCGATGTGATCGCCGAGCTCGATCTCGGCTGGCATGCGGACAACCACCCAGCCATCTCCTTCGAGCGGGATCGAAGGCTCGTTCTCATCGCAGATGGGCTGCGTCTCGGTGGGGTTGGCGACCGTCTGCAGCTTAGAGCCCCTCAACGCCGCGAGTCAATATCTTGGCCAACTTTTGTCTTGTTTCTTGCCGCAGTGGGTTCGACGGCTGCGCTTCATGGCGCGCGTCGCCGGCATCCGCGCAAGACCCCGAGAGAGCCACAGGCTCGGCAGCAGGTTGTCGGGCTCAGATCGCTGTTGTAGAAGAGTCTCCTTCGCAAGACCTCTTGGACCTCGTCCGCAGGAGACCCCATGAAGCAGGATTGGCTCAAGCAGCTCGATGAGCTCGACGTGGACTCGCTTTGCATCAACACGCTGCGAACCCTCGCCATCGACATGATCCAGAAGGCCGACTCCGGACACCCGGGCGCCCCCATGGGCTGCGCGCCCATGGCCTACCTGCTCTGGTCCAAGCACATGAAGCACAACCCCAAGGACCCCCATTGGTTCGACCGCGATCGCTTCGTCCTCTCCAACGGCCACGGCTCGTCGCTGCTCTACTCGCTGCTGCATTTGAGCGGCTACGCGGTCTCGCTCGATGACCTAAAGAACTTCCGCCAGTGGGGCAGCATCACGCCCGGTCACCCCGAGAACCACCTGACGCCCGGCGTCGAGACCACCACAGGCCCGCTCGGCCAGGGCTTCTGCAACGCCGTCGGCTTCGCGCTGGCCGAGGCCAACCTCGCCGCCCGCTACAACAAAGACGGACACACCGTCATCGACCACCATACCTACGCCATCGTTGGCGACGGCTGCCTCATGGAGGGCGTCACCTCGGAGGCCGCGTCGTTTGCTGGGCACCTGGGGCTGGGCAAGCTCATCGTCCTCTACGACGACAACGGCATCACCATCGACGGCAGCACCTCCCTGACCTTCACCGAGGACGTGGTGCAGCGCTTCGCCGCCTACGGCTGGCACACCCTCACCGTCGAGGACGGCAACGATCTGGGCGCGCTCGACGCCGCCATCAGCGACGCCAAGGCCCGCACCAACCAGCCGAGCCTCATCTGCGTCAAGACCCACATCGGCTACGGCAGCCCCAACAAGCAAGACACCTCGTCGGCCCACGGCTCACCGCTGGGTGTGGCCGAGATCGAGCTCACCAAGGCGTTCTACGGCTGGCCTACCGATGCCCAATTCTTGGTGCCCGAGCGCGCCTCGAGCCACATGAAGACCTCGATCGCTCGCGGCACCAACAAGCAGGCGAGCTGGGAAGAGGCCTTCGCAGCCTACACCGAGGCGTATGGAGAGTTGGCCGCCGAGCTGCAGCGGCGCATCAACGGCGACCTGCCCGAGAACTGGGACAAGAGCTTGCCGCAGTTCGCCACCGACCCCAAGGGCATGGCCACGCGCAAAGCCAGCGGCACCGTCCTGACGGCGCTCAGCGCGGCGCTGCCCGAGCTCATGGGCGGCTCGGCCGACCTGGCCGGCTCCAACCTGAGCTACGTGAAAGGCGCCGGCGACATCGGCGCCCACGAGTACGCCGGGCGCAACCTCTTCTTCGGCATCCGCGAGCACGGCATGGGCGCCATCTGCAACGGCCTCGCCTTGCATGGCGGCTTCATCCCTTACGGCGCCACCTTCCTGGTCTTCAGCGACTACATGCGCGGCTCCGTGCGCTTGGGTGCCCTGGAACAGGCCAAGGTCATCTGGATCTGGTCGCACGACTCCATCGGACTCGGCGAAGACGGCCCCACCCACCAACCCGTCGAGCACCTGGCCGCCCTGCGCGCCATCCCGGAGTTCTTGGTCATTCGGCCAGCCGACGCCAACGAGACCCGCGAGGCCTGGAAGGTCGCCATCGAAGACCCACGGCCAACCGCCCTGGTCCTGACCCGCCAGAACGTCCCCACTCTCGAGCGCCAAGGCTGCGGCGCCGCCGAAGAGCTGGCCCGCGGCGCCTACGTTTACAAAGACTTCGGCCCCACCCCCCAGGTCATCCTCATCGGCACTGGCAGTGAGCTCGAGCTCGCCCTCGCCGCCGCCCGCACTCTCCAGGAGCAAGGCGTCTCCTCGCGTGTCGTGAGCATGCCCTGCTGGGAACTCTTCGACGAACAAGACGCCGTCTACCGCGAGTCGGTCTTGCCACGCAGCATCACCGCGCGCGTCGCCGTCGAGGCCGGCTGCTCCATGGGCTGGGCTCGTTACCTGGGCTTCGATGGACGCTTTGTCGGGCTCGACCGCTTCGGCGCCTCGGCCCCCGCCGAGACGCTCTACGAGAAATTTGGAATCACCGCAGCCGAGGTCGTCGAGGCCGCCAAGGCGCAACTTTAGGCGGCCCCCCCTCCCCCCGTCCCCCGAAACGAGAGAGGGAGTCGGGTTCCCCTGGGGAGCCCGAGTCACGAACAGACCTGAGATCACTATGATGCACATGCCCAAACGCTGGCTCACCCTGCTCCTGCTGACCCTCTGCCTGGCGTTGGCCACCGTCGCCGGTTGCGGCGACGAGGAGGAGCCCAGCGGCTGCGGCGCCGAAGGCGCCTCGGTCGACGGGATCAAGGGCGTCGTGATGTCGCCCAACTGCTCCGCGGCCGTCTCACAAGCCGAGATCACCGCGAGGCACGGCAGCGGCGCGGTGTTCACGACCCTGTCCGCGCCGTCGGGAGAGTTCTCCTTCTCGAACGCGGAGCTGGCCGGCGAGGGGCGCTACCAAATCTCGGTCAAGAAGGGGCCCTTCAACGGCGCCGAGGTCAAGACCGTCACGGTGAGCGGCGGCAAGAGCGGCTACGTCGTGATGACGTTGTAGATGTTGGGACTCGCCAAAAGAGAGGCGCGAGCGCTGTGGCGAGGGATCGCGGCGCTCGACAGGCAGACGCTGACCGTGCTGCTGCTCGCCTCTATCTTGGGGATGTGGAAGTACACCTTCGGCGGCACCACCTATTTCGCCGAGGAGATCGCGCCGGTCTACGGGCTCGATCCCCAGTCGCTCTGGCCCTACCTCTACCAGTTCGGGACGCAGGGGCTGACTGGGTTTGTGTTGCCGGTGTTGCTGCTCTTGCTGGTCTTTCGCCGCAAGCCCGCCGAGATCGGCCTCGGCCTCGGCGACTGGAAGCTCGCCACCGGCATGCTCGTCCTTTACTTGCCCATCGTCACCGTCGGCTGCTGGCTTCTCTCGGCGCAGCCGAGCTTTCAGCAGAAGTACGTCCTCTACGACGCCGCCGAGGCCGACTGGACGCTGTTCTTGGCGTACGAGGTGCTCTTCCTCTTCTACTGGCTAGGCTGGGAGTACCTCTGGCGCGGCTTCGTGCTCTTCGGAACCAAGCACACCTTCGGCGCCTGGGCGATTCTCATCCAGATGCTGCCCTTCGCCGCGCTGCACGCCACCAAGCCCACCGCCGAGGCCTACCTGTCGATCCTAGGCGGCGCCGCCCTCGGCATCGTGGTCTACCGCTGCCGGTCGTATTGGATCGCCATCCCCTTCCACTCGTTCCAGATGTTTGCCATGGACCTGTTCTGCTCGCTGCGCGGCCGGACGGGCGTGCAGGGGACGGGGTTGGCGGACCTGTGGCAGGTGCTGCGAGATGGGTTTTAGCTGGGTCTCGGGCTGATCGAGGGTTCTCGGATTCTGATTTCAACGCAAGGACGCGGAGGGCGGCCGAGGCGCAAGGAGTTTCTTAAAGGGGACTTCGTCGCGGGGTCTCGGGGCTGATCGAGGCTCTGTGAGCCAATTTTTTGACGCAGAGCCGCAGAGCCGCAGAGGAGCTTGTTTGGAGGGGACTTCGTCGTGGGGTCTCGGGGCTGATCGGGGCTCTGTGAGCCAATTTTTGACGCAGAGGCGCAGAGCCGCAGAGGAGCTTGTTTGGAGGGGACTTCGTCGTGGGGTCTGAGGGTTGATCGAGGGTTCAGGGAACCACTCGAGACGCTCGGACTCCCCCTCTCCCGTTTCGGGCCCGTTTCGGGGGAGGGGGTTGGGGGGAGGGGGGCCAGCAAACGCCGAGGGCCGCGTACGCGGCCCTCGGCTGGTCTGGCACGCGATCTATTGGTTCTCGAAGAACTCGGCGTTCTTCTCGAGGTAGTTGGACCACTTCGACGGCAGCTCGTCCTCTTCGAAGATGGCTTCGACGGGGCACTCGGGCTCGCAGGCGCCGCAGCTGATGCACTCTTCCGGATCGATGTACATCTGAATCTCGGCGAGCTTGGTGGCGCGGGCGTCTTCGGGCACGGCTTGCAGGTCTTCGACGGTCATTGGGCCGAGGATGCAGTCGACGGGACAGACCTCTACGCAAGAGGTGTCACAGGTTCCGAGACAAGGTTCGGCAATGATATAAGTCATCTAGGTGCTCCTTTGAGTATGATCGAGCCTGAGCTTGTGTGTGTTGCGAAGGGCGTCCCGCCCGAGAAGCGTTGGTGTCTAACACGAGCGGGAACGAGATTCCAGTTTGCCGTCGATCAGCCACGGATCATCTTGGCGAGGGCCTGCATGCCTTCGGCGCCAGCGCCGCGCAGGGTCACTCGCAGCACGCTGCGACCGCATTCGACGAGGGTCAAGAAGTCTCCCAAACTCTGGGCGCTGACGATCGTCCCGAAGTCGTTCGTCGCGCCAGGTAGAGCCAAGTCGTCGTCGGGTTGGTCGACGATCTGTACGAAAAAACCTCCGACCGGTCCGCCTTTGTAGAGCTGCCCGGTCGAGTGCAGGAGCCGAGGACCGAATCCGGTGCTGGTGGGCACACCGGGGAGCCTGGCCATGATGGCCTCTCTCACAGCCATTTGGGCCTCAGTGTTCGCTTCGTCAATGGGCAGATAGGTCATGAGGCCAACATATTTTGCCGCCGCGGCCGCCCCGAAGAAGGCATCGAGCACATCGCTGACCGAATCTCCAGCGAGCTCGACGCCCCCGACCTGCAGCGCGAAGTTCTCGTCAGCGGCCACTGGCTCGGGCTTGCTGAGCACGTCGCTGTCGGCGCACTGCTCCAGCAGCGTCGTCGTCGCCGTCTTGGAGGCCTTCACGTCGGGCTCGTCAAAGGGATTGACGCCAATTCCCACGGCCGCGTAGGCCACAGCCAACTCCCAGCGCAGGAACTCCTGCCCGAGGTCGAGGCTGTCAGGCAGGACGATGTCAATGACCGGAGTCTTGCTCGCCACGAGCTCGGCGATGACCTCGTCCCACTCCTCACCGTCGGACTCCAGCCGAATGAACGCGTAGAGCCGCCCAGCCCCATCGCCGATCGGCTCGCGCACGACGGGAAGCAGGCCCTTGCCTTGCTTTCCGGTGCTCTCGGCGAGCATCTGCTCGAGCCAGTCGCCGAACGAGTCCAGCGTGCTCGAGGTGACGATGTTGAAGGCCGTGCGGCCGTTCTGGTGCGCCGCCGCCAAGAGGGCGCCGAGCTGCGCGGCGTCGTTGTGGGGCACGGTGATGGCGCCGCTGTTGCGCTCGGCAAACTCGGCCGCTCTGGCCAGCAAGCTCTTCACGTCGACACCGCCCAAGGCCATGGGCACCAGGCCGAAGTACGACAAAGCCGAGTAACGGCCGTTGATGTTGCTGGGGTTGAGGTAGACCGCGCGGAAGTTCGCCTCGTCCAAGTGCAGCGGTGTGCCTTCGTTGGTGATGGCGATCATCTGACGCTTGGCCGCTGCGCCCACCTTCGTGGCGAAGTAGGTGTAGAGCGAGAGAGACTCGAGCGTCGTGCCCGTCTTGCTGGCGACGATAAAGAGCGTCTTCTTCAGGTCGAGAGCCTCTTCCAGCGAGCGGATGGCGGCGGGGTGTGTGGAGTCGAGCACCCGCAGCCAGAGCGCGCCTTCGACCTCGTCGAACACGGTCGAGGCGACCTCGGCCGTCTGGCTCGAACCGCCCATGCCGAGCAGCACCACGTCCTCGAACCCTTCCGCCCTCACCTCTTCGACGAGCGCGAGGATGCCGTCGAGCTTATCGGCCATGAATGCCGGGAGGTTGGTCCAACCCAAGCGCTTGGCGACCGAGGCCGTTCCCTCTTCGTTGAGTCGCCAAAGCGACGCGTCGTTGGCCCACAGCCGAGGAACCAACCGCAGCTCTTCGAACGCGCCCGCGATGGTTTTGTGGGCCTCGGCCAGCGCGCCAGGCTTCAACGTCTGATGCGTGTCGAAGGCGTCCAGCGCCTCGATGCGGCGCCTGGAGATGGAAGCGAGGAGCTCGCCGAAGGACTTGGAGAACTTGGCGATGCCCTCTTCCTGCAGCTGGGTGCAAACCTCGTCGAGGTCGATGTCGTGGGCGGCCAGGTCGCGGAGCAAAGTCTTGGCCTCATCGAGGCCCTCTTTGACGCTGGCCTCACGCACCACGCCGTGGTCCTCGAAGGCCGCGGCAGTGCCGTCCGGCAAGGTGTTTACGGTGTGCGGGCCGATCAGCGGTTCGACGTAGCAGACGTCGCTGTAGAGGGGATTCTTGGTGCTGGTCGAGGCCCACAGGGGGCGCTGTACCCGTGCGCCGCGCTCGGCGAGGAGCGCCCAGCGGTCGCTCGAGAAGAGCGCCTCGAAGCGCTCGTAAGTCACTTTGCACGCGGAGACGGCGGTCTTGCCCATCAAGTTGGCGGGATCGTCGTCGTACACCGCGGTCTGCAAGCTCGGCAAGATGCGCTGTCCCAAGAGGGAGTCGACCAAGTTGTCGATGCGCGACAGGAAGACGCTCGCGACCGAGGCGACGTTGAGGGGCAGGCCCGACTCGACCCGATCTTCGAGTCCGGCGAGGTAGGCGTCTGCGGTGGCTTCGTACTGCGTCGGGCTGAAAAGTAGGGTCACGTTGACCGGCACACCGGCGGCGATGAGCGAGCGCACGGAGGCGACACACGCTTCGGTCCCTGGGACCTTGATCATGACGTTGGGGCGGCCGACCGCTTTGAAGAGGCGAAGACCTTCGGCCGTGGTGCCATCAGTGTCGTGCGCCAACCAAGGCGAGACCTCGAGAGAGACGTAGCCGTCTACACCGTCGGAGCTGTCGAAGACCGGGCGCAGCACGTCGGCGGCGGCGCGAATGTCGGAGATGACCAGAGCCTCGTAAATCTGAACGGTTCCCGCGCCGCCCTCTGTGAGCTCGCGGAGCTGCGCGTCATAGGCACTCGAGGTCGTGATGGCGTCATGAAAGATGGAGGGGTTCGAGGTCAGCCCGCGCAACCCGCGGTGCTCAACCATCGCGGCCAGGTCGCCGCCGCTCAGCCACTCTCGGCGGATGTTGTCGAGCCAAAAGCTCTGCCCGCGCTCTAGGAGCTCGATCAAGGGATTCTTCGCCACTCTCGTCCTCTCTGCTGCGCCACTGAAGATGGAGCCCGAAGGGATCGGACTCGTCCAGGACCGACGGCGGCGGCGTCGATTTGGATTCTATTGCCCCGCTTCCTCACGATCGATTTTCGCTCAGCTTCGAATCCTTGCGCCGCGAAATCGGTCATCCGCTCGGCAATCGAATTGGCCATTCGTATATGCGCGCCGGACGGCAACCGCAAGCGGAGACGTGCGCCGAACCGCGAAGATGAGCCGACTTGTTGCTCGCATGCCCTTCGGGTTCGCGTGACTCCCCACCAATATGGCTACGAGTTCCAAGCCCAAGGGTCAAAAGACCTCGTCGTAGAACGAGTCGAGCACCGTCCTATAGTTGGCCGCGATCTGCTTCGTCCGAGGCTCGCGAAAGTCGTTCAACTCGCCTTTGGCAATGGAGAAGTTGGTCTCCAGCACGACGAACTTCTTGATCACCATCGCAGCCCTCTGCTCGCGGTTGTTGCGATCGATGATCCCTTTGACCAGGAGATAGGCCTGCGAGCTCTGGGTGAGCTCGGAGAGCTCCTTCTCGGCCATCTGGTGAATCTGCCCCCAGCGGCGCAGCGTCTCGGCGTCCAAGGTCACGAGCGCGGTCAGGAACGGCCGCTGGTCGCCGAAGATCAGGAGGTGGTCGATGGCCGGATGGGCGCGCAGCTCCTCCTCGAGTGAGCGCGGCACAAAAGTCTCTCCATCGCTCGTCGTGATGCGGTCGGCCATGCGGAGGTCAACGGTGAGGTAGCCCTGGTGATCGATGGAGCCCGAATCGCCGGTCTTGAACCACTCGCCGTCCAACCCCTCGTCGCTGTGCTTGACCCAGATCTCCCCGTTGTCGCCGATGCGACAGAGCACGCCAGGCAGGGCGCGGCCCGCGGTCCCGATGCGGTAGTCGTCCGGCCGCCCGATGTGGCTGACGCCAGCCAAAGCAGTCGTGCCGTAAGACTCGAGAATCGGCGCGCCCGCGGCATCGAAGAAGCTCGCCACGTGCGCCGACAGAGGGCCTCCAGCGGAGACGAAGTAGCGTGGACGGCGCCCGAAGATCGCCTTGAGGCGCCTGAACACGAAGCGATCGGCGACCGCACCTTTGAGCCTGTCGAAGCCCCCGAGCTCAGCCTTCTCCTGACGGGACCGACTGGCCTCCTTGCCAACATCGACGGCCCACGAGAAAAACGCGCGTTTGAGTGGGTTGGTGGCTTCGGCAAAGGACAGGACGTGGGTGTAAATGCGCTCGTAGACCCGAGGAACCGTCACGACTATGGTGGGGTGCAGCTCAGCCATGGAGTCGATGAGCTGTCCGGGCTCGCCGACGAATGCAGTGACCATTCCGGACAGGATCCCTGCCAACGCGTACACCTGTCCTACGGCGTGGCAGAGGGGCAAACCCAGCAACTGCAAATCTCTTGGGCCCGCAACGAGGACCTCTTTGAGCCCCTTGGCCGTCGTCAGCAGTGTGCTGTGGGTCAGCGTCACGGCGCGCGGAACGCCCCGACTGCCGGCGCTGTAGACCCGCGTTCGCAGCGGTTTGGTTAGCTTCTTCGGTTTGGGTTCGCTCTTCAGGAGCTCGTCGGCATCGGGGCGCTCGAGGACCATGTCGAGCGCCTCGTAGGCGTTGTCGATGGGCCACCCCACCAGGTCGTCGAGGACCCAGTCCGGACCCTCGCCTTCGGTAGTGGTTCGAGTGTCGAAGTAGACCACATGTCGCAAGTCACCAACCAGCTTTCCGTCCGCGAGGAAGTGGCGCAGGACTCCAGGCCCATCGGCGATGAGGACCTTTGGCTTCGGCTTGAGCGCGACGAGCTCGGCGCCGACGAGGTCGCCTCGGTCGAGATGCCCAGGCGAGATGGACAGGGTGAAGGCTCCCAGCCGCGAGAGCGCGATCTGCGCCAGCATCCACTCGTAGCGAGTGCCGCTCACGAGCAGCACCCCATCCCCCGCCCTGACCCCATAGCTCCGCAGCGTCCCGGCGAGCACTCGACTTTCCCGTTGCCAACGCTTCCAGCTGATGTCGGCCCAAGCATTTCGCTCTCGCTTCCAGCAACCGGTCTTGTCCCCCAGTTCGCGGACCTGAGCATCGAAAGCGCTATGAATGGTGTCCGTTTCCACGTTCACTCCCCCAACGAGCCACGCCGCCATTGAGCCAGTCGTTCACGGCGAGCCTGCGAACTCACCTCGGTGTCGCCCCTCACGAACAGTCTCCCCTCGCGGGAGCCGTCTTGCGGGGTCATGTCTTTAGCGGCTTCAACTCCGCTTTGCCACCTGCTTTGGCGATGAGTCTGCGGAGGTCTTCGGCGCGCTCGAGAGTCAGCTCTGGCAGCAGGAGGCAAGGCACGGCCTCACAGAGCTCTGCAGCCTGCAGCACGTCGACAGAGAGCAGCAGGCTCAGCACTTGCTGCATGTGCCGGGTGTTGTAGCCCGCGTGCACCAAATGCAAGTCGAACAGTGCGCCTAGAGGGAGAGGCTCCGGCTCCGGTTTCTTGGGAGCAGGGGCTTCGTAGCGCGGCCCGCCGCGGCTCGCCAGAGGGCTGCCATTCACAGCGCTGACTGGCGTGACTGGGGTCTGTGGTGACACCCCCAGCACGTCGGCCAAGGGCAGGCCGTGCTCGATGAACTCGACCCACTGGTCGAGGAACGAGAGCAGGCCGGCGATGGCGGCCTTCGAGGTCACTCCCTCTTCGCCAATGACCCGCAAGTTGACGATGGTCTGCATGGCCGAGCCGATGGGTGAATGCAGCGAGATGACCTCACTGCGCAGGTCGAGCCGATGCTCGATGGCCTCGCGAACCGCGGCCTCGAGCCAGCGAATATCGGGCTTCTCGCGCAACCCAAGGGTGATGAGGAGCATGACCGGCCCCTCCTTCTCGCCGTCGTGGGTGTGCAACACGCCGATGGCGTGGGCGGCCAACGTGCGGTCAAGACGCTTGTGGAGCCACTCGATCTCGTCCTCGAGCGTGTCGAGGTTTGGCAGATGGGAGAGGTCGCCTGAAGGTGGGCTGCGCCGGGCCTTCGTTGGGACGAAATTAGGCTGGGGAGCTGGCTGGGGGATCTCCCCTGAGGCCGCGGCAACGCCGCGTCGGCCCAACGCCTCGAAAGGCTCGCTGCCGTTCTCCAGCTCCTCGAGCAAGACCTCGAGGTGTGGAAACGCCAGACCAATCGGATTGATATGCCTCAGAACCCAGCGCTCGTCGGCGTCTTCGACGGGAGTCTCCGCGGCGAGCGAGAGCATTCCCCCCTCTGCCATGCTGTGCAGCTGCAATCCCCAATGTTCTTCGAGGAGTCCGCCGACCGCATGGTTGAAGGCTGCGCGCCGAGACTCAGTGGTGCTCTCGGAAAGGGGAAAGACGGCGACGAGCTTGAGGTTTGCCCGTGCACCGGACTGGGCGAGCAGCCGCACATATGCACCGCCGCGCCCTGTTCGTTCGCGCAGGATCAAAGCACCATCGCGCAGCTCGGCGTTAGGGAAATGGGGTCGTAGCCGGTCAAAAAACTCGCTCATCCTTGGTCCTCTCCAGTGGGTTCGACGATCGCGTGTAGGCACGCCAGCTTTCGAGGGACGCCCTGGGTAGGGGCGCAGCGTGCTGCGCCCTTGGGGCTTCTCGGTGCCGAGGAATGCGCGAATCCGCTCTTCCTGCAGTTTCTCACAAACCCTCGCTCGAGGCAGCTGTTTCGACGGTCGAAGGCGCTGTCGCATTGCGGGCGCCCACAAGGGGCGCCCCTACATGCCTAATGATGAGAATGCCATGCAGGCCACAAGGGGCGCCCCTACATGCCTAATGATGAGAATGCCATGCAGG